>CANRDQ010000001.1 GCA_947629395.1 uncultured Bacilli bacterium
TAATGACTCTTTTTATTAACTAAAAATAGTGTTAGTGATTTTTACTCACCAACACTATTTATTATAGAACCGAAATAAACGCTTTTGGGCGTTTTTTCTTTTACTTTAAAAAAGTTTCAAATTGTGTTATTATATGTACGAAATAACCGAAAATTTAGTTTAATTTGTGGTATAATAAAAAATGTTTAAAGGTGATATTATGTTAGAAATAAAGAATTTAAAAGTCAGAGTAGTAGAAACTGATAAAGAAATACTTAATAATTTTAATTTAAATATTGGTAGTGGAGAAGTACACGTAATTATGGGACCTAATGGAACCGGAAAGAGTACTTTAGCTAAAACTATTTTAGGTCATTATAAGTTTGAGGTTTTAGATGGAGATATATTATTTGAAGGTAAAAAGATTAATGATTTAAAAACTAATGAACGTGCTAAATTAGGTATTTTTCTAGCTATGCAAGATCCTACTGAAATTGAAGGAGTTACTAATAGTGAGTTTTTACGTACAGCTTTAAATGAAGTAACAGGTGAAAAAACTAATTTATATGAATTTATTAAAACTGTGGAAAAAGCTTATGATGAAGTTAAACTTAGTAAAGATATGATACATCGTTCAGTTAATAAAGGTTTTTCTGGTGGAGAAAAAAAGAAAAATGAGATTCTGCAATTAAAAGTTTTGAAACCTAAATTAATTATTTTAGATGAAATAGATTCTGGTCTTGATGTTGATAGTCTAAAAATTGTGTGTGAAAATATTAATGATTATTTAAAAGAAAATAAAGATACTTCTGTGTTAATAATTACTCATTATCCTCGAATTTTAAAATATTTACATCCTGATTATGTTCATATAATGAAAGAGGGAAATATTAAGAAAACTGGAGATGCTTCTTTAGCAGCATTTGTGGAGAAAAATGGTTATGATAGTATAAATGGCGTAGAAGAAAGTGATACTAATGAATAAAATATTAGTAGAAAAGAATTCAAATAAGGAAATCTATTTAACAGAAGAAGAAAATACTTGTTACATTTTAGAAGAGAATGCACATTTAAAAGTTTATCATTTTGTAGTAGATAAAAGTTCTGATGTGGAAATTTATTTAAAAGGAGAACACGCCAAAGTAGAATATTATTTTAGTACAATTAATCATCATAATAATCATTTTAATATAAAAATTCATCATGAAGAAAGTAATACAGAAAGTAATGTAGTAAATCATGGAGTTAATACTAAAGATAATAGATTAGATTTTAGAGTTGATGGTATAATTCCAAAACAAGCTAGTAATTGTTTATGTAATCAAGATAATAAAATTATTAATTTAGAGACGGGTAAAAGTAGTATAGAGCCTAATTTAATAATTGATAATTATGATTCTATTGCTAATCACGCCGCTTATATTGGTAATTTTAAAGAAGATATTTTATTCTATTTAAATAGTAGAGGTATATCTAAAGATAATGCGACTAAAATGTTAATTAAAGGATTTTTAATTCATGATGATGTTAAATTAGAGTCAATTGAAGATTTTTTAAAACAAATAGATAAGTTATAGTAAGGAGGAAAAGTATGAATAGAGAAGACTTTCCTATGTTAAAACAAGATATTGTATATTTTGATAATGGTGCTACTACGTTAAAACCTAAATGTGTGGTAGATAAAATTAATGACTATTATTTAAATCATACAGCTAATATTCATAGAGGGGAATATGATTCAGCAATTATAACTAATAAATACTATGATGAGGTTAGAAGTCTTGTTAAAGATTTTATTCATGCCGATGATGAAAGAGAAATAGTTTATACTAGTGGAACAACTGAAAGTATAAATATGATTGTGTTTGGATTTTTAAAAAATCATTTAAAAAAAGGTGATGTAATTTTAACAGATAGAGCTGAACACGCTTCAAATGTTTTACCTTATTTAGTACTTGCTAAAAAAATGGGAGTAGTGGTTAAATACGTACCACTTGAGAAAGATTATTCTTTAAGTGTAGATAAGTTAGAAAAAGAAATAACTGATGATGTAAAAGTAATTTCTATTGCACATATAAGTAATGTTGTAGGAGATATTCGTGATACTAAGAGAATTGGGCAAATATGTAAAAAGCATAACATTTATTTTGTAGTAGATGCTGCTCAAGCTGCTTCACATATTCCAATTGATGTAAAAAGAGATAATATTGATTTTCTAGGATTTTCTGGACATAAAATGGCTGGACCAACGGGAGTTGGGATACTTTATGGTAAATATGATTTATTAAAAGAAATGGAACCACTAAAATATGGTGGAGGAATGAATCAAGAATTTGCTTCAACTGGTGATTTTGAACTAAAAGAAGTACCAACAAAATTAGAAGCAGGAACACCTCCTATTGCTGAAGTAATAGGACTTGGGGAAGCTATTAGATATGTACAAAAAATAGGTGTTGATAAAATTCATGAACATGAAATGAAATTAAAAAAATATTTAGTAAGTGAACTAAAGAAGATTCCTAATATAATAATGTATAATGAAAATAGTGATAGTGGTATTTTATCATTTAATATTGAAGGAGTTTTTGCTCAGGATACAGCTATATTTTTAAATCATCATCATATTTACGTAAGAGCAGGAAATCATTGTACAAAAATGTTAAAAGAAGAAATGAGTATTAGAAATACTTGTCGTGTTAGTATGTATCTTTATAATAATGAAGAAGATGTAAAAAAATTAGTTAACGCTTTGAAACAAAGTGAAAATATATTTAAAGTGGTGATATAAATGGATAGTAATTTAAGACGTGAAATAATTTTAGAACATTATCAAAATCCTGTGAATAGAGGATTAGTAGATGATGATAGTTATATTTTAAAAAATACTAATAATGATTCATGTATTGATAATATCGATATTATGGTTAAAATAGAAGATAATATTTTAAAAGACATACGTTTTGATGGAGAGGCTTGTGCTATATCAACTTCTGCAACTTCGGTAATGATTAACACTTTACTTGGAAAGACTGTAGAAGAAGCTAAAAATATTTTAAAAAATTATCAAAATATGGTTAATGAAAAGGAATATGATAAAGAATTACTTGGAGAACTTAATGTTTATGATGAAATAAGCAAACAACCAAATAGAAAGATGTGTGCTTTACTTCCAAGTAATGCTATAGTAAGTATTTTAAAAACGTTAGAAGAACATAAGTAATAACAAAGTGGTGATAAGATGGAAGTTGTTGGTTTAAGTAATGAAAAAATCAAACAAATATCTAAATATAAACAAGAAAAGAGTTGGATTTTAGATTATCGTTTAGATAGTTATAATAAATTCAAGAATTTTTCTATGCCTAAATTTGGACCAGAAATAAAACTTAATTTTGATGATATTATTTATTATAAAGCTAATGAAAGAGATTTAAAGATTAAAGAAGATTGGAATCAAGTATTAAAACCTATTCAGGAAGAGTTTGAGGGTTTAGGAGTAATTGAGAGTGAACAACATATGGATGGTATGGGAATTCAATATGAAAGTGAAGTAATATACCATAATATGTTGGATGAAATAAAAAAGAAAAATGTAATCTTTACTTCAATTGAAGATGCTATGAAGAGATATCCTGAAATTGTGGAAAAATATTTTGGGAAGATAATACCTAATGATGATAATAAGTTTGCAGCATTAAATTCAGCTGTATTTAGTGGAGGAAGTTTTATTTATATTCCTAAAAATACTACTTTAGATCGTCCTTTACAAAGTTATTTTAGAATTAATAGTAAAAATATGGGACAATTTGAGAGAAGTTTAATTATTGTTGATGATAATAGTTCATTACATTATATAGAAGGATGTACTGCTCCAACTTATGCGGAATCTTCATTACATGCTGCTGTTGTAGAAATATATGTAGGTAAAAATAGTAAGTGTAGATATTCAACTATTCAGAACTGGGCTCCAAATGTTTATAATCTAGTAACTAAAAGAGCTTTAGTAGATGAGGGTGGAACTATGGAATGGATTGATGGTAATATTGGTAGTAATGTTACTATGAAATATCCATGTTGTATTTTAAAAGGTGATAATTCTAGTGGTACTTGTGTTACAATTAGTGTCGCTACTAAAAATCAACAACAAGATACAGGGGCAAAAATGATTCATTTAGGTAAACATACTAAGAGTAATATTATTTCTAAAAGTATTGCAAGAACAGGTGGTAATGCTACTTATAGAGGAAAAGTTTATATTGATAAAGATGCTAAATATAGTGAAGCTACTGTAAAATGTGATACTTTAATTATTGATGATAAATCTAAAAGTGATACCTATCCTGTTAATGCTTGCTATAATAAAGAAAGTAATATTGAACATGAAGCTACTGTTTCTAAAATTAGTGAAGATAAACTTTTCTATATGGAAAGTCGAGGAATAGATAGTGAAAAAGCTACAGAACTTATTGTACTTGGATTTATAGATAAGTTTAGACAAGAACTACCTGTTGAGTATGCAGTAGAATTAAATCAATTAATTAAGAGAAACTTATAAAGTAGTATGTTTGTTAATTAAATTAAAGTAAAAAGAAATTTCTAGAGAGGAATTTCTTTTTTTTGTTATAAAAGAGTATTTGAAAATGTCTTTTTAGCAATTTGCTTTCCTTGAAAATATAAAATATTATAACAGCCAGAAAGGAGGTATTATGTTAAATTATATTAATCTAGTAGGTCGTTTGGTAAGAAAACCAACTCTGGGTAAAACTGAAAACGGGAAGACTATCACAACTGTAACATTAGCAGTTCCTAGAAGTTTTAAAAATATGGATGGAGTCTATGATACAGATTTTATTGATTGTATATGTTGGGATAATATTGCGATAAATACATCTGAATACTGTGATAAAGGAGATGTTATTTGTATTAAGGGTCGTATTCAATCTAGAACTATAAAGGAAGATGATGTTAATAAAACAAAGTTAGAAGTTATTGCTGAAAAAGTAACTTTCTTAGCTAACCAAAAGAAAACAAATGAAAATAGCTGAGTTTCGTTTTAGTAAACTTCGGACAAAATATACTTTAGTATCTTTATAATTGATTTGGGTAGACTAGGTATAGAGGTGGCTCAAATGATTGGAAGACGTATTAGGAAATTAAGACTGGAAAAAGGATTAACACAACAAGAATTAGGTGATATTATTCATGTAACTAAAGTAAGTATTTGTTGTTATGAAAATGAAACAAGAACACCAACAATAGATACTTTACATGAACTTGGTGTTTTCTTTGGAAAAGATATAAACTATTTTTTAGGAAATGATGAATACGTTGTAGCAGACAGTGATATTAAATATGGAACCTCTATGGCTAAAGAAGAAATACAATTTATTGAAGAAATTCGTAAATTACCAAAAATTCATAATAAAATACTAGATGATCCAAAAAGGATTGTAGAACTTATAAATAGAAAAATAGGATAAAACTAAAGCAATTTAGTTTTTTTCTTTGCTAAAAAATGATATACTTAATTAAAGGTAGGGTGGAAATATGAAACAATATAAGATAATGGATAAAAAGACAGCATATATAGATAAAAATGTTGTTATTGAAGACGGTGCTGTTATTGGACCAAATGTTTCTTTACGTGGAAATACATTAATAGGTGCAAATACAGTTATTGATGCAAATACCATTATAAAAGATAGTGTTATTGGAAAAAACAATTATATAATTTCTAGTGTTATAGAAAAAGATAATAATATAGGTGATAATAATAAAATTGGACCATTTACACATTTAAGAGAAAATAATAAAATAGGAAATTTCAATGAAATAGGAAGTTATGTAGAAGCTAAAAGTAGTGTAATGGGAAATCATAATAAAGCTAAGCATTTATCTTATTTAGGAAATGCTGTTATAGGTGATAATGTAAATATAGGAGCAGGAGTAATTTTTGCTAATTATCATTCTAAAAAGAAATTAAAAGAAAGTACTAAAGTAGAAGATGGTGTTAGTATAGGTTCTAATTGTACAATAGTGGCACCAGTTACAATAAAAAAAGGTGCTTTTATAGGCGCAGGTACTATTGTTAGAAGAGATTTAATAGAAGAAGATAGTTTATATTTCTCAACTAATAATGAAATTTATAAAGAAAAATATTATCAAGGAGAAGAAAATGATCGTTAATATAATTAATAAAAAGAGAAGAAATGAAGAATTAACTAATGAAGAGTTAGATGAAGCTTTTTTAGGTTATTTACATGGTGAAGTAAAAGATTATCAAATGAGTGCACTTTTAATGGCAATTTGTATTAATGGAATGACTGATAGGGAAATTTTTCATTTAACAAAATGTTTTGTTGAAAGTGGAGATGTTTTGGATTTATCAGATATTCCTGGTGTTAAAGTAGATAAGCATTCTACTGGTGGAATAGGTGATAAAACTACTTTGATTATTTCTCCTATAGTAGCAGCATTAGGAGTACCAATGGTTAAATTTAGTGGTAGAGGTTTAGGATTTACTGGTGGAACAATAGATAAATTAGAGTCAATTCCAGGATTTAAATGTGATTTAGAAGAAGATAAAATTTTAAAACAAGTAAAAGAAATAGGAATAGTAAATTGTTCGGCAACTAAAAATCTAGTACCACTTGATAAAATTGTTTATGCTTTAAGAGATGTTACTGGAACAGTAGAGTCACTTCCTTTAATAGCTATTAGTGTTATGAGTAAGAAGATAGCTAGTGGTGCCGATAAAATATTAATTGATATAAAATATGGTAAAGGTGCTTTTATGAAAAATAAAGAAGAAGCAAAAGCTTTATCAGATATAATGATTAGAATAGGAGAAGCTTATAATAAGGAAGTTAGGACTATTCTTTCTGATATGAATACACCACTTGGTTATGCTATTGGTAATAGATTGGAAGTAGAAGAAGCTATTAATTTATTAAAAGGTAAAGAATCATCACCTCATTTAAAAGAACTTTGTGTTGAATTAGCTAGTAATATGGTAAGTATGGCTAAAAACATTTCTATAGAAGAGGCTACAAAAGAAGTGTTAGAAGTTATTGATAATGGAAAAGCTTATCAAAAATTTGAACAATTAGTAACTTATCAGGGTGGAAATTTAGATAAGTTGACAGTAAAGGCGAAAGAAAAAAATATAATTTGCCCAAAAGATGGTAAAATAAAAGAAATAGATGCATTAGCATTTGGTGAATTATCTGTAGAATTAGGAGCTGGAAGAGAAGAAATAGAAGATGATATAAATCCTAATGTGGGAATTTATCTAAATTGTAAACTAGGGGATGATGTAGAAAAAGGATGTATTCTTGGTAAAATATTTTATGATAAAGAAGAACCTAATATAGATGTGGATAAGTTCTTTGTCATAGGATAAATAATTAGAAAATAAAAAAAATATATAAACTATTTCATTTTTTTAAGTAATATGCTATAATATAAGCGTGAGAAAGGGAGGAATAGGTTTAAAATGAAAGGTGATAATATGAAAAATAAAATGGATCCAATTGGAAATTTCGTAAGACATGGTAGTTCTTCTGCTAAATGGACTGTATTTTTTACACTAGTTGCTGTATTTTCAGTACTAGCTGTTAGTGTTGCACAAGTTTCTTATGCAGTGCCAGATACATTCCCTGAGCAATTGAAGAATACTTATGTTGATGATGCAAATAAGCAATTAAATGATCCAAGTGGTAATAATGGAGTACCATATAATGCAATTGCATTAAAATATGCAGAAAAACCAGATGGAACTAGAGTTCCTGTATACTGTCTAGAAGTATGGAAACAATTTGGTAATAACAAAACTTATAATAAGACAGATAGTACTGATCTTATGAATCCTGGTGTTGTGGCATTATTAACTTATGCACATAAAACAGTATTCCCAAATATCGAAAAAGATGTTGATGGAACAAAGCAAGAACAAGCAATTGTACAACTTGCACTTTGGGCTTATTTATATGATACTAATGAAACTGTTAGAACAGAAGCTCAAAAGCATAATGCAATGACTGATGATTCTAGAGCTAAAATCGATAGTGGTGTTTATAGTGGAAAAGTTAAACAATTAGTTGATTATGCTAAAGCTCATAATCAAGAGTATGGACAACCAGTTGTTAGTGTTCAAAAGAGTGGAGATTGGGTATTAAGCGATGATGAACAATATATGGTTTCACCAGAAATGACTATTAATGCTACTCCAGAAGGTGCTTTACAACACTTCAAAGTTGAAGTTGAAGGAGCTCCAACAGGTACTAAAGTTTTAGTTAACAATCAAGGTAGAACTGATGAATGGGATTTAGCTGAATTATTATCTGCTACTTATTCAAATGCAGTTAAGATTCAACTTAAAGTTCCTAAAGCTCAAGTAACAGAAAAAGCTAAACAAATTTATGTTAGTGCTACTGGAACTTATAATTACTATGTTGGTTATGGATATGTTGTAGATGGTGGTGGAGATGACCAAACAATCGCTGCTGGAACAATCCAAGATGTAGAAGCTACTGGTGAAGTAGAATTAGAGGTACAATACAAAGTAGAAGTACCACCTACAGGACAAAATAGTTCAATGGCGTTATATATTATCGGATTAATCGTATTATTATGCGGTGCAGGAGTTATATACGCTAATGTTAAACCAGCAAAAGAAAAATAGAAAAAAAGTACAAAAGAGTCAAATTTTATTACTTGGCTCTTTACTTATATTTTTGGGTGGCCTTGCTTTATCTTACAACTATATCAAGATACTAAGGAATGATGTGTTTGAAGAAATGAAGCAATTAATTGCTCAAGGAGGAGGTACACCACAAGATCAAGAAGTGATTGGAGATATTCCTTTAGTTGAACGAAAAACTGGAGGAGATAGTAGTAACGTCAAAAGAACAGAAAATTTTGAAAAGTATTTGGGGATTTTGGAAATACCAAAAATAGGGTTGAAAAAAGGATTTTATAATATTGGTTCAAGATATAATTCGATTCAATATAATGTAACAGTAATTAATGGTTCAACATTTCCGGATGTTGCTGGAGGTAATCTAATGTTAATGGCACATTCTGGAACTGCTTACATTTCCTATTTTAGATATTTATACAAACTTCGAGTAGGAGATCAGGCTTACGTTACCTATAAGGGAAAAAAGTATCAATATAAAATAGTTAATATATATGATGTCCCTAAGACTGGTCAAGTAACAATAAATAGAAATTTTGATGTTACATCATTAACCTTAATTACTTGTACTTATAACGACGATACAAAACAGACTGTTTATGTCGCCGAATTAGTAGATTAAAAAGGAGGTTAGTGATATGGAAATGAATTTCATGGAAAAGGTCATGACAGTTTTAAAGTATATGATTTCTTCTTTTATGAACATTGAAATATTACTAATTGTCCTTTTATTTTTTACAATATTATTTTTAAACGTTAAGAGAGATAATCGTATAGTAAAAATCGCTTCTAGTTTAGTATTTTTCATATTTTTTATCGTGATACTTATTTATAAACACGATTATGTTAAACAATGTTTTGGTTCGACATTAAAATTATTATTAACATACTTTTATTTTCCACCTATTGGAATATATATCGTTGGAATAATACTTACGACTATATTTTTAATCTTTAATATATGTAGTGATAAATTTAAACCACTTGTTAGGAAGATAAATATTGTGATGATTGCAGTTATGTATGTATTTTATCTTAATGTAATTGCTTTACTTATAACTAATAATATTAATATTTCTGATAAAGCTTCTGTATACACTAATAATCAGGTATTATCTTTTATTCAAGTTGGTAATTTATTGTGGTTAATGTGGGGAGTATGTGTATTTATTTATATTTTATATAAAACATTTAAAGAAAAAGATGAAACTCAAGATTAATTCTTGAGTTTTTTTATATAGTATTCTTCTAAAGTTAGATGATGTTTATGTATATATTCACTAATAGTTTTCCCTACATATCGATAATGCCAGGCTTCATATTGATAACCTGTTATATCTTCTTTTCCTTTTGGATATCTTAAGATAAATCCATATTTATAGGCATTTTTCTGTATCCATCCAAATTCTTTAGTTTGTTCAAAACTATTATAATCAATTTCATTATTATCTATATCAAATGATAAACCTGTTTGATGTTCAGAAAAACCAGGTCTAGCTGAATAAGTATCAGCTTCTTTTTTGCCATCACTTTTTACATAATTATCATATAAATTTTGTTGATATTCATAACTTCTATAAGCAGATATAATTCTAATATAGTAACCTTCATTATAGGCAATATTAGCCATTTCTTCAAATGCTCTACGAGCAGCTTTAACTAATTGTTTATTACCATTAGAAAATACATTACTAATCGTTTCTAAATTATCAGGAATATAATCTGATGGTAAATAGTAATACTTATTAACTAATAATTTTTCACTATTTAAAAATTCAGCTCTTTTAGTATGGGTATAAAAGTTATAATCTAAATTCATATTAACTCTATCAATTACTTCTTGTTTAGATAGATTTAAATTACGTTCTTGAAAATCTTTATATCTTTTTAAATTATTATCTTTATAACCTGTGATATTATCAAATTCATTATTAACTTTTGATTTTGAATTATCTTTTTTAACGGGGATAGTTAAGAGTAAATATATAGAAATTCCAGTTAATAAGATTATAACGATTGATATAATAATATTTTTTTCCATATTTTTCTCCTCAACATATTATATAAAAAATATTTCGTAATATGTATATTTTTGTATTAAAGGCATAGAAATTTGGTAGGAGTGATTTAATGAAAAAAGTATTAGTGTTGTTGTGTATATCTTTATTATTTTTTCCAACTATTGTATTAGCTGAGGAAAGTAAAGATAAGTCTACTTATACAGTAGGAGATAATCAAAAACAAACTGAAAATAATAATACCGAACAAGGAGAACTATTAGGTAATGCTATAAGTGGGTTGTTGATGGAAGAATCTACAGGTGAAATAATTTTTGAAAAAGAAAAAGATAAAAGAGTACCAGTTGCCTCTATGACTAAGATGGTGGCGCAGATAATTATTTTGGAAAATATTGAAAAAGGAAACTTAAAATGGGAAGATAAAGTTAAAGTATCTAAAACAGCTGCGGAAATGGGAGGATCGCAAATATTTTTGGAAGCTGGAGAAGAAATGAGTATTAAAGATTTATTTAAAGGCGTAAGTATGGCTAGTGCTAATGATGCAGTAGTACAATTAGCAGAAGTTATTAGTGGTACTGAGAAAGAATTTGTAAAACTGATGAATAAAAAAGTTCAAAGGTTAGGACTTAAAAATACTAATTTTGTCAACTGTACTGGTTTAGATGAAGAAAATCATTATTCTTCGGCTTATGATATGGCCATTATTGCGAAAGAACTTTTAGCTCATGAAGAAATTTTAAAATTTTCATCTGTATATGAAGACTATCTAAGACAAGATCAAAAAGATAAATTTTGGTTAGTAAATACTAATAAATTAGTACGTTTTTATGAAGGCGCCGATGGGTTAAAGACAGGGCATACAGATAATGCCAAATATTGTTTAGCCGCAACCGCAAAAAGAAATGGTATGCGTTTAATTGCGATAGTTTTAGGAGAAGAAAATGGAACAGTTAGAAATTCAGAAGCAATGGCTTTACTAGACTATGGGTTTAATACTAAAAAAGTAAATATTCTAAAAAATAAAGGAGATACCATAAAACAAATTAGTATTTCTAAAGGTGATAAAAATAAATTGGACTTAGTTTGTAAAAATGATTTAGGTATACTAGAAGATAAAACAGTTGGAAAACATAAATATAGTATTGATACTAAAATTAAGAAGATAACTTTACCTATAAAAAAAGGAGATGTTATTGGTAAAGTTTATGTTAAAGATAAAAATAAGAAGATTTTAGAAAAAGATTTATTAGCTAAAACAAGTATTAATAAATTAACTTTTGGAGATGTCTACTTAGATTCTTTAAAAAGTATAGTACTGGGAAGATATAAATAATAGAAAAAGTGAAAATTTATTTCACTTTTTTTAAATAAGTATTTCATTTTAGAAAAATTTTGGTACAATATAGGCGGATAGGAGTTGATATTATGGAAAAAGAAAAAGCAGAAAAACTACTTAGAGAATTACTAGAAGCAAAGAATTACAAAGAAGCTAAAAAAATTTTAATTGAAATGAATGAATATGATATCGCCTCCATTATTGAAGATTTGCCTAGTGATGAATTGGCAAAGGTATTTAGATTATTACCAAAAGATATGGCTACTGATGTTTTTGTAAATTTAGAAGATAGTGTTCAAAAAGATTTAATTACTTCTCTTTCTAAAGTGGAAGCAGTTAACTTACTTGAGGATATGTTTACAGATGATGCGGCTGATTTATTAGATGAGATGCCTGCGGTAGTTGTTACCTCTTTACTTAGTAATGTATCTAAAGAGACTAGAAATCAAATTAATTTCTTATTAAAGTATCCTGATAATAGTGCTGGATCATTGATGGCTGTTGAATATATTCGTATTGAAAAAGGGTTAACTATCAAAGAAGCTATTTCTAAAGTTAGAGAACAAAAAGATGATTTTGTATCTTATGATTCATTCTTTGTAACCGATAATAAACGAAAGTTAATAGGAAAAATATCTGTCAAAGAGTTATTAATTAATGAACCAAAGACTCTTATTGATGATATTATGGAAGAATGTGAACATTTTGTTAATACTTCTCTAGACCAAGAGGAAGTTGTTAAATATTTCCAAGATTATGATTATAATACTTTACCAGTAGTGGATTCAGAACAAAGATTAGTTGGTGTAATTACAGTTGATGATGTTATTGATGTTATGGAAGAAGAAGCAACTGAAGATATTGAAAAAATGGCTGCTATTGTGCCAACAGAAAAATCTTATGATAGAGTAACTGTTTTTGAAACTTTTAAAGCTAGAATTCCTTGGTTATTATTACTGATGATATCAGCAACTTTTACAGGTAAAATAATTCAAAGTTTTGAAAATCAATTAGCGACTTATGCTATATTGACAGCTTTTATACCTATGCTTATGGATACGGGTGGTAATGCTGGTGGACAAGCTAGTGTTAGTATTATAAGAGCTTTATCCTTAAATGACATTGAATTTAAAGATATCTTTAAAGTTATGTGGAAAGAATCTTGGGTTGCTATATTATGTGCTATAACTTTAGGAGTATGTAATTTTATAAAAATATTATTAATAGATGGAGTTAAAATTCCAGTAGCTTTATGTGTTTGTGTAACATTGATGCTTACAGTAGTGATTGCTAAATTAATAGGATGTACATTACCAATGGTAGCTAAAAAAATAGGTTTTGACCCTGCAGTTATGGCTAGTCCTTTTATAACTACTATAGTTGATGCTTGTTCTTTATTAATTTATTTTCAGGTAGCATCTATGATATTAGGTTTTTAAAAAAGATTCAGTAGAATCTTTTTTTATTGACTATTAATCTTTTTTATGTTACAATACAGACAATTTAGTCGGGTAGTGTCTATACTTTTATGTGATAGGTAAATAGGGAGAATTTATTATGGAAAATCAAAGAGAATTAGAATTAGAAAAATTAGTAGAAAGGACACATACAATAGCGGTAGAATCTCTACGAAATTTTTTTAGCCTCTTAGATTTGGATCCAGATTTATTTAAACATTTATATGATATTGAAATGAATTTTGATGAAGATGAAGACCTTGCTTCTTATTCGCCTATTACTAATGAAGTGTCTTTAAATAAACAAGAATATGAAGATGCTTTATATGATATTGAAGATAATCCTCATAGACGAGAGGATATTGAAGCTAATTTAGCGGTGTCTATTGTTCATGAATTAATTCACGCTAATAGAACAGTATTAATTAATAATGGGGTTGATTTATTAAATTTAGAAAGAGTTAAAAATAATGAGTTAATTAACTTTGTACAAACAAAGCAAGGTTATGACTTAACTATTTTACGTGCACAATTAAGTGAAATGTTAAATAAACCTTATGTTAAAGAATTTGAAACTTATATACCATGTGATTGTAAAAGTAAAGATGGTATTGGTGATGTGATTGCTTATAATCGTAAAACAAAAAACTACGAGAAGTTTTCTGGTGGTGATTTTTATGACGATTTTTCTAAAGATAAAGATAAGTTTTTGTTATCGGTTGGTTTAAAGTTGAACACTTTAAATTATGAATCAGTTGATACAATTTACTCTTTGGTGGGTGAAGATTCAAGACCATTAGTGGCTTGTGATTATGTTGATGATTATAGACCGTATTTTACTAAGGAAGATTTATCTTTATCTTTAGATGAATTTCAACAGGAATTAGAATATGAATATGATGAGAAAGCTGAAAAGTTAGATAATAAAAATGCTTTAGAAGAAACTTTAACAGAAAGTTTTGCGATAATGGCTGTGATGAGTAGAAAACATAAGAGTTTAGATTTAGATTTACTTACAACTCAAATAGAGTCTAATGAAGAAAGTGTAGATTTAGTAGTGGCTGCTAGAATGATTAGAGCATTGGGTAAAGATACGATTAAGTGGTTTATGACAGCGGCTTATGAAGAATATTATCGAGATGAATTATCTAATATCTTTGGTGATCAATATAATCGTTTATTATATGACTTTTCTAATTTATATAATGCTAGTATCAATGGTGATAATAGTGTTAAAGCTAACAAGTATGAAATTAATGATGTAAAGAAAATAGTTAAACAAAAAGTGTTAAAAAGGAAGTAACGACAAAGTTACTTCTTTTTTTCTTTTAAATCTGTTATACTGAATATGGTGATAAAGATGAAGAACATGACAGTAGAAAGAATGGAAGAATTAATCAGTATTTTGAATAATGCTAATTATAATTATTATGTATTAGATAATCCCACTATTACTGATCAAGAATTTGATAAATATTTAAATGAATTAATAATGATTGAAAATAAACATCCAGAATGGGCTCGTGATGATAGTCCTTCTAAAAGAGTAGGAGGAGCTGTTTTAGATAAATTTGAAAAAGTAAGACATAAAATACCTATGATGTCTTTACAAGATGTTTTCAATTTAGAAGAAGTAGCAGATTTTGGAAGAAGAATAAGAAATGAACACGTTAATCCTGAATATGTATGTGAACTTAAAATAGATGGTTTATCTGTTTCTATTCAATATGAAAATGGTGTCTTAGTTAGAGCTGCTACTCGTGGAGATGGTACTGTAGGAGAAGATATAACTAATAATGTTAAAACTATTAAATCAGTACCTTTAGTCTTAAAAGATAAGATTGATATTGAAGTTCGTGGAGAAATCTACATGAGTAAGGACACTTTAAAAAAGTTAAATGAAGAAAGAGCTAAAAATAATGAACCTTTACTTCAAAATCCAAGAAATGCAGCGGCAGGTTCTGTTCGTCAATTAGATTCAAGAGTAGCTGCGAAAAGAAATTTAGATGTTTTTATTTATCATTTACCTAATCCCGAAGATTATAATATAAAAACTCATAATGAAGCTTTAGAATTTATGAAAAGTTTAGGATTTAAAGTTAATCCTAATAATAGAAAAGTTCATAGTATTGAAGAGGTTATTGACTTTATTTCTGAAAAAGCTGAACAAAGACCATCACTTCCTTATGAAATAGATGGTATAGTTATAAAGGTAAATAATTTAGCTCAACAAAAGAAATTGGGGTCAACTTTAAAATATCCTAGATGGGCAGTGGCATATAAATTTCCACCAGAAGAAGTTTTAACAAGATTAAATGATATTATTTTTACAGTAGGTAGAACAGGGCAAATTACTCCTAATGCAGTTTTAGATCCAGTAATAGTAATGGGCTCAACTATTTCGAGAGCGACACTTCATAATGAAGACTATGTAAAAGAAAAAGATTTACATATTGGAGATATAGTTTCTATTCGTAAAGCAGGAGATGTTATACCAGAAGTAGTAAAACCTATTAAAGAAAGAAGAACCGGTGAAGAAAAAGAATTTAAAATGATTACTAATTGTCCAAAATGTGGAAGTTTACTTGTAAAAAAAGGAAGTCAAGTAGATTATTATTGTCCTAATAATATGTGTCCAGCTAGAAAAGTAGAAAGTTTTATTCACTTTGTTTCTAGAGATGCGATGAACATAGATGGTTTCGGAGATAGAATTATGGAAGATTTTTATAATTTTGGATTTATAAAAAGTATTCCTGATATTTATAATTTAAAACAATATAAAGAAGAACTAGTTGAATTAGAGGGCTTTGGGACTAAATCTATAAATAAATTACTTGATAATATTGAAAGAAGTAAACATAATTCAGTAGAAAGACTTATTTTTGGATTTGGAATTAGTAATGTTGGTTTAAAAACAGCTAAACTTTTAGCTCAAAATTTTAAATCTTTAGATGGTTTGATGACTAAAGATATAGAGGAACTTACTAAAGTACCAGATATAGGAGAAATAATTGCGAAAAGTATAGTTGAATATTTTTCTAAAGAAGAAAATTTAGAAGTAATAAAAGAATTAAAAGAGATTGGTGTTAATACACAATATATAGGGGAAGAAATACTTGATACAGAAGATTTTTCAAATAAAAGTTTCCTTTTAACAGGAAGTTTAGAGAACTTTACTAGAGAGGAAGCTCAAAACATGATAGAAAAACTTGGAGGAAGGACTGTAAATTCAGTTTCGAAAAAAACAGATGTTGTTATTGTGGGTAGTGCTCCAGGTAAAAAGTATGAAAAGGCTCAAGCTTTAGGTATTACTATTTGGGATGAAAAAGAATTTTTAGAAAAAATCGAAAAGTATTAGTAGAAAAAAAGTTATAAGTATTGTATAATAAGTAGTGTATAATAGGTGATAGTAGAGGTGAGTGGGATGAATATCTTAACAAAAACTAAAGATGCGGTTAATAGAATTAATGAAATTAAACTACAATCTAAGCAAGAAAAGATGATTATTAAAACATTAAATATTTTGCTTGTAATTGTGGTGATAGTCGCTATTATTGTGGCAATTGATACAGTATGTGTAAAGAAATATAATAAAGGACCTTATTTTGCGATTCAATTAAAGAGATATGATGATGGTGGAACTAAAGAGTATTATGGACTTGGTTATAAGGTAATTAAATATCATCAAGAACAAGGAAGACGTGATACTGTTATGGGAAGTTGGTTCTTAAATTATTCATCAATTCCAACAACCACTTCACCTGTGGATTTAGCTCTATCTTTTAGAGATGACCCTGCGGGTACTTTTGCTAAATTAAAAGGACATTTTTTAAAGATAGAAGGTAAACTTGATAAAGTTAATTTAGATGCAAATAAAGCAAGAATAAGATTTGTTGATGAAGGAAAAAGTTATAGTTTAGATATTATTTGTAAAATGGCTGAAGGAGAGGATGTAATCAACAATATTGTTGGTACCGATGTAGTCGTTTTAGGAACAGTCGAAAATTATAAAGTACAAACTAAAGATAAAGTTAATCAACTAATTATAAAAGATGCTTTTATAGGTTAGAAAGATAAAGAATTGAACATTAAAATTCAATTCTTTTTTGTACATGAGTATTATTCATGATATAATATCAAATAGTTAAGGAGGAGAAACCAATGGAAGATAAATTAACTCGTGAAGAAGTTTTACACGTTGCAGAACTTGCTAAAATAAAAGTAACAGAAGAAGAAATTGCCAAGTTTCAAGTAGAATTAAAGAAAATACTTAATGAAGTAGAAAAAATAAATGATGTTGAAGGTTATGATGATGAAATTTTAATCGCACCATGGGATTCTAATACTATACCAAGAGAAGATGAAGTAGGAGAAATGTTAAACCCTAAAGAAGTTATAGAAAATGCTCCACGTCATTCTGGTAATTATATAGAAGTACCTGTTGTTATTAGTGAGGGAGGTTCTGTATAGTGAGATATTTAAATAAAAATATAGAAGAAATTCATGAATTATTAAAGAGTAAAGAAATTAAACCTCTTGACTTAGTTTTAGAAGCTTTTGAACAAATTGAAAAACATAAGGAATATAATGCTTATATTACTTTAAATAAAGAAGAAGCTATTAGACAGGCTAAAGAACTTGAAAATAAAGAAGTGGATAATATCTTATTTGGTTTACCAATTGCGGTAAAAGATAATATTGTAACTAAAGATTTAACTACTACTTGTGCTTCTCGTATTTTAGATAATTTTGTACCTATTTATGATGCTACTGTAGTAGAAAAGATAAAAGCTAAAAATATGATTATTATTGGAAAAACTAATATGGATGAATTTGCTATGGGATCATCAAGTAGAACTAGTTATTTTGGGGCTCCAAAAAATCCATGGAATAAAGAAAAGATTTCTGGAGGTTCTTCTGGAGGTTCCGCTACTACTATTGCGAATCGTGATTTATTATTTGCTTTAGGAAGTGATACAGGAGGTTCCATTAGACAACCATCTAGTTATACAGGAATAGTAGGAATGAAACCAACTTATGGAAGAATTTCTCGTTATGGATTAGTGGCTTTTGCTTCAAGTTTAGATCAGATAGGACCAATGACTAAGAATGTTTATGAAAATGCTTTATTATTAAATGCTTTAGTGGGTGAAGATGATAAAGATTTAACTTCAGCTAAAAAAGAAGAAGAGGATTTTACTAGATTTATTGGCGAAGATATAAAAGGAATGAAAATAGCTGTACCTAATTATTTTATGAGTGATATTGTATCTAAAGAAATCCAAGATAAAATAAAAGAAACTATAGAAATGTTGATGAAAGCAGGGGCAACTGTTGATTATGTTGATGTTAAATATTTAAATAATGCAGTTAGCCTATATCAAGTAATAGCTATGGCTGAAGCTAGTTCTAATTTAGCTAGATTTGATGGTATCCGTTATGGTCATTCTAGTGAGAATGCTACTAGTATAGATGATTTATACTATGAAACTAGAAAAGAAGGTTTTGGAGACGAAGTAAAACGTAGAATTATGGTAGGTTCATATTTACTTAGTGGAGAGAATGCTAAAACATATTATAATAAAGCTCTATCAATTAGAGATGATATGAAAAAAGAATTTGAGAAAGTCTTTACAGAGTATGATTTAGTAATAGGTCCAACAACAACTACTACAGCTTATGATTTAAAGGATCCAATGGATAATCCATTACAAAGTTTTATGGATGATGTATTAGTAATTCCAGTAAATATGGCAGGACTTCCAGGATTAAGTGTTCCTATTGGTTTTGATAGTCAAAACATGCCTATTGGTATGCATATTATAGGAAAAGCTTTTGATGAGGCAACTATTTATAAATTAGCAAGTTATGTTGAAAAAACTTTAAATCTAGATTTAAATCCAAATGGAGGTGAAGAGTAATGGCAAATTATATTCCTACTATTGGAGTAGAAGTACACGTAGAGTTAAAAACAAAATCTAAAATATTTTCAAACTCTATAAATGGTTATGGACAAATGGCTAATTCTCTAACTAATGTAATAGATTTAGGTTATCCAGGTACTCTTCCAACTTTAAATAAAGAGGTAGTTAATTTAGCTATTAAGGCAGCTTCTGTATTAAATTGTAAAATTAGACGTGAAATGCACTTTGATCGTAAAAATTATTTTTATCCAGATAATCCAAAAAATTATCAAATTACTCAAAGTAGAACTCCAATTGGTTATGATGGTTATGTTGAAATTGAAGTTAATGGGCAAAATATTAGAAATGCATATTGAAGAGGATACTTGTAAGAGTACACATAGAAGAAATGTAACTTTACTTGATTTCAATCGTGCTGGGGTTCCATTAATAGAAATAGTTACTAAACCATGTATTGATAGTCCTGAAGAAGCAAGACTTTATATTGAAAAGTTAAGAAGTTTACTTCTTTATGCTGATATAAGTGATTGTAAAATGGAAGAAGGATCAATGAGATGTGATGCGAATATTTCACTTCGAAAAGATAAATCCGAGCCATTTGGAACAAAAGTAGAAATTAAGAATATTGGTTCTATTAACAATGTAAAAGTAAGTTTAGAAAAAGAAATGATTAGACAAAGTATTATGTTAGATAATGGAGAAAAGTTTAAAGAACAAACAAGAAGATTTGATAATAAGAAGAATGATACAGTTTTAATGAGAGTTAAGGAAACAGGAAATGATTATAGATATTTTCCGGAACCAGATATTCCTACTGTAGTTTTAACAGAAGAACAAATTCAAGATGTAGTTAAAACTATACCTATGTTACCTGATGAAAGAACAAAGGTTTATAAAGAAAAGAATATTAATGATGTAAATGTTGTTAAATTGATTCAAAATAAACCATTAAGTGATTATTTAAATCAATTTTTGGATACCGATATTGATTTTGTTATAGCTAGTAATTTATTATTGGGAGATATTTCTAAATATTTAAATGAGACAGCAAAATCAATTTTTGAGACAACTTTAACAAAAGAACGTTTTGTGGAGTTAGTTAATAAGGTAAGTGATAAAACTTTAACTAGTAAAAATATTAAAGACATCCTAGAAAAAATTATGGAAGAAGAAAGCAGTATAGAGGAGATTTTAAAATCATCTGGAATTCAAAACATTACTGATGAAGGATTAATTGAAAAAGTGGTTAGTGAAGTAATTAATAATAATCCAGATAGTGTCAATGATTACCTTAGTGGACATGATAGAGCTCTTAAGTTTTTAATGGGTCAAATAATGAAAGAAACTAAAGGTAGTGTAAATCCTGCGATGGCTTCTACTATGTTAAAAGAGGCACTTGAAAAAATAAAATAGTTAATAAAGTATAATTGATTATTCATAATGTATAGTGTATAATATAGATGATACTAAGGATGTGAGAATATGAAATTTATTAAGAAAAACAAATTTACCATTATTGCCATTGTGTGCTTTTTAGTATTTATGTTGGTATTAATACAGGTGAAAAATATCTTTTTCCCTAATACTGGTAAAGCCATTTATGGTGATCGTTTAGATGGTATTGAAGAGGTAGAGGTTTCTAATAGCAAGTTAGATAAAATAGTTTCTAAGTATACAGATAATGAAGCAGTATCTTCTGCTAAAACACAAGTAAGAGGAAAAATAATTAATGTTATTGTTACTATCAAGGATGAAGTATCATTAGAAGATGCTAAAGGTCTTGCTAATATAGTTTTAGATGTACTTAGCAAAAAACAAAAGAAATTTTATGATATTCAAGTTCTTATTGATAAGACTAATGATAGTAAACAATTTCCAATTATAGGATATAAACACCACTCTAAAGAAACTTTTACTTTCACAAAAGATAGAGCGGAGAGTTAATTATGAAAAAAAAGTTAATAATTATAATTCCAGCAATTATAGCTATTGTTGCTTTTGTTGGAGTTTATAGATATTACAATAAAGAAGATCGTACAACAACATTAACTATAACAGAAAAAAAATGGATTCAAGATAATAGTCAAGAATCCGTTGATTTTGAAATAATTAATGATTATCCTTTATATGGACTTAATGGTAAGGGAGTATTTTTTGATTTTATAAATGATTTCAAAAAAGATGTTGGATTAGATTTTAATGAGATTTCTTATTTAAAAAATTCTGAACCTACTGGTAATTCATATAGTTTTCGTGTTTTAAGTAATAAAGATAAAATGACTAAAGATGATTTATTACTATTTAATGATTATTATGTTGCTGTTGGAACTAATTATCAGAGAATAAATCATATATCAGAGATGAAAAACTTAACTTTAGGTGTATTTAAGAAGGATGCAACTGATGTTAGTTATTATTTAAAATCAGGAAATAGCTTATCATTTAAGCCTTATGAGACTATTGAAGAATTATTCGCAGCTTTAGATAAGAATGAAGTTAATATGATAATTATTCCAAATGTTATGTATTTAAATTATACTATTGATAATAGTAAGTATTCTATTAATTATTATTTTACTGAACTTAATAAACGTATAGTTTTAACATTAGGAAATTCAGAAGAAAAATTAAATGATATTGTTAGAAAATATTATAAAAAATGGAAAGAAACTAAATATGTAAAAGAATATAATAGTTCTTATCTAGATTATTATGTTGCTCAAAAGAAATTATCTGCTAAATCTAAAGATGATTTAATTTCTAAAGTTTATGTTTATGGTTATGTGGATAATAAACCATATGAAGTAACAAAATATGGAAAAGTAAAAGGTATAGCGGCAGAATATGTAGATAGATTATCTAGACTTACTAATATATCTTTTGAATATAAGAAGTATAAATCTCAAAAAGAATTACAAAAGGCTATTAATAAGGGAGAAGTAGACTTATATTTTGATTACTACAACTATAATAGTTCAGATTATTTAACAACACTTTCTACATTTGTAGAAGATTATGTAGTATTAGGACGTCAAAAAGATAATCATATTATTAATTCTTTTGAAAGCCTAAAAGATGAAGATATTTTAATGGTAAGTGATAATGCCTTATATAAATATTTTAAAACTAATAGTAAAGCAAATATAAAAACAGTATCTGATGTTCGTAAAATAACAGATAAAGCATCAGATAAGTTAATTGTTTTAGATCGTGAAGTTTATAATTTCTATAGAAAGTCAGTATTCTCTGATTATACAGTATTGTATACTGATACTATGATGAATGATTATAAATTTATGGTTAAAGAAGATGATAAAGCTTTCTATGATTTATTTAATTATATAATGAATACTAATTCTTATTATAATTATAGAAATAGTGGATTAGAGAACTTAAATTCAGGATTTTTATCTGATAAATCTTTTGAAGAAATCTATATAAATATTTTATTAATTATTTTTGCACCAATTGTTATTATAGGTATAGTGTATATAATTCTTAAAAAGAAGAAGAAAAACAAAAAAATTAGAATTGATGATAGACATAAGTATACTGATATGTTAACATCTTTAAAAAATAGAAATTATTTAAATGCGAAAATGCAAGAATGGGAAGATTCTAAGATATTCCCTCAAGCTATTGTAATGGCTGATTTAAATAATGTTAAATATGTTAATGAAAATTATGGTCATGAAGAAGGAGATCAACTAATTGTTAAAGCAGCTGGTGTATTAGTTAATACACAACTTGAAAACTCTGAAATCATGAGAACTGATGGTAATGAATTCTTAATTTATTTAGTTGGTTATAATGATAAACAAATTAATACTTACGTTAAGAAATTAATCAAAGAGTTCAAGAACTTACCACATGAATTTGGAGCTGGAGTCGGTTATAGTATGATTGAAGATGATATCAAAACTATTGATGATGCGATTAATGAAGCTACATTAGAAATGATTACTAATAAAGAAGACTTCAAGTAAAGGGTGATTGTATGAAGCAAGTTAGAAAATTCCTAAAGAAGACAATAAAAATCATTGGTAAACCAGAGATGAGAGTCTTGCCAGGTCAACTTGCTTTTTTCTTTGTCCTTTCACTTATACCACTTGTAGCCTTAGTAGGAGCTATTGCTTCGGTATTTTCGATATCAGTAAGTTCTTTATCTTCTAGTATTTCTGCTTCTTTGCCAAGTGAAATAGCAACTGCCTTGATAGATAGAATTTCTGGAGAAGGATTAAATTTTAATATTGTTGTATTCTTTGTTTCTGCATTTATTTTAGCGTCTAATGGAGCACATTCTATGATAATTACTTCTAATGAAATATATAAAATAAAAGATGCTGATGTTATTAGTAGAAGAGTAAAAGCTATTTTAATGACTTTTATTTTAGTAGGACTTTTATTTTTCTTATTATTAGTACCTGTATTTGGTGATAAGATATTTTCTTTATTTTATGAGTATTGTAGAGATACTAGTGCTGTGGATTTTATGTATAAAGTATATGAGATATTTAAATATCCGCTTACTGTACTTGTAGTATTTTTCTGTATTAAGTTGTTATATATTGTTTCTCCAGATGAGAAAATACCTAGTAAATCAACTACTTATGGGGCAGTATTTACTACAATTGCTTGGATTGCTTCTACAGAAATTTATGCTTTTTATGTTGGTTCATTTGCACATTATGATATTTTCTATGGAAGTATCTCTAATATCTTAATATTACTAATATGGGTATATTTACTTTCTTATATATTTGTAGCAGGAATGGCTTTAAATGCTTATAATGTTGAAAGTAAAATGCTGGAAGAAAAGAAAAAAAGCGAAGAAAACACAAATAGTAAAGAATAGTCTTTACTATTTTTCATTTTTATTAATTTATTGAAATCAATAATATTAAGTGATATAATTGACTATGTGAGGTTATTATGAAAAAAGAGAAGAATAGAAAGATAAAATTTGATATAAAAGAAATAAAATCATATATTATAAAATATAAAAACAAAACAGTACACTTTTTAAAGAAAGTAAAAAAAGAACACTTAATATCTAAATATTGTAAAAATAATATTTTGTTTTTTACATATCTTTTTACGTGTTTAATTAATTCTACTATGCTTAGATTTTTTACTATGCATACTATGGAGAATTATTTAGCTTTTAAACCTATTTTAGCTGATTTAGCTATTCTGACTATTGTTGGTTCTTTTGCATATTTATTTAAGCCGAAAAATAGATTTAAATACTTGTTGGTAATAGAAATATTTTTCACAGCTATTTGTATGATTAATTCTATTTATTATACATTCTACACATCATTTGCTTCTGTTTCTATGTTATCTCTTACTCAATATATTGGAGAAGTAGGGGATGCAGTTACTGAAAATGTATTAGAATTAAAAGATTTATTATATGTATTTGGACCTTTACTTTTAATATTTGTTAATTTCAAATTAAAGAAAAATGGATATTTTAATAAAGTTATTATTAAAAAAGAAAGAAAAAGACAAACACTTACAACTTTAATAGTAGGATGTGTTTTGGCAGTAATATTCACAGTAACACTATCTTCTCTTGAAATAGGTCGTTTTGCTAAACAGTGGAATCGTGAATATGTTGTTATGCGTTTTGGAATATATGTATATCAATTTAATGATGCTTTTGTATCTCTTCAACCAAAACTTAATTCATTATTTGGTTATGATAATGCCATGAAAGAATTTAAAGAGTATTTCGCAGATAAACCAGAAGAAGCTACTAATGAATATACAAATATTTTTGAAGGTAAAAATGTAATTGCTATACATGGGGAAAGTATTCAGAATTTCTTACTTAATTTAAAATTTAATGGACAAGAAGTAACTCCAACTTTGAATAAACTTTCTAAAGAAGGAATGTATTTTTCAAATTTCTATTCACAAGTTAGTGTAGGTACTAGTAGTGATTCCGAATTTACTTATAATACATCTTTAATGCCAGCCCAAAGTGGTACTGCTTTTGTTAGTTATTTTGATAGAAAATATTATGCTATACCACAATTCTTAACAGAAAAAGGTTATTATACTTTTAGTATGCATGGTAATACTGCTGATTTCTGGAATAGACGTATTATGCATCAAAATTTAGGATATCAAAAATTCTATAGTAAAGAAACTTATGATGTTAATAAAGAAAATACAATTGGTCTTGGTATTTCAGATAAAGAATTCTTTAAACAATCTATTGAAAAATTAAAGAAAATTAAAGAAAAAGGTAAGCCATTTTATGGATTATTAATTACTTTAACTAATCATACACCATTCTCTGATGTAGAAAAATATGGAGAGTTTGATGTTGATATTAAAAATGGTGGACTTGTAGATGAAGAAACAGGTCAACCAATACCATCTCCTTATATGGAAGGAACTAAATTAGGTAACTATTTTAAATCTGCTCATTATGCAGATGCAGCTTTAGGAGAATTTATTCAAGCATTACAAGATAATGGTTTAATGGAAAATACTATTTTCCTTCTTTATGGAGATCATGATGCAAGACTTCCTAAAAAAGATTATAATCGTTTATATAATTATGATGCTGCTACTGATACAGTAAAAACTGAAGAAGATGAGGGATATGTTAATTTTGACGATTATCAATATGAATTAAATCGTAAAGTTCCATTTATAATTTGGGACCCTAATATGAAAGGTACTAAATTAAATAAAGAAATTACTAATGTAATGGGAATGTATGATGTTACACCTACTTTAGGAAATATGTTAGGATTTAAAAATAAATATGCTTTAGGACATGATATCTTTAATATAAAAGAAAATAATATAGTTGTATTCCCTAATGGAAACTGGGTTACTAATAATGTATATTATAATAGTCAAAAAGGAGAATATTTAACATTAAAAGAGACAGCTATTAGTGAAGACTATATAGAGAAAAATAATGAATATTCAGAGAAATTATTAAGAGTATCTGATGATATTATTGTATTTGATTTATTTAAGAAATTATCTGAACAAGAGGCAGATGCTTTTGCTAAAGAAGGAGAATAAAATATGAAAACTAAAAAAAGAATGAAAAAAAAGGTTAAAATAACTTTAATTGTAATAATTATCTTAATCGTATTAGTTGGAGCATTTGCTTGTTATTCTATATTTTTTAAGAAAACAGAAACTAATACTGTTAAAGTGGAAAAAGAAATTAAGGAATATGGATATATTTTAAAGGATTCAAAGAGTAAAAAATATAAAAAATTATTTTATAAATTAGCTGATGTTTTGGAAGAAGACCCAGTAGATGAAGAAAAATATGTTAAATTAATTTCTAGAATGTATTTACTTGATTTCTATTCATTAGATGATAAACTAGCGAAAACAGATGTTGGTGGTGTAGACTTTGTACATAGTGCCGCAATCACTGATTTCTTAGAAGAAGCTGAAGATACTGTGTATAAATATCTTGAAAGTGATTTATATAATCAAAGAAAACAAAAATTACCTACTGTTGAAGATGTTAAAATAGAAAGTGTTGAACAAGAAGAATTTGCTTATGGAGAAGAAGTAGATGATAAGGCTTATGTTGTTAAGGCTACTTTAACTTATAAGGGTGATGATGATATGGGTTATCCTACTGAAGCAACTTTAAAATTTGTTCATGAAAAAAATAAACTTTCATTAGTTGAAGCCTCTTAAGGCTTTTTTCTTTACAAGAAAATGTAAACTTTTTTATTAATATATTGTATAGAATTAAAAATTATTTTATACTATAAATAATAGGAGAGGATAGGAAATGAAAAAGCTAAAAGGTATATTATTATTGATTGCAGTAGCAGCTTTATTTCAAATAAGTGATGTAGATGCTGCTGTGGCAACAGGAAAAGATTCTAAGTCAGGTCTTTCATACAGTGTTGAATCAGTACGTGTTTTTGTAAGAAATGATGAGGGATTAAAGGATTTTGTACATACTCCTGATAATGATAGTAAAATTTGGGAACAAGATGTTACTGGTTCAGTTACGATGAATCCAGGTGGACCTGTTGTGTACAAAATGAAAAATGGAGCACAATTAATCACTGTTAAACTTAATGTTGAAGGTGGAGAAGAAAAATTAAAGACTGTTTTAGAAGAAAAGGTACGTGCTTTAAAATCTAGTTTAAAAGGTGGAACTGATAACAAATATTTCTGTACAGTATCAGTTGTTTACAAGTTACAATTACCAAATGGAATAACTCATATTGGAGATAATGATTATAAAAATGTATTTAACAAAGAATTAACACCAAGTGATGCGACTGCGTCAAATGCTAGTGTTGGATTATATCAAATGTTATATACTGAAATTTATGATTCATCTGCAGATACTTTCGCAGGTGCTAATGCTACTATGACTTATGATAGTGGTAAAGTAGCTACTTCACGTGGTCTTGATATTCCATTATTTGATGAATATTTATTATTTGATAGTGAAACTATTACATTAGGACTAGAAAAATATAGATTTATGGTACATGATATACCAAATCTAGAAAAGAGTGCATACTTCTTAGAAGATATTGATTTATCTAATCAAGGTGATGATGATGAAGAATCTTCACCAACAGAAGAAGCACAAAATACAACTCAAACTCAAGTTATTAACAATGTACCAGATACAGATGCTAAGATGGGTAGTATTGTGTTGTTTGGATCATCATTACTACTATTAGGTGCTGGTGTGCTTGTTTGGGAATTAAAAAAGACATATTAAAAGATTACTCGAAAAAGTAATCTTTTTTTGTCTAATTCTTTTTTTGTAAGACATTGTCGAAACTATACAAAAATTAATACTTTTATTCTATATTGTTAATGTGAGGAGGAATTTATGTTTAAAGTTATTACTAATTTCAATCAAGGTATTCTCTTTATGAAATTAGAAGGAGAGTTAACTGATGAAACATTTAAAGATTTTGCGGCTGAGATAAATTATTTTTTATATAAGCAAGGAATGAATTATTTAGTTTTTAATTTTGATGAGTTAGAAATAAAAGAACAACAGGTTTTACAATTAGTGGCGAATAAGTTAATAGAAATATGCTTAACTAATGGTAGAGTAGCTTTGTGTGGCTTGAACAAAGAACAAATAAGAGAACTTGATTGTGGTAATAATAATCTTATATACGTAAAAAGTGAATTGGAGGCATTTAAATATTTACATACACAGAAAGGATAAGATAAAGTGCAAGATATACTAGAATATGAAAGGCTAGTTTATGATATTATAAAAAGATATAGTAATTATTATGATAAAGATGATCTCTATCAAGCAGGAATGTTAGGTCTAGCTAAAGCCTATAAAAAGTTTGATGAAAGATATGATACAAAATTTTCCACCTTTGCTTATTTTTATATAAAAGGGGAAGTCTGTAGTTATATTAGAGATAATAATGGTGTAAAAGTTAATAAAGATTTACTAAAATTAAATAAATCTTTAGAAAAAGCTAGAGAAGTATTAAGTCAAAAATTACAGAGAATGCCTACTGATCAAGAACTTTCGTTATTTTTGGAAGTTGATGAAGATTTAATTTCACAAGCAAATGCAATTTCTTCTCCAGTTAAAAGTTTAGATGATGAAAATGAAACACAAGAAGTAAATTTATATAATTATATAAAAACAGAAGATAAAAACTTAGATAGTGATATAATTGATTTAAAAGTAGAACTTGAAAAGTTATCTGCTGAAGAAAAAAATATTATATATAATCGTTATTATAATGGTTTAACACAAAGTGAGATATCAAACAATTTAGGTATTAATCAAGTTCAAGTTTCTAGAAAAGAAAAAAAGATTTTACAAAAATTAAAAACAAGATTATAAAAGTTGAAAATTATTTTCAACTTTTTTTGTATCAAATAAAAAATAAAATTCATACTAATAGTGGTGATAATATGAAAAATGAAAAATATGAAAAGATAGTAGGTAAATATAAAGCTAAAGAAAATAGAGTAAAAAATGCAGTAGTGGCATTTATTGTTGGAGGTTCTGTTGGAGTAATTGGTGAACTTTTAATAGAATTATTTTGTTATAAGTTTCATATTTCCAGAAGTGAAGCTTCAGCTTTTATGATTATAACTTTAATATTTATCGGTTCACTTGGTACCGCATTAGGATTCTTTGATAAATTAGTAGGATTTGCTAGATGTGGATTATTAATTCCAATAACAGGGTTTGCTCATTCTATGACAAGTGCTGCCTTGGATTATAGAAAAGAAGGATTCGTAACAGGAATAGGTGCTAATATGTTTAAACTAGCAGGGACGGTAATAATATATGGAGTTGTATCAGCTTGGTTTTTTGGAATTATCAGGCTGATAATAGGAGGTTAAGATGACTTTTAAATTTAATAATGTTTTTGTAGATAATACAGCTACTGTGGCTAATATATATGAAACAAAAGGACCTTTAAATAAATATTTTGATAAAAAATATGATGATTTATATTGTGGAGAAAAAACTACAGAAAAAGCTGAAGTTAGGATGTTAAAAGATAGTATTCAAATGCTTTTAAAGAAAACTGGTAAATCTAAAGATGACATTGATTTAGTTTTAGCAGGAGATTTAACTAATCAAATAACAGCTTCTAATTTTGCGACTAGTTGGATGAATGTTCCTTTTTTAGGATTATTTAATGCTTGTGCTACTAGTATGGAAGGAGTAATAATAGGAGCTAGTTTAATAGATGGTAAAAAGATAAAGAATTGTATTTGTTCTACTAGTTCTCATAACATGGTTAGTGAAAAACAATTTAGAAATCCAACTGAATATGGAGCACCGAGACCTAATACAGCGACTTTTACAGCTACAGGTGGAGCTTCTATTATGTTGTCAAACACTAAAAGTGATATTGCTGTGGAAAGTGCTACTATAGGAAAAATTGTGGATTTTGCTCAGAATGATCCTAATAATATGGGAGCAGTAATGGCACCAGCTGCAGCTGATACTTTGGTTACACACTTAAAAGATTTAAAACGAACTGTAAATGATTATGATTTAATTTTAACGGGGGATTTAGGATTTTATGGAAAACAAATACTTACAGATTATTTAAAAGAAGAATATAATATAACTTTAACTAAAAAGAATTACAATGATTGTGGAGTTATGTTATATGATTTAAAAAAACAACCTGAAGTTATGGCAGGAGGTAGTGGACCTGTTTGTAGTGCTCTTGTTAATTATAGTTATATCTATAAGTTATTAAAAGAAAAGAAATTAAAAAGAGTATTATTAATTACAACAGGAGCTTTATTTTCACCAACTTCTGTATTTCAAAAAGAAAATATTCTAAGTATTGCTCATGCAGTTAGTTTGGAGGTCAAATAATGATTTATATAAATTCGTTTTTATTTGCGGGATTCATTTGTTGTATTTCTCAAATAGTATTAGATAATACAAAGCTTACTCCTGGTCATATAACTAGTTTTTTAGTTATAGTAGGTAGCGCTTTAGATACTTTTAATATTTATGATAAAATCGTAGAAGTAGTAGGTGGAGGTGCATTAGTACCAATTACGAGTTTTGGACATTTATTGATTCATGGTGCTTTAGCTAAAGCTTCATCTATGGGACCTCTTGGTATTGTAATGGGAATGTTTGATTTAACAGCTTCCGGTATTACAGCAGCTATTATATTTTCCTTTATATTTGCAGTTATATTTAAACCAAAGAATTAAAAAAAGAAAATTTCTTAGTCGGAATTTTCTTTTTTTGTAAATAATATAATACTACTTCCACCAATTAATAATAGTATTCCTAGTATAGTAGTAGAAGAGTGTGCTATAGTATCAGGAACTTCTACAGTTATACTTTGAATAGTCTCATTATTAGCATTCTTATATATTCTAGATTTTGCTTTAGTGTTATCTTCAATGGTGTTATTGCTTTCATTGTTAAATTTATCATTTGTGTTAGTGTTATCTTCAATGGTGTTATTGTTTTTATTGTTAGATTTATCATTTGTGTTAGATTTATTTTCTGTTGATTCATCTTCCTCTTTTAGGTCAGGAATTACAGTTTCTTCAGAATTAGTATTATCCTCTGATGGTGTAGGTTCTACACTTGGTTCGGGAGTAGGAGTAACCTCAGGAGCAGGGGTTGGATTATCTCTAGTGGCGAACAAGGCTTGAGCTTCTGGAGTATTTACAAATTGGTCATATGTAATTGAGTATTTAGGACGTCCAGAAGTTGTAGTTTTATATTTTGCATAAGCTTGTGCTAATTGAGTTCCTACGAATCTAAAATGATGTTTTTCATTAGACATATTCCAGAATCTATTAATAAAACCAAATTGTTCACTATGCGCATATAGCCATTCATTAACTTGTGCAATATTGATTCTACCTCTATCGTGATTAGCAATATCAATAGTAGAACCTAATTGATGTTCAGAATAACCTGCTTGTGCAGGGCTATTTCCTGTAACAGATTTTTGTTGTTCAAAACTACGATAACAAGAATTTATACCAATAGAGATTCCTTCTGCGGCGGCAGCAGCCTCCATAGCTTGATAAGCATCCCAAGTTTCAGTAGTTAAATAACATTCACCATCTAAACTAACTCTGCCTGTATCAACTAATGGTGGAACATATTCACTACCAAGTCCACCAGGAAAGTTTTTAATAGCAATATGAGCATCACTTGCATAATCACGGCTACCATTGTATTCAGCACTAGCCGTAGTACCTGTAAACATAATAGTTATTACTAAAAATAATACAACTAATTTTTCAAAAGTTTTTCTTAATTTATTCATATCAATCTCACCCACGAAAAGTTATTATAACATTTTTTTAATTTTTAGCAAAAAAAATAACTATTAATTTTTTATTAACAGTTACCTTTAGTCGATATTTCTATTATTTTATCCATATCATCATCTTTAGCAATAATATTTTTATGTGTTTCGCCACACTTTTCACATTTATAAATAATTTTAAAAGTATCTTTATATTTTTCTATACCAATTGGTTTTAAAAGTCCTTTACAGTTATTCGCTCTATCTCCAGGATTTATATCGACATGTTTAGAATATAAACAAAAAGGGCAATGATCTCTTGTAGTATAATTTAAAGGTTCTACTTCTTTATTACAGTTTTCGCAAATAAATTGTTCATCTCTTTTTACAAATTGTTTCATCAAAATCACCTATAAATTCATTATACCACATCTATATAGTTTTATGTTATAATGATTATAGTTGGTGATGTATATGAACATAGAGTTTAAGATAGATGAGTTTGAAGGTCCATTAGATTTATTATTACATTTAATAAAAGAAAGTAAAATGGATATTTTTGATATAGAAATAGAAAAGATAACTAAACAATATTTAGATTATATTGAAAGCCAAGAAAAAATGAATTTAGAAGTAGCTAGTGAGTATTTAGTAATGGCTAGTGAATTATTAGAGATAAAATCTAAAATGTTATTACCAAATCCTAAAGCCGAAGATGAGGAGGAAGAGGTAGAAGATCCTAGAGAACAACTTGTTAGTCGTTTGTTAGAATATGAAGCTTATAAAGAGATTACCAAAACTTTAAAAGAAAAAGAAAGTATAAGACGTGATATATATACTAAACTTCCCGAAAATATTAATGATTATGTAGAGGATACTCAATACATGGAAGGTAGTGGAAATATAGATGATTTAACTAATGCCTTTATTAAGTTTTTACAAAGGAAAGAAGCTTCTAAACCTTTAAAGACTAAAGTAACGGTTAAAGAGATTTCAGTATCATCTAGAAGACATGATATAAAAAGGTTACTAGCTAATAAAAAAAGAGTCTCATTCTTTGAACTTTTTCCAATAGTAACTAAAGAATATATTGTCGCTACTTTTTTAGCTATTTTAGAGATGGCTAAAAATGAAGAATTACTTATCAAACAGAATGACACATTTGAAGAGATAATTTGTGAGGTGCCAAATGGAAAATAAAATAGCAGTATTAGAAGGTCTTTTATTTGTTGTTGGAGAAGATGGTCTAGATTTAACACAAATAACAGAGATATTAGAAATAACAGAAGAAGAAGCTAAAGACCTAGTAATGGCTTTGAAAAAAACATATGAACAAGATAATAGAGGTATTAGAATAGATTTCTTAGGTAATAGATTTAAAATGACTACTAAGTTTGAACATAGAGAATACTATCAAAAATTATTAGAAAGAAGTGATAGTAATGTTTTAAGTCAACCTGCTTTAGAAACTTTGGCTATTATTGCTTATAATGAACCAATTACCAGATTACAAGTAGATACACTTCGTGGAGTGGCTAGTGCACAAATGATGAGAAAATTAGTAGCGAAAGGTTTTATTAAAGAAGTGGGAAGAAGTGATATGCCAGGACGTCCAATACTTTATGAGACTACTAATGAATTTTTAGATTATTTTGGATTATCTACTATAGAAGATCTTCCTGATATGACTAAATTTTTAGAACAAAAAGAAGAAAGTGAAGAAGGGGAAGATTTATATACATCTAAATATACTGAAGAAGAAGTAGAGTAAAACAAATGTAGAGATATGTTTGTTTTTTTATGAAAAGTGTTTTTTAAAATATTCAATATATTTTTCTTTTATACTCTTTTATTTTAAGATTTTAGTGTTTAAAGAAAGTAACTTTGATTTAAAACATATTAAAACTCGAACTATGAAAGTTCGAGTTGTTTATCTAATTGGTGCTCGTAATCGGACTTGAACCGATACTTTCGTAAGAAAAATAGATTTTGAGTCTATCGTGTCTACCAATTCCACCATACGAGCAGGTACTAATCCATTATATCATATAAATTTTATTTTGGCACTAATAATAAAGTAAAATAACTGTTTTTCTGCTCCTTTTCAATGACGAAATATATATTATATGTTATAATTAATTAGTAGATTGGATATAAAAACGGAGGAAAATATTATGGATACTATAGAATTTGTTATACGTATAACTTTTTGTTTTATACTTTGTACAGCAGTAGGTATAGAAAGACAATATCATCATGGAATGATTGGATTAAGAACTAACGTATTAGTTGGAGTTGGATCATTTTTATTTGTTTATATGTCATTTGGAAATTATATTAATACACCTGATGTAACAAGAATAGCGGCTCAAGTTGTATGTGGGATAGGTTTTTTAGGTGCTGGAGTTATAATTAGAGAAGGTAGTAGAATTAAAGGATTAAATACAGCGGCGACTATTTGGTGTGTTGCGGCAGTTGGTGTTTTAACAGCGGCAGGTCTCCTTGTAGAAGCAACAATAGGAACAGTTTTTGTATTGCTTTCTAATATTATTTTAAGACACTTATCACTATTTATGATGGAGAAAATAAAAAGTAATAATAGACAAAAATGTACTATTAGAATTAGCTGTAAGAAGGATATTGAAATTGTTGTAAGAACTACTTTAGCTGAAGCTATTGAAAAACATAATTTATCATTAAGAAGTTTAGAAAAAGAGGAAATTACTAAAACTTCAGTTAAATTAAAAGCAATTATTGTTACCATGAACAAAGAAACTGTTGAAGATATCGTTAAAAATATAAGTGCAGAACCTGGTGTTTTGTCAATATCTTGGGAACATAGAAAATATTTTATTCCAGATAATATTGATTCTTCAACTTATTCTGATGATGATGACGAAGATGATGATGATGATGAAAATTAATAACTAGGAGGCTTTATGGTTGATACAGAATTAGAAGACAGAATTTATCAAAAGTTAAAAAAATATTTAATAAAAGAATTAATCCAACCTAAGAAAGTATATATTGAAAAGTGTAGAGAAGATATAGAAATACCATGTTATGCTCATATTGGGGATGCCGGAATGGATGTTAGAGCAGCAGTTGATGTAGAATTAAAACCTGGAGAAACAAAAGTAATCCCTACAGGTTTGAAAGTAATTATTCCTGATGGTTATGAAATTCAAATAAGACCAAGAAGTGGTTTATCTTTAAAAACACCAATTAGAATTACTAATACTCCTGGCACTATAGATAGTGGTTATAGAGATGAGATTGGTATTATTGTAACTAATTCTTCAGTAGTTAATGATAAAGATTTAAAAACTTATAATATAGAAGAAAAAGAAAATAGACCGGGTATTTATGAAATAAAAAAAGGCGATAGAATTGCACAAATGGTTTTATGTAAATATGAGACTATAGAGTTTGTGGAAGATTTAGATAAAGTGCAAACAAAAACAGAAAATCGTCAAGGTGGATTTGGACATTCAGGAATAAAGTAAGAAGGAGTAAATAATGAAAACAGTAAAAGATTTTTATGATTATGAAATTATAGATGCATCATGTGGACAAAAACTAGAAAGATGGAATAATATTTATTTACTAAGACCAGATCCACAGATTATATGGGATAATGGACCACTTGATAAAAAATATCAAGGGCTTTTAAATGCCGTTTATCACCGTAGTAATAAAGGTGGCGGTAGTTGGGAGAATTTGAAAAAGACTCCTCAAACTTGGCAAGTAAAATATCGTGATTTAATATTTAATATTAAACAAATGGGATTTAAACATACAGGACTTTTTCCAGAACAAGCCGTTAACTGGGATTTTATGATGGAAAAAATAAAGAAAAGTAATAGAAAAATTAAAGTGTTAAACCTATTTGCATACACAGGAGGAGCAACAGTAGCTTGTCTTAAGGCAGGAGCTAGTGTTACTCATGTTGATTCTTCACGTGGAATGGTTGATTGGTGTAAAGAAAATGTTAGAGCTAATCATCTTGAAGGTGAAAATATACGTTATTTAGTAGATGATGTAGTTAAATTTGTTAAAAGGGAAATTAGACGTGGTAATAAATATGACGCTATTATTATGGATCCTCCTAGTTATGGAAGAGGGGCTAATAAAGAAGTATGGAACATTGAAAAAGATTTATTTCCATTAGTTGAATTGTGTTGTGAAATATTATCTGATAATCCATTATTCTTTTTAATTAACTCTTATACAACTGGACTTTCATGTAATGTTTTAAAAAATATATTAACAATAACTGTTAATAAAAAACATAAAGGCTTAATTAGTTGTGGAGAAGTTGGTCTTGATATAAAAGATAGTGAATTAGTTCTTCCATGTGGAATTTATGGGAGATGGGAAAGTAATGAATAAATTAGATGTATTATATGAAGATAACCATGTAATTGTAGTTAAAAAGCCTGTTAATGTTTTAAGTCAAAGTGATAAGACTGAAGATATTGATATGTTATCAATGGTTAAACAATATGTTAAAGAAAAATACAATAAACCTGGTAATGTTTATATTGGACTTGTTCATAGATTAGATAGACCTGTTGGTGGTATTATGGTTTTTGCGAGAACTAGTAAAGCTGCTTCTCGACTTTCTAAACAAGTTGCCGATCATACATTAAGAAAGACTTATTTGGCAATTACTTCTAGTGTACTTCCTAAAAAAAGTGATGAATGGGTAGACTATATTGCGAAAAAGTCTAATGGTAATAGTTTTGTAACCGATAAAGAACATGGTAAGATAGCTAAACTTAGTTATGAAGTTATTACTAGTAATAATAAACATTCTTTAGTAAAAATAAATTTAGAGACGGGAAGACATCATCAAATTAGAGTTCAATTTTCTAGTCGTGGTTATGCTTTATGTGGAGACCAACGTTATGGTAAAGAAGATAGAATACAAATTGCTCTTTGGGCTTATAAGTTAAGCTTTATACATCCTACTACTAAAGAAGTTTTAGAATTTGAATGTTTACCACCTGAACAAGGATGGTGGACAGAGTTTACGTTGTCAAAAATTGTCAACATTAATTAATGTTTGCATTTACAGCATTTTTTTGTTATCATTATAGTATAAATAGAATAAAGGGAGAACGATATTATGAATTTGGATTTTCAATGGTTTTTATCAATTCCTGGTATGTTAATAAGTGGTGGTGTGCTATTATTAGTTATTGCTTTAATTATATTTTTAGCTACATCTAAAAAGAAAGACAAACCAGCTAAACCAAGTAAAAATAAAAAAATAGATGCTGCAGTACCAAGTGATATGGTTTCTGCACAACAACCAGTTGCAGATGTTCCTGTAGAACCTCTTAATGAGGTTATGACTCCAGGAGGAGTACAGGCTGCACCTCAATCAATGGGAGATTTACCTCCTATTATAGGACAAAATCCAGCACCAGTAGTAGATGCAAATCCAACACCTATTCCAGATACAACAAAACCTCAAATGCAACCTACTGCGACTGAACCAATTGCAGGAGTAGTTCCTAATATGAATACTGTTGCTAACGACCCAATTGCGCCAACAGTAAATTTACAAAGTGATCCAGTTCCACCTGTGGAACCTGCAGTTCAGCCACAACCTGTAGCACCAGCTACACCACAACCAGTTGTTCAAGCTCCAGTGCCTGAACCTACACCAGCACCAGTTACAGTGCCTACACCAGAGCCAGTTGCTCCGGTTTCAACTCCAGTAGTAGAAACACCTCAAGTACCAACACCACAAGTTGAAGTTCCTACTCCAGTTGAAAGTAATAATGGAAATAGTAATGTGTCTATATATGGTGGTGCTAGTCCTGTTGTACCTGATTTAAATTTACAACAAGATAAACCACATCAAATATATGGTGGAGCAGACCCACTTGAAAATACTCAACCATTAAACGTTGCGGCTATGAATCCAAATCCAACACCAGTGATTCCTCCACAACCTGTACCAATTCCACCAGTTCAAACACCAAATCCAGGTGTTAGTCAACCACCTGTTTCTACACCACAGCCAGTTGGTGCTCCTAATCCAGTACCAACACCACAACCTGTACAAGGTGGAATTCCAATGCAAAATGTAGAGGCTACAGCACCATCTACTAATGTTGAAGTATTAAATATTTAAATAAAAGCCTATAAGAATATAGGCTTTTTTATCTATAGTAAGGGGGATATGTTATGATATTAAATAATGAAAATGATAAAGCTACGATAGCCTTAGTTTTAGGTATATGTTCTTTATATTCATGGATAGTTCCAGAAATAGGAATAGTTAATTCAATTGTAGGATTGGTTTTTAGTTCTATTAGTTTGAAAACTAAAGGTAAGGGTAGGGCTATTTCAGGTCTTATACTTAATATTGTGGGAGCAATACTTTCTGTTTCTTCTTATATTATTGGTATAATTTTTCATTTTTGATTGAAATTTTTCTTTTTTTTGTATATAATATGAATATATGAACAATTATTCATAAAAGATAGGAGTTAAACATGAATGATGAATTTTTAAAAGATCTTAGTGAGTTTTATAAAGTATTTGGAGATGTAACAAGATTAAAAATATTAGAGGTTTTATTAAAAAAAGAAAGGGTGGTAAATGAAATAGTTGAAGAATTAAATATAAGTCAATCGGCTATTTCTCACCAACTTAGAATTCTAAGAAATTTAGATTTAGTAAAAACTAAAAAAATAGGGCAAAATGTTTTATATTGTATATCTGATGATCATGTTAAAGTTATTTTAGAATATGGTATAGAACATATAAAAGAGAGGGTGATATAAATGAAAATTAATTCTCTATTATTAAGGATTATTATTAGTACAATTTTATTCATAATGTCTTTCTTTGTACAAAGTTATAAAGAGGTTTATTTAACTTTATTAATTATTAGTTATTTACTTGTTTGTTTTGAAATGTATAGAGATTCTTGGAAACATATGTTAAAGAAAGATTTCTTTGATGAGAATTTGCTGATGATTTTAGCAACTTTAGGAGCCTTTTTTATTGGTAAATATCAAGAAGCAGTGATGGTAATTTTACTTTTTCAAATTGGGGAGTATTTATCTGATTTGGCCGTTGATAGAAGTAAAGAATCTATTATAAAAACAATGGATTTAAGAAGTGATTATGCAAATGTTAAGAGAGTTAGAAAGACTGAAAAAGTTTTAGCTAAAAAGTTAAAAATTGGTGATATATTTGTAGTTAAACCAGGTGAAAAGATTCCTTTAGATGGAAATGTAGTTAAGGGAGAAAGTTATATAGATACAGCATCATTAACAGGAGAATCTATGCCTAGATATGTTAGTATTGGTGATGAAGTTTTAAGTGGTTGTATAAATAAAAGTGGTTTATTAGAAGTAAAAACTACTAAAGAATTTAAAAATAGTACAGCTTCTCGTATTTTAGAGATTATAGAAAAGTCTAATAATAAAAAGACAAAGACTGAAAAGTTTATTAGAAAATTTTGTAAGGTTTATACTCCTATAGTTGTTTTATTAGCTTTATTAATTGTATTAGTACCAACTTTATTAGGATATGATTTTAATACCTATTTATATAGAGCTTTAGTTTTTTTAGTTATATCTTGTCCTTGTGCTTTAGTAATATCTGTACCTTTAGGATTTTTCTTAGGTATAGGAAGAGCTAGTCGTGAGGGGGTTATTATAAAAGGAACTAATGAACTTGATAGATTAACTAATATAGAGACTATAGTTTTAGATAAGACAGGAACTGTTACTAAAGGGGAAGCTGAAATAAGTAAAATTAATAGTAAGGTATTAAGTGAAGAAAGATTTTTAGAATTAGTTGCTTTAGCAGAATATTATTCTATTCATCCAATTGGAAAAGCTATAGTTAAGAAATATGGTAAGTGGATTGATGAAAAAAGAATTTCTGATTTTAAAGATATACCAGGAAAAGGTGTTAGTGTTTTAGTTGATAATAAAAAAATGCTTGTAGGAAAAAAAGAGTTATTAGAGAGTAATAATATTCAGGTAGATCAAGATAAATCTTTTGGAACTATACTTTATGTTTCTATTGAAAATAAATTTTTAGGGTCAATAGTTATTGAAGATAAAATTAAAGATGAATCCTTTAACTTTGTGGAAAATATTTCTAAAGTGGGAATTGAGAGAGTTTTAATGTTATCGGGTGATAATCAAAAAACAGTAGCTCATGTGGCTAAAAAAATAGGAATAACAGAATATTTTGGAGATTTATTACCAATAGATAAATTAAATAAAGTTGAAGAAATAAAGAAGGAGAGTTTTACTGCTTTTGTAGGTGATGGAGTTAATGATGCTCCTGTAATGAAAATATCAGATATCGGAATTTCAATGGGAGGTATTGGAAGTGATGCGACTATTGAAGCTAGTGATATGGTACTTTTAAAAGATGATTTAAATAAAGTAGTAGATGCGATAAAAATATCTTATCTTACGAAAAAAGTAGTTCGCTTTAATATTTTCTTCTCTTTATTAGTAAAAATTGTAGTTTTATGTTTAGGTGCTCTTGGATTTACAAGTGTCTGGGCAGCAGTATTTTCTGATGTTGGTGTTACTTTAGTAGCGATATTTAATACATTTATAATTTTAAAAAAGAAAGTTTAAAAATTAGTTCTTTTCTTTCAATTGATACATATAGTTAATTGTACAAAATATAGAAAGAGAGGAATTAATATATGGAAACATTAAAAGTTAGTAGTAAGTCTAATCCTAATAGTGTCGCAGGAGCTCTTGCTAATGTATTTAGAGAAAAGGGTACAGTAGAAATTCAAGCAATAGGGGCTGGTGCTTTGAATCAGGCAATAAAAGCAGTTATTATATGTCGTGGTTTTGTGGCTCCTTCAGGTAAAAATCTAATCTGTATTCCAGCTTTTACAGATATTGCGATAGAGGGTGAGGAAAGAACAGCTATTAAACTGATTATTGAAGCAAAATAATAAAAATTAACAAATGATTTAGAAATACTTGATATTTTCTAAAAAAAAGCATATAATATAAACAAATCTGTGATTGGAGACAATAATAAGAATTTTTATTCAAAGAGAATTCGTGGTTGGTGTGAACGATAATAAAAACTTATTTATCTACTCCATAGATGAAGTTATACTTCCGGTTTATGCCGTTATTCAAATAAGTTAATAAAAGGATGGTACCGTGCTTAATGCACTCCTTGGGTACTATCCTTTTTTATATTATAAGGAGGTAATAATATGATAGATATACATTATAATTTATGGTCGGATTTATATTTTAAATCTTTAAAAAAAGATTTTATTGATACCGATAGTTTTAGTCGTGAACTAAATAATGATAAGAATATAATTACTAACTTATATTATATAAATCCTAAAGAGGTTAAAGATGAACTCTCCAAAAACTAAATGTTATAAAAATAAGATTAAAAATACTATTAAATGAACATTTTAATAAAGAAAATGTCAAAATATAAATTTTAGGAGGAATGAAAAATGATAGATATTAAATTAATAAGAGAAAATAGTGAATTAGTAAAAGAAAATATTAAAAAGAAATTTCAAGATGAAAAATTACCTTATGTTGATGAAGTTAAAGAACTTGATGAAAAAGTACGTGCTTTAAAACAAGAAGGAGATAATCTTAGAAATGAACGTAATAAAAAAAGTGATAATATAGGTTTAATGTTTCGTGAAGGAAAAAAAGAGGAAGCAGAAAAGTTAAAAGAAGAAGTAAAAGAAATTAATGATAAGTTAGTAGAAATAGAAGCTGAAGAAGCAGATTTAAATAAAAAAATTACTGATAGAATGATGGTTATTCCAAATATTATCGCAGATGATGTACCAATTGGAGAAGATGATAGTAAGAATGTTGAAGTTGAAAGATTTGGAGAACCAGTTGTTCCAGATTATGAAATTCCATATCATATTGATATTATGGAAAGTTTAAATGGAATTGATTTAGATGCTGCTAGAGCGGTAGCAGGAGCAGGATTTTATTATTTAGTTGGAGATGTTGCTAGACTTCATTCTGCACTTTTATCTTATGCTAGAGATTTTATGATTAATAAAGGTTTTACTTATTGTATTCCACCTTACATGATTAGAAGTGCTACTGTTGATGGAGTTATGAGTTTTGAAGAAAAAGAAAACATGATGTATAAAATTGAAGGGGAAGATTTATATTTAATTGGAACTAGTGAACATTCAATGACTTCTAAATTTAGAGATAAGATTTTAGATGTTGATGATCTTCCATATACAATGACTTCATATTCACCATGTTTTAGAAAAGAAGTAGGAGCTCATGGAATTGAAGAAAGAGGAGTTTATAGAATTCACCAATTTGAAAAACAAGAAATGGTGGTTATTTGTCATCCAGATGAATCTAAAAAATGGTATGAAAAAATGTGGAAATATACTGTAGAATTATTTAGAAGTCTAGATATTCCAGTTAGAACTCTTGAATGTTGTAGTGGTGATCTTGCTGATTTAAAATATAAGAGTGTAGATGTAGAAGCTTGGTCTCCAAGACAACAAAAATATTTTGAAGTAGGAAGTTGTTCTAATTTAACTGATGCTCAAGCAAGAAGACTTGGAATTAGAATTAATGATCATGGTAATAAGTATTTTGCACATACTTTAAATAATACAGTAATTGCGCCACCAAGAATGTTAATTGCTTTCCTAGAAAATAACTTACAAGCAGATGGAACTGTTAATATACCAACAGTATTAAGACCTTATATGGGTGGAGAAGAAAAATTAGAAAAGAAATAATGGATTGAGTATGGAAACATACTCTTTTCGTTTTGATGGAGTGAAGGAGTAGACTATGAAAAATTTAACAGAGCCAGAATTAGAAGATTATGATTTGAAAACCGATAATTTAGAAGATGGTCTATTAAAAGTAAGAGAAAATGGTTGTCAGAAAAATCTAGATAAAAGTAAATGTAAAAATTGTGAAAATATAATTATAAAAAAATTAAATAGTAAAGAAGTTATGTCTTCACTTAATGAAATGTTTGAAATAATAAGTACAAATATGGAAAATATAATAGATACTGGTAATTCAAAAGAAGAAAATTATAAAAATTGGAAAACAGCTATGATTAAGGAATTAGAAAATAATAATAAGAGATGGATTGCTGCTTATGAAAATAATAAATTGATAGGTTATTTCTTATATAAAATAGGTAGTGATTTTATTAATATTGATGAAATACAAATAATAAAAGAACATCAAGGGGATAAGTATACACTTATTAAACTATTAAAATATTTATTTAAAGAAAAACAAGTAGATAATTGTTTAAATGTAACTGCATACGTAAATAAAAATAATAAAAAATGTCAGGCGATATTAGTAAAAAAATTTGGATTTGAAATTTTAGAAGAAAAGGAAAGAGGAATAAAATATATAAATAAGTTTCAGCACTTTAAAGAAGTACTAGAGCAATATGTTATTGAATAAATATTTTTTGAAAATTATATAAAGAGTTAAGATAAAAAAAGCTCTTTTTTTGTCTGATAAATGTTAATATAAAAGTTAAAAAAATAGAACATAATATAATTAGAAAGTGGTACAAAATAGTGAGTTTTTACATATACTATACAAGGGGTAGGTGTCTCTTTCCTTGACAAATAAGGCCTTTTGTAGTATAATAGTAAACCGTCACAAGAAATTAGAGGTGTTATTATGTTTTATAATGAAGAAAAAGCAATAAGAGCTTGTGAAGAAGAACCATCCCTGGTTTTTGAGTTAATCAAAGAAGGGCATTTTGAGGTAGTAGAAAAATTACTACGTCGTGGTAAAATCGATATTAATACTGTAGATGACGCAGGTAATGATATTGTTTGTCGTTTACTTAAAGCAAAACAATATGATTTAGTTTTAAAATATATGAGAAAAAAGAATTGGAATGTTAATCATCAAAATAAAGATGGAAATACTTTTGCTCATATCTTAGTAACTATTAATTATATTCATGTTGCTAAAATTATCGATCAATTGAAAAAGAATAAAGAGTTTCTTCCTAATATTAAGAATAATAAAGGTGAAACTATCTTAGATAAATCAATAAATGGACAATATATTTATACAACAGCTAAGATTTTAGCAGATAATCGTTTTGATAATATAGACCTAATGGCTTTTAAACATTTATGTGACACTTACGTTAAAAGTACATATTACGGAGCATATTCAAAACTAAATAATTTAGAACTTATTGTTAATAGTTTAGATGAAAAAGAAAATCTACTTCCTAGTATGGAAAAATTACTTCTTTTAATTAAAGGTAACTTTGAATTAATAAAAAAAGAATTATTAACTAATAGATGGTCTAATTTAGATAGTATTATTGATTTTATGTTAAGAGATGCGGTTACTGCAACTGCATAAGACAGGAGAATGTTAAATATAAATTAACATTCTTTTTTTGATATTTTATTGACAAACATAAGTTCGTGTAATATAATTAGATATGTAAATAAAAAAATTAAAAAATAAAATAAGTCAATACTTTTTTTTGACAATTTTCTCTGATAGAATGAGTTATGGAGGTACATCATGAATGATATTATAATAAAAGAGATTAGTAAAGATTTACAAATTAAAGAGAATCAGGTTAAAACAGTTCTTTCCTTACTTGAAGAAGGAAACACTGTACCTTTTATTGCTAGATATAGAAAAGAAGCAACAGGAGCTCTTGATGAAGAAGTAATTAGAAGTATTGAACAAGTATATTCTTATCAAGAAAACTTACTAAAAAGAAAAGAAGATGTAATTCGGTTAATTGATGAAAAAGGTTTATTAACAGATGAATTGAAAGTTTCTATTATGAAGTGTGAAAAATTAGTAGAAGTAGAAGACTTATATAGACCTTTTAAAGAGAAAAAGAAAACTAAAGCAACAGATGCTATTAATGCTGGACTTGAGCCTTTAGCTAAATTAATTATGAGTTTTCCTGAAAAAGGAGATATAGAAAGTCTTTGTAGTAGATTCTTAAATGATAAAGTTAAGACTGTAGAAGAAGCTAAAACAGGGGCTGGTTATATTATTAGTGAATGGATAAGTGATAGAGCTGGATATCGTAAATATATCCGTAATAATATGTTTTCATTTGGAGTTCTTCATAGTAAAAAGAAAAAGTCTGCTGAAGATGAAGACGGTGTTTATGAAATGTATTATGACTATAGTGAAGCTATCAAATATATTAAGCCTCATAGAGTATTAGCGATGAATCGTGGTGAAAAAGAGAAAATACTGACAGTATCTATTGATTATGATTTAGAAAGAATTATAGCTTATTTAGAAAGCAAAATAATTAAAAATAAAAATTCTTTTGTTGTAGATATTGTTAAGGATGCTATAGTAGATTCTTTAAAAAGACTTATTATTCCAAGTGTAGAAAGAGAAATTAGAAGTGAGCTAAAAGAAAAAGCTGAAGAAACAGCAATTAAGAATTTTTCTGAAAATGTAGAAAATTTACTTTTAACACCACCAATGAAAGAGAAGACAGTTTTAGGACTTGATCCAGCTTTTAGAACTGGTTGTAAGTTAGCTGTATTAGATAAGACAGGTAAACCTCTTGAAATAGCAGTTATTTATCCGACTGAGCCAAAATGTGATATAGAGGGTTCTAAAAAGAAAGTTTTGGAACTTATAGATAAATATAATGTAGATATTATTGCGATAGGTAATGGTACTGCTTCTCGTGAAAGTGAAGCTTTTATTGCGGATACTATTAAAGAAGCTAAAAGAGAAGTTGAATATATTATTGTTAGTGAAGCAGGGGCTTCTGTTTATTCAGCTAGTAAATTAGCTATAGAAGAATTTCCTGAATTAACAGTAGAAAAGCGTAGTGCCATTAGTATTGGAAGACGTCTTCAAGATTCTTTATCAGAACTAGTTAAAATTGATCCTAAAAGTATAGGAGTAGGACTTTATCAACATGATGTTAAACAAAAGTCTCTTGATGAATCTCTTAACTTTGTGGTAACAAAAGTAGTTAACTCTGTTGGTGTTAATATTAATACAGCTAGTTCTAGTTTATTACAATATGTTTCTGGACTTACTAAACCAGTTATTAAGGAAATACTTAAGACTAGAGAAAAATTTGGTAAGTTTGAAAATAGACAAAATTTAAAAGATTTAAAGGGCATGACTCCAAAAGTTTATGAGCAATCAATAGGATTTATGAGAATACTAGATGGAGAGAATCCTCTTGATAAAACATCTATCCATCCAGAAAGTTATCCAGCAACTTTGGCACTTTTAAAAGAACTTAATATTGATATTAATGAGATAGGAACAGAGCAGACTAAAGAGAAGTTAAATATAGATATTAAGAAGTATAGTGAAAAATTAAAAATTGATGAATACACTTTAAAAGATATTATTGATTCTTTAGTTTCTCCAGAAAGAGATCCTAGAGATTCTATGCCTAAACCAGTTTTAAGAAGTGATATTTTACATATTGAAGACTTACATGTTGGAGATAAACTTCAAGGAACTGTAAGAAATGTTGTAGACTTTGGTATCTTTATAGATATTGGGTTAAAGAATGATGGATTAGCTCATATTTCTAAACTTACAAACGAATATATTAAGCATCCTAGTGAGTTATTTTCAGTGGGTGATATCATCGATTGTTATGTAGAGGGAATAGATGTCAAAAAAAAGAAAGTCTCTTTGACGTTAATTGACGTAAATTAAAAATAATTTTTCTTATTGAAAACCTTTATCAATAAAGGAATGTAAAAAATTGCCAAAAAAAACTTAAAAAAATGTATAAATTTCTATTGCATTTTTTTCTAATAACATCTAGAATGAATTTATAAATAACATTGGGGAGGATAAAAATATGATTACAGAAATAGCTACTTTAAAAGTAGTAAAGAGAGATGGCAAAAAAGTTGACTTTTTAGGAACAAAAATAGCCGTTGCGATTAAAAAGGGATTTGATGCCACTTCTAACGATGCTTACAGTGATGAAGATGTTAATAAAGTTTTTCGTATAGTATTAGACCAAATCGAAAAAGATTATGCTGATGAAAAATTTATTAAAATCGAAGATATTCAAGATATGATTGAAGATGCTTTAAGAAAGGAAGGATATCTTGATGTTTTAGAATCATTTTCTTCTTATAGAGAACGAAGAAATGAATCTAGAAAGGTATTTTTCTCAAGACAACATAAACTAGCTAAAGCAATTGAACTTTTATCTTTAAAAGAAGCTAAAGAAGAAGATTCAAAAAGAGAGAATGGAAATATTGATGGAAATACTGCTATGGGTACAATGTTACAATATGGTAGTACTATTTCTAAAGAGTTTTCTAAAAGTTATTTAATGAGTAAGAAGTTCTCAGAAGCTCATGATTCTGGTGATATTCATATTCATGATATGGATTTCTTACCAATGGGTACTACAACTTGTTGTCAAATTGATTTAACGGAATTATTTAAAAATGGATTTTCAACAGGACATGGACATTTACGTTGTCCAAATGATATTATGTCATATACAGCACTTGCTGCTATAGCTATTCAATCTAATCAAAATGATCAACATGGTGGACAATCAATACCAGCTTTTGATTATGATATGGCACCAGGAGTATTAAAAACATTTAAGAAACAATTTAAACAAATTCTTTATGATTTCTTAGAATTAAATGGATTTGTAGGTTTAATAAAATTTGATAACTTAGTTAAAGATATTGATTCACTAAAAACTATGGAGTTTGATATTAGTGAGTTAGAAAATTATTATCAAAAGAGTGATCAAGTAGAAAGAATATTTAGAAAAGCTTATGATAAAGCTATTGCTAAAACAGATCGTATTACTTATCAAGCTATGGAAGCTTTCATTCATAATTTAAATACTATGCATTCACGTGCAGGTGCTCAAGTACCATTTTCATCTATTAACTTTGGTACTGATACTTCACCTGAAGGTAGAATGGTAATGAGAAATTACTTATTAGCAGCAGATGCAGGACTTGGAAAAGGTGAAACTCCTATTTTCCCTATATCAATATTTAAAGTAAAAGAGGGAGTTAACTATAATCCAGAAGATCCTAACTATGATTTATTTAAATTAAGCTGTAAAGTAAGTGCTAAGAGATTATTCCCTAACTTCTCATTCTTAGATTCACCATTTAATCTTCAATATTATAAACCTGATAATTATAAGACAGAATGTGCTTATATGGGATGTAGAACTAGAGTTCTTGGTAATGTAGCTAATCCAGATAAAGAAATCGTTTCTGGACGTGGAAACTTATCATTTACATCTATTAATCTTCCTCGTTTAGGAATTAAACATGGAAAAGTAACATTAGGAAAACCAGATATGGATGGTTTCTATAAAGAATTAGATGAAAAGATGGAATTGGTTAAAGATCAATTACTTGAAAGATTTGAAATTCAATGTAGTAAGAAAGTATATAATTTCCCATTTTTACTTGGACAAGGAGTTTGGATTGATTCTAAAGGACTTAAGAATAATTCTAGACTTAAACCTGTATTAAAGAATGGTACTTTAACAGTTGGATTCATTGGTTTAGCTGAAACATTAAAAGCTTTAATTGGAAAACATCATGGTGAAAGTAAGAAAGCTGAACAATTAGGATTAGAAATTATTACTCATATGAGAAAGAAAATGGATGAATATGCTGAAGAGTATAAACTTAATTTCTCATTAATTGCTACTCCAGCAGAAGGATTATCTGGAAGATTTACTGGTATTGATAGATCAATATATGGAGTAATCGAAGGAGTTACTGATAGAGAATATTATACTAACTCATTCCATGTTCCAGTATATTATAATATTTCAATCAAAGAAAAATTAAGAAAAGAAGGTCCTTATCACGCATTAACAAATGGTGGACATATTTCTTATATAGAGTTAGATGGAGATGTTGCGAATAATGTTGAAGCATTTGAAAAAGTTATTCGTACAATGCATGATGAAAAAATAGGATATGGTGCAGTTAACCATCCTGTTGATAGAGATCCAGTTTGTGGATATACTGGTGTAATTGGTGATGTTTGTCCAGGTTGTGGAAGACATGACTTTGAAGCAGTTGCACTTGAAAGAGTAAAAAATGCCAAATTAAATGATTGTTGTGGCAGATAAAATAAAAATAGAATTAGAAAAAGGAGTGATTATAATGTCAAATGAAGAAAGAAAAGTAGGGGAAGGAATCGGTTTTGAAAGAATAAGAAGAATTACAGGTTATTTAGTAGGTACTACAGATAGATTTAACAACGGTAAAAAAGCTGAAGAGCGTGATCGTGTAAAACATGGTACACAAGGTATTCTTCCTACTCAAACACAAAATGCAAATTAGACTTGCTAGTGATCTTCAACCAGATAGTGTTGTAGATGGAGAAGGAATCAGAACAGTTATATGGACACAAGGTTGTGGTCATAATTGCCCAGGATGTCAAAATCCCCAAACTCATGATTTTAATGGGGGATTAGAAATAGATGTCGAAGAAGTAAAAGAAGCCTTAAATGAGTTAAAAGGGCAAGATGGTATAACTTTATCTGGAGGAGACCCTTTATTCCAAGTAGATGCATCTTATGAAATAGCGAAACATGCTCATGAACTTGGAATGAATGTATGGTGTTACACAGGCTTTACTTATGAAGAAATTGTAAGTAATAGTAAGTTGTGTAAGATCTTAGATCAAGTTGATATCTTAGTTGATGGTAAATTCTTGTTAGAAGAATTTAGTTTAGATTTACAATTTAAAGGATCTAAAAATCAACGTATTATAGATGTCAAAAAGAGTCTAGAAGAAGGAAAAGTATGCCTTGTAGAAAAGTTTGTTGATAAAAAAGATTATCGACCATTATACCAAAAATCAGATTATATGTTTATTTAAGAGGTATTCTAAGGAATACTTCTTTTTTGGTGGGATACTATAAATTAGATTATTCTTGAAAAAACAATCATAAAGAGTTAAAATATTGGTAGATTATTTAAAGGAGAAATGTATGAAAAAAGGAAAAAGGAATGGCTTTCGTACTCTAATAAAGTTAGTTGTTTGTACAATTCATGTAGTAGTAATAATGATATTAGCCTTTTGTTCATTTAGAGTTTATGAAAATGGAGATAAACCTATACATTTATCTAATGCCAAAAAAACAAAACAATATTCATATTTAGAAGTTTCTGAAATGTCTAATAAGATTGCTGATTTAGGTAAAGATAAACAAATACATTTTGTTATTGAAAAGACAGAAAATGATAAGTGGTATACTTATTTAGTGGCGATAAAGACAAAAGATGAATCTAAATTTAAGGATATGATTGATTATACAGAACAAGAGACGGACAAGGTTCCTGAAAAAGTTCGTTTATATGGATATCCTGCGGAAATAAATAATAAAATAAAAGAAGAAACTATTAAAAAAGCTAGTGATTTTTTAGGTAGTTCTGAAGAAAAAAGTAATTTGACAACTAAAAATTTTGAACAATATTTAACAAGTTTTTATTTAGATACAACTATTGCTCAACATCATGAATTTAATTATGTTATGTTGATTTTAGCTTTAATGATTGTAGTATTAATGATTACTTTAATATTAGTTATTTTTGATAGAGATAAATTAGTAGATGAAGTAGATAAAATAGCAGAAGAAAGTTTGAAAAAACGACATCGACAAGAAGAAAAAAAGAATAATAAAAAAGTAAAAGAAGTAAAAAAAGCTTTAAAAGCTGAAAAAAAGAAAAATAAAATGATGAAGTAAGGAGTAAGAAATGAAAAAAGGTATTTTATTGGTAGGGATTATAATATTATGTTTTATGATAACAGGATGTGGTGAAAAAGAAAAAGCTGTTAAAAATAATAAGGATTTTGTAGCTGTAGCCAAAAAGTTAGGATTTGAAACTAAAGATGTTACTAAAGAACAAACTGATGCGCAAAAAGAAATGTTAGATTCAGTTTATATAGCATTCAAAGATGACTTTCAAATAGAATTTTATAAGTTTAAAACATTAGATATTGCTAAGACAGCATTTTTCAATGGTGAGAAAAAGTTTGATAATGGAAATAGTAATAATTATGTAGAAAATATTGATCATGGTAAGAATTATGGTTATTTCTATTTAGATATTAAATCACGTTATGGTGTAGTTAGTAGAGTAGGTAAAACTTTATTACTTGCGGATACTACTAGAGATAATCGAGAAGAAGTTCAAAAGTTTGTAAGAGAAATGGGTTATTAAAATGATTTAGGTAACTAAATCATTTTTTCATAGGAGGAAATATGATTTTAAATGTTAGTGGTAGAACTGATATTGTTGCATTTTATATGCCATGGTTTTTAAATAGATTAAAAGAAGGCTTTGTAGATGTTAGAAATCCTTTTGTTAAAGAAAATGTTAGTAGGATTTATTTTGAAGATGTAGATTTATTTATGTTTTGTACGAAAAATCCTATACCTATAGTTAAACATTTAAAAGAAATACAAAAACCAATTATATTTCATGTTACTATAACACCATATAATAGAGATTTAGAACCTAATGTGCCATCAAAAAAAGAAATCATTAAAGCTGTAAAAGAAATATCTTCTATTGTTGGTATAGATAATTTATATGTTAGATATGATCCTATTTTAAAGAATAGTAAATATACAATAGAATATCATAAGAAAGCTTTTAAAAAATTATGTACTTTATTAAATGGTTATGTTAAAAATATCATTGTATCATTTGTAGATAACTATAAGAATGTAGAAAAAAATAAACAGATTTTAGATTTACAACAATTAACTGAAGAAGATTATAAAGAGATAGGATTATCTTTTTCTAAAATTGCTTCAGAAAACAATATGACTGTTCAAACTTGTTTTGAAGAGAAAAACTTATGTGAATATGGTTTTATTAAAAGGGATTGTTTATCTAAGAACTTGGCTTTTAAAATGACAGGGAAAACTAATTTTAAAACGTGGAAAGCTAGAAAAGGTAGACTTTGTGATTGTGTAGAAATGGTTGATATAGGAGTTTATAATACTTGTAGACATTTTTGTAAATATTGTTATGCAAATTACGATGAACAAAAGGTTATAGAAAATAGTAAAAAACATAATCCTAAGTCAACTATGTTAATTGGACAATTAACTGAAAAAGATAATATAAAAGTACGAAAATAATATTTAATACTTATTTAGTTTGTATTATACTATAATAGTAAGGAGAGAATAGAATGACAAAGAAAGTAAAAGAAAATTGGTATTTATTGATTGGTTTGTTTTCTATTATAATATTTTCAATAATTGCGATTAATCTTTTAGAAAGAGATATTTTTCATCTAGATGAATTAGTTTATAACTTTTTAGTTGAAATAAGGACACCATTACTTAATAATTTTTTTAGATTTATTACTTTATTTGGTAATGGTATACCAATTGTTTGTATCCTGATTGGTTGTGTTATTTTTCTAAAAAATAATAAAGATAGATTTTATTTAGTAATAAATGTTGGTGTAAGTGCTTTATTAAATTTTATTTTAAAAAGTATATTTTTAAGAGAAAGACCTAATATACTTAGAATAATAGAAGAAGATGGTTATAGTTTTCCATCGGGGCACGTTATGGTCAGTACAGCTTTTTATGGCTTTTTAATATATCTTGTTTATAAAAAGATTAATAATGTATTAATTAGAAATATAATATGTATACTGCTTTCTGTGTTAATATTTTTAATTATGTTAAGTAGAATTTATTTAGGGGTGCATTATACTACTGATGTAATAGCGGGATTTTGTTTTTCTATTTTCTACTTGATGATATTTATAAAAATTGTGAATTATAAAAAATAATTTTCAAGGGGATAGTTGTGTAAATAAATTAATTTTAGTAAAATATTACTGTTAGTATGATTATGTTAGGAAAGGGAGATAGTCATGTTAGAATTAAGAAAGATTACCAAAATTTATGAAACAGAGAACTTTAAACAAAAAGCTTTAAATAAAGTTAATATTAATTTTCGAAAAAATGAATTTGTTTCTATTTTAGGACAAAGTGGAAGTGGAAAGACGACTCTTTTAAATATTATTGGTGGTTTAGATAATTATTCTAAAGGAGATTTACTAATTAATGGAGTATCTACAAAACAATATAAAGATAGAGATTGGGATATTTATCGTAATCATAAAGTAGGTTTTATTTTTCAAAGTTATAATTTAATTGGACATCAAACTGTTTTAGCTAATGTAGAGTTAGCACTTACACTTTCAGGAGTATCAAAAAAAGAAAGAAGACAAAGAGCTAAAAGAGCTTTACGAGAAGTAGGTTTAGGTGAGCACATAAATAAGAGACCAAATCAACTTTCAGGAGGACAAATGCAAAGGGTGGCAATTGCCCGTGCCTTAATTAATGATCCAGAAATAATTCTTGCTGATGAACCAACAGGAGCTCTTGATTCTGAAACATCAGTCCAAGTTATGAATATTTTAAAGAAAGTAGCTCAAGATAAATTAGTTATTATGGTTACTCATAATCCAGAGCTTGCCAAAGAATATTCAACTCGAATTATTAATCTTAAAGATGGAGAAATAACAGGTGATTCTAATCCATTTGAGGGAGGAGAAGAAGAGGAGAAAGAAAAGGTTTCTAAAAGACGTCGTAAAAAGAATTCTATGTCCTTTAAAACAGCTTTTGGTCTTTCTTTAAATAATTTAATGACTAAAAAAGGAAGAACAATTTTAACAGCTTTTGCGGGAAGTATTGGTATTATAGGAATTGCAGTTATTTTATCAGTATCAACAGGAGTTCAAGAATTCATTAATAGAACAGAAGAGGAAACTTTATCTAGTTATCCTTTGACGATAGAGTCTCAGACTTTAGATTTAAGTAGTTTTGTTAGTAATCAAAATAGTGAAAAGAAGGAATGCCCTAAGAATAAAGTTTGTTCTAGAAGTGTGATGGAGGATGTTTTAAGCGCTACTTCATCTAGTAAAATTACCAATAATCTAGAAGAATTAAAAAAATATTTAGATAACAATAAAGAAATGGCTAAATCGGTTAATGATATTAAATATCATTATGGATTTGATTTACAAGTATATACTAATAAAGATAAGGATAATGTAAAAGTTAATCCTAATACTTTAATGTATACAATGATGGGTCAAGCTAGTGGAACTGATATGAGTTCAATGGCATCTTCACCTATGGCTAGTGCATCTAATCAAAATATTTTTACGGAACTTATGGATAATGAAAGATTATTAAAAAGTCAATACGATGTAGTGGCAGGAAAAATGCCTGAAGCTTATAATGAAGTAGTATTAATTGTTGATGAAGATAATCAATTAGTAGATTATGTAATGTATGTTTTAGGACTTAAAGATCAAAAAGATATTGTTAACTTTAGAAAAGATATGATAGAGGGTAAAGAATTTAAGATTAAAGATGTAAGTTTTTCATATAATGATTTATTAAATTTAACTTATAAAGTAGTATTGAATTCTGATATGTATGAAAAGCAATATGGAGTATGGGTTGATAAAACTAAAGATGCAGACTCTTTACAAGAGTTAATTGATAATGGTATTGAATTAAAAGTAGTAGGAATTTTAAAACCTAGTGAAGAAGCAACTACTGCGCAAACTAATGTTATTGGTTATACTAAAGATTTAGTAAATCATATTATTAATGAAAATAATAATAGTGAAATTGCCAAAGAACAACAAGAAAATAAAAATATTGATGTCTTTACAGGAGAAGAATTTAATGAACTTCAAAATAGTTACGATATGAATCTTCAAAGATTAGGTGTTGCGAATACATCTAAGCCATCATCTATAGAAATTTATCCTAAGAGTTTTAACGCTAAAGAAAAGATTGAAAAACTTTTAACTGATTATAATGAAAAAGCTAAAAAAGATGGTAATGAAAAGAACGCTATTACTTATACAGATTATGTGGGAATTATTATGTCAGGAGTAACTTCTATAATTGATGTTATTACTATTGGTTTAATTGGTTTTGTAAGTATTTCTTTAATTGTTTCAAGTATTATGATTGCAATAATCACTTATATAAGTGTTCTAGAAAGAACAAAAGAAATTGGTATTTTACGTGCTATTGGGGCTAGTAAAAAAGATATATCGAGAGTATTTAATGCAGAAACATTTATTGAAGGTTTAATAGCGGGAATATTTGGAATCATTATTACTTTACTTATAAATATACCAATTAATATGATTATTAAAAATTATTCTGATATTTCTAATATTGCTACTTTGAATCCAATTGCGGCAATAATCTTAATTTTAATTAGTGTACTTTTGACTATTATTGCGGGATTTATACCTGCCAAGATTGCAGCTAAAAAAGATCCTGTTGAGTCTCTTAGAACAGAGTAATATAAGGAACTAGTATTAACTAGTTCTCTTTTATTATATAGAGTTAAATTTTGAATAAAAATATGTGAAATGATAAAGACTAATATTATTAATTATAGGAATCCTAATAATTGAAAATACATATAAAAAGTGCTATAATATGCTTATAAGATTTGACCTAATATATATCTTAAAAAGAGGTGGTTGTCATGAAAGAAAATGAAGAAACAATCGAACATTTAACAAAAGAAGATTTAGAAAAAATCAAAGAAATAAATGAAGAGTCTGAAGATTTAACAGATGAAGAACAAAAACAAGAAGAAGAAAAAGAGAATCAAAAGAAAGATAAAGATAAGGATAAGAAAAAACAAAAAAATAAAACTGTTAAAAAGAAAGAAACAGTTAAAGAAAAAAATAAAGATAAAAAGGATAAAGACAAAAAGAAAGATAAAAGAGATAAAAAGAATAGTACTCGTCCTATAAATGTTACTAATGTAAATCAAAAAAGAACTCCTATTTTATTATGGATACTTATTATTATTCTAGTTAGTATAGGAGTTGCGGCAGGAGTATTTTATTATGTTGAAAATGAAAAAGATGTGGATTTTGATAATGAATGGGAAGAAAAATACTATGAGTTTTTAGCTAATGGTATTATCAAAAAGGGAAAAGATGAAAATGGTAAAACAATAAAAGGTAGTACTGTTTATATGGAAAAGAATCCACAAATGTTTATGTTGGAAATACCAAATATGGATAATCCAGTAATGATTACTCAAAGTACTGGTTTTAAAACTAAATATCAGACTAATAGTAATAAAAATATTGATAAGTTATTAACTGTTCATAGTATTGATTATAATGGTAATGTAGATTATAAAATATTAAATATGGAAGATTTAGTATTTTTATACAATATTGAACAAGAGGAATATGGTTGGTATTTATATACTAGAGAGGGTAATGAAGATGTTTATAAAACATTAGAAGGTGTTTTAATATCTAGTAATGTTCAATATAGATATAAGACAGAAGAGGACTTTGAAAAGAACTTTATTAAAGTTAATGTATCTATTGATAAACAAAGATTAGGTGATAATATATCTGAAAATAGATTAAAAAATATAGTTAAAAAAGCTAGTGAAAAAATGAAATATCAAGATGATTTAGTTACTGATAAAATCATGGAAGATGTAGAAAAGAAGCTAGATGAATTAAATAAAGTAGAAGAAGATGAAGATAAGGAAGTAGAAGTTCCAGAACAAAAAGAAGAAAAAGTTGAGGGCTTAACTGCTGGAGATTATGTACTTGCTTATGGAAAATATGTAAATGGATCTACAGAGATAACATTAAATAAAGATTATTCTTGTAAATATAAAAAAGATAATAATGAAGCTAGTTGTAAATATAAATTAGAGAGTAGTTCTAATGGTTATCAAATAGTAGTAACAGTTGATGGAGAAGATTCACCATTTACTTATAATGTAAAAGAAAATAATAAATTTGATAGTTTTAGTTTTCAAGAATAAAGTTAAAATATAAACATCTCAAAAAGAGATGTTTTTTGTTAAAAACAGATACAAAATATGATAATAATGATATAATAATATTAGGAGAATAGGAAAGGTCAGTAGCTAGATTGTGGATATATTTATAGGTAGTAAGGATGTGTAAAAATGAGAGAAGATATTTATTGCAGTCTAGACCCAGAATGCAAAAGTCCAGTTGGTGCAGTTAAAGAAGGAGAACCAGTGGACATTAGTATTCATGTGGATAAAGATAGTAAAGTGGAAGATGCTAAAGTGGTTATATTTCCAATAGATGATTGGGATGGTCGTGAAGAAATTGATTTAGATCTTTCTAGAACAGATGGTAAGAGAAATTTTTATTCCTGTACTTTTACACCAAAAACACCAAAAGTTTATTTTTATTATTTCAAAATGAAGATTAATGGTGAATATAAAGAGTTAAGAAGAGGAAAAATGGCTGAAGGTGTTTTTGCAGATAGTAAACAAGAATGTTTTCAGTTAACGACATATACTAAAGATATAGCTGTTCCTGATTTTATGAAAGGTGCTATATTTTATCAAATATTTCCAGATAGATTTTATAACTCAGGAGCAGTAAAAGATAATGTTCCTCAAGATAGAAAGATTCATGAAAATTGGTATGAAAATCCTGATTATTTACCTGATAAAGATGGTTCTATCAAAAATAATGATTTCTTTGGAGGAGATATAAAAGGAATTATTGAAAAGTTAGATTATATTAAATCATTAGGAGTTAGTATAATTTATTTAAATCCTATATTTGAATCTCATTCAAATCATAGATATGATACCGCAGATTATATGAAGATAGATCCTTTATTAGGAAATGAAGATGACTTTAAATTATTATGTGAAGAAGCTCGTAAACGTGGTATTAGAATAGTATTAGATGGTGTATTTAATCATACAGGTGCTGATAGTGTTTATTTTAATAGAAATAATCGTTATGATAGTAATGGGGCTTATAATTCTTATGATAGTCCTTATCATGATTGGTATAGTTTTAGTGAGTTCCCTAATAAATATGATTCTTGGTGGGGATTTGAGACTTTACCTAAGTTAAATAAAGATTCAAAAGCTAGTTTAGAATTTATTAAACAAGTAGTAAAAAAATGGATTGGTGATGGGGCTTCTGGTTTTAGATTTGATGTTGTAGATGAAATCAGCAATGAACGTTTTGCGGATATTTCAAAAGCCGTTAAAGAGGAAGTAGTTGATGGAGAACATGCCACAACATTAGGGGAAGTATGGGAAGACTTATCTACAAAAGAAGCATATGGAGAGAGAAAAACATATTTAACGCATAATACTTTAGATAGCGCTATGAACTATGTTTTTAAAGATGCTTTATTTGAGTTTTTTAGAACTAAAGATGCTGAAGTATTTTTAGATAAAATCTTAAGAATTATAGAAAATTATCCAAAAGATAATTTAGATGCTATGATGAATATTATTTCAAGTCATGATGTTGAAAGAGCGATTACAGTTCTTTCTAAAGAACCAGTTAATGGTAGAGATCGTTATTGGCAAGCAGAACATGATTATATGGATAAAGAAACTTATGAAAAGGGAAAGGAAGATTTGAAATTAATGTCTGTTATTCAATATTTCTTACCTGGTAATCCATGCTTATATTATGGAGATGAAGCTGGTGTATATGGTTATAAGGATCCTTTCAATAGAAAAACTTATCCTTGGGGAAAAGAAGATGAAGAGTTAATAGAATTTTATCAAGATTTAGGAAAGGTAAGAAATGAACATCCATTCTTAAGTGATGCTAATTTTGAACCAATAATATTCAATGGAGGTACTTGTGTCTTTTCTAGAAATTCTTTAGATAGTAAAGATCAAATAATAGTAGGAGTTAATTTATCTGATAATACTTATGATTTAGGAAGATTAAAGCCTAAAGAAGTTCTTTATAGTACAGGAGAAGAAAACTTTGAACTTTCACCACATAAAGCTTTAGTATTAAAAAAATAAGTAATATAAAAACTGCATTAAGCAGTTTTTTTGGTATAATTAATAAGTGGAGGGAAGAGTAATGGTTTTAAAGGATTTAATTAAAGAGTATGATAAACTACAAAATAAATATGGCGCTCAAGAACTAGATTCTATTTATAATGGTGGATGTGAAGAAAACCCTGATATATGTTTTGTATTTATGAATCCAACAGGAAGAAATATTGCCGCTAGTAAAGAATGGAAAGGTTTAAAATCTCCTTGGATAGGGACAAAAAATATTTGGGATTTATTTGTAGAACTAAATTTATTAGATGAAAATATTTATCAAAAGATTAAAACTATGAAAGCTAGTGAATGGACTGAAGAATTTGCCCAAGAAGTTTATGATGATGTTAAAAGGCATAGATATTTTATAACTAATTTAGGAAAATGTACTCAAATAGATGCTAGGCCACTTCCAGATTCTGTATATAAAGAATATCTTCATTTACTTTATAATGAAATTAATATTATTAAACCTAAAATTATTATTTTATTTGGTAATCAAGTAAGTAGTATAGTTTTAGGTGAAAAAATATCAGTATCACAAGTTAGAAAGAAATGTTTTGAAAAAGAAATTAATGGTCAAAAATATAAGTTTTATTCTGTATATTATCCAATTGGTAATGGGAGATTTAATATAGATAAATCTATAGAAGATATTAAGTGGATTATTGATAATGAACTTATGGTGAAAAATTAAAAAGAACAATGTCTGATATGAAATCTTTTTAGAAGTGAATTCAAGTCAGTATTGTTCTTTTCTTTATAAATATTTTTTTAATTCTTCTAAACTATTTTCTTGCATAGCTACATATTTTTCAGCTATTTTTTCTACATTTTTATCTACATCTTTATGGTTTAATAGTTTTCTACCTTCAATAATTCCCATATTAGTACCTTGAACTAAAAGCTCAGCAATCTTAGAAGTAGAGTGGTCAGTCATAGTTTTCATCTCTATACCATACCAAGTCATGGCTTTATTCATATTACTTGTCTCATGAGGTTCTTTGTAACTGTACTCTTTATATAACTCATTTATATCATTACTTATTTCACTATACTTCTTACGTTGTTTTTCTAGTAAATCTCTAAAGTCATCTTCTTCAACTTTGTCAATAATAAAGTCAATGGCATCCATTCCCATACAAGCACCTTTATTTAATTCATCTAATACATTAATATCATTTTTATCTTTCATATTATTCCTCCTCTAATATTATGGGAATAATATAAATTTTTATACAAAAAAAGGTATCACTTAATGATACCTTTTATTTATTGTTGATTTCTTCTAACTTTTATTATCGTAGTTCCGATTATTCCCGCACCAATCATTATAATTAATCCTCCAATAATATAAGGAAGAATATTCGCAAATAATCCTGTATTAGGAACTGGAACTTCTGGAGCATTTTCCATAGTTACAGATGTTATCTTCGAACCATCTACTGTAAAGTCTACACATTCTTGATTTAATTGATATCCTCTTGGAGCAGTTGTTTCACATAATGTATATTCTCCATTTTCTAAATAGAAGTATTTAGGAGTAGAAGTGGATGTCCATTGTTGTTTTTGTTCCTGTGTTTTTTTATCTTTAATAACAAGATTAGCACCAGGAAGTTCTTCTTGATTAGTAACATCAACTTTACTAACTTTAGTTAAATTCTTTAAAGTAAGAGTAACACTAGCTGTTTCAATAGGAATATCTCCTAAAATAACATCAGCAAATATTTGTTTCTTCTTCACATCATCAAAGACATCTAAATCATTGGCTGTACTTTTAGTAACTCTATAACCATAACCACTTATCTTTAAGAATGAACCAGTAATTTCAACTTCAATTGAAGATAAATCTATATCTTCTTTAGTAAGAGGAACATAAATTTTAAAACCACTAGTTAAATTAGATGTACTACCAAGTTTATTACCTGATGTATCAGTTAAGTAAGCTCCATAGTCATTTGGATCTTTTAATTTAACAGAATAGTTTAAGTAATTTTGAGTATTACCACTTGCGACTGGGGTGATTTCATCAGTAGTTAAAGATGTTCCATCAGCGGCAATTTTATAATTAATAGAATTATTAGAAAATCCTTGCATTGATGAAGTTAAATCATTTCCTGTATAAGTTTCAGCTTCATCTACTAATTGAGTAATATAATTTAAATAATTGTAAGCAGTTTTTTGTGCTGCCGCTGTGATTATAGATCTAACTACTTGAGCAGTAGTAGGGGTAACTTCATAAGTGAAATAATCAGAATATTTTATTGGAGAAGTAGTGTAAGAATAAAAATCACAAGCACTCATTTCACTCCAAGCATTTATAGTTGTATCACTTTCTTTTAAGTGAACATTTATGTTCTGACAGTAATTACTAGTAAATTTAGTTTTGTTTTCTAATAAGTATAACCAAAAAGCCATTTGTGTTATATAAGCTTTAATATTATTATCTGTTACAGCACCATATTTATTTTGGGAGAAAACTGTGTTAGTTGTATTAGTTGTATTGTAACCGTGCATTAAAATATATTTAAGTCCCAAATCTGAAATATTAGCGGGGTTATCACCAGTAATTTCAAATGTTTCTGTTGTTCTTGGTGTAACTGCATTTTTCATTAGTGTATATAAAGGTGTTTCATTATCACTTGTTCTATAATTGTTTGGAATAGCAAAGTTATCCGCAAAAGGTGTATAAGTTGGATTACTTGAGCCAAGAGAATCAAAAACATAGTTCTTTTTATCACCGTTTTTAGCATAATTAGAAGTAAAACTATCAGTGGCCGCTCCTGTATTATCTATTGGAATGGCATAACTATTTTTAAAAGTATATAGCGAGAAAGTAAATAATGCGACTAAAACAGTAATTCCACTAACAATGCCTAAAGTTAATTTATTAGATTTTAGTTTCATTGATCATCACCTTATTATATATTCTATCTTATCATTTATATTATATCATAAAAAAAGAAAAGAAAAAGATTAAAATTAATAATTATACATGTTTTGATATAAAAAAATAAAAAAAGCTACTAATTTTTTGTAGTAGCTTTGATAGCTTTAGTTAAAGCTTCTTGTGGAGTTTTGGCACTTTCACATTTTAATCTTTTTCTATCATCAAAATATTTGTTAGATAAAGTTTCTGCCCAACCTCCAAAAATATCAACAGTAATGATAGGAATATTAGCTTGATAGGCGATGGCCATTTCAGTAAGAGTTCCCGAACCTCCACTAATGGCGATAATAACATCACATGATAAGACTAGTGAAAATTCACGACCACCACCAATTTCTAGACCACAGGGAATTAAAACTGTAGGACGAAAATCTCCATATATTTCTTTTTTCTTACCACCAGTGACACCGACTGTAATACCTCCTGATTTACTAGCACTAATAGCGGCATTTGTAGATAAAGATGTATAATCTTTTTCAGCACCATATACTAAAATATTTCCACTTTCCGCAATTAGTTTTCCAATTTCTTTAGCAAACTCTAAAGCTTCTTTACTATAGTTTAAATCAGCAGCTGATCCCATAATTCCAATTTGTAATTTCTTCATTTTATTTTCTTCCTTTCTTTAAAACTTTAATAACTAAATCATCATTGTTAGTGTAATTTATTTTTTCTGGTAAATCTCTCATATAAATATTTTTTCCAGATAATCTTTCTATTTCTTGCCATAAATAAAGTGATCTATTTATACAACCTTCGGAAAAATATTTTTCATATTCTTTAGGAATAGAAGCTCTTTCATTAGGGTTACCAAAAGGTAGAAAGTAAGGAGCTTTTACAATTTCTTGATTTTTAATAGTAGATATTCCAGATTGAGCAATTCCAAAGTAAAAATCTCTTTCACATATTTGATCTATAACATCACTATCTAGTAAATAGCCACATTTTAAACCTAAAGGTAAAGTTTTATTAAAATATAGATATCCCGAAATGGTAGAAATACAACTTCTTATACCTATAACTTGAATATTATTATTTTTAAATTTTTCAATAATTGTTTTTAAAACGGAACCACTAAAGACAACGTCATCCGCTAAAACAATATCAGAAATATTATTTTTAATTAATAAGTCAGAAATAATTTTAATTTGTTTATCAACACTTTCTAAATCATTAATATTATTCCTAGCTACTAAATTATTTGATTTATCAAGTCGGGTACAATCAAGAAATATAATATTTTTCTGATCTTCAGTTAAATAAATTTTATCTAAAGATACAATGGGGATACCTCCCACATACATCATTGATAGAATAGTTTATACTTTCTAACATTTCTTCTTCACTTAAAATAGATACTTTTCCTTCAAAAATTTTATTAACATCTTTCTTAAAATCTAGTCTTAAATCTTCTATTAACTTTTTATTTGGTATTATTAAACCATTATTAGTGTAACTAAAATCTAAGGCATTACATCCCTTTAATATTCTTTCTATATCATTACTAAATACAATACTATCTTTAATTATTTTCATACATATCATCCTTTCTTATTTTAATAATCTTTATAAAGTGATGCTTATGCCGAAAATAAAAAACTATACAGAATTACCTGTATAGTTTATCTATAAAATACAGGCAACAAGCACCACAAATAGCACTTGTGCCTACAACGTTTTAATGTCGTATTAACAAGTGCAGATTATTATGATGATGTTGTCTAATATTTAAATTCATTTTTAACATAACAATCTTCCTTTCTTCAATATAGCCTGTATTATACTATAATTTTAAGAAAAAGTCAATTTATGAAGTATTATGTATAATATATGATATAATAAATCTCGGAGGATTTAACATGGAAGATATTAAAGAAAAAGCAAAGTTATTTGCGATTGAGGCTCATATAGGACAAGTAAGAAAAAGTGAAAAAGATAAACCAATGATTATACATCCAATAAGTGTAGGGCAAATGCTTGAGGAATTAGGTTTTGATGATAATGTAGTAGCAGCTGGTTTTTTACATGATGTAGTAGAAGATACAAAATATACACTTGAAGATATTGAAGAAGATTTTGGAAGTGATATTGCTTCTTTAGTTAGAGGCGCATCAGAACCAGATAAGAGTTTATCTTGGGAAGAAAGAAAAAAGCATACTATTAATGAAGCTAAAGATTTACCTCTTAGAAATAAAGCTATCATTGCCGCCGATAAAATCAATAATTTAAGTGATTTAAATATTATTTTTAGAAGAACAGGAGAAAAAGATTTTACAGCATTTAAAAGAGGTGAGGAATCACAAAGATGGTATTACACTAGTATTTATGAAAGTTTAATTTATAATGAAGATGAGAATTTACCTATATTTAAAAAATATAAAAAAGTACTAGATGATATATTTTATAGTAGGGAAGATACTTTCTTAAAAGAAGTAATTTTTAAAGATAATGAAGAATATTATGAAGAACTAAAAAAATTACAAGCCCGTAAAGAAGAATTACAACATTTAAAAACTTTATGTTCTTTAGATAAACCTTTTGTAATCGAATTTAGTGGAACACCTCGTACAGGAAAAACTAGTATTATTAATAACTTATATGATTTCTTTAAAAAGGGGAACTTTAATATTTCTTTAGTTGAGGAGTTTACTACTTCTAAATATTATAAGGAAGAATTAAAAGAGTTTTCTAAGTTGACAGTGGAAGAAAGAAATTTTAAAATAGCAGAAGTTTGTTTAAAACAATTAAAGGATTCTGTTAAGGAAGATAAAGATATTATCTTAATAGATAGGTCTATAAATGATAGGCAAATATGGAATTATAGAGGTTATAAAAGAGGAAATATTCCTGAAGAAAATTATGAAACTAGAAAAGAAGAGTTATCTTTAGCTTCTAAAGAACTTATTGACTTTTTAGTGGTAACTACGGCTACACCACTTATTTCTTTAAAGAGAGATTATAATTCTAGTTTAGCTTTAGAGAGTAGAAGATTTTTAAATATTGATAATATTGAAGAGTATAATAAATGTTTGGATGATATTAAAGATATTTTAAGAGATAGTGTTGATGAGTGTCTTTTTTTAGATACTAGTTCTATTAATATAAATGATTCATCTTTAGAGATTGCATCGCAGATATTAATAGAAATGCGAAAGAAATATATCGAAGCTTTTAAAAATAAATATAATTTAAAATAATAACAAGAAAAAACAACTAATGGTAAATTAGTTGTTTTTGACGTTCTGGTAATACAGATTGTACTAAATGACGATCAACATATTCAATATCTTTTCTATTATAATAATGAAAATCATCTAATAAATCATAATTCTTTCTACAAACAGCAATGGCATATTCAAAGGCTTCTTTAACTTCTTTTTCAGTTAAAACTGTTTTACCACTTTGTAAAGTTAGTTTTCCCATTAAATTATAAAATTGTTCTGGAGTAGGGTTTTCAAGTAAAACATTTAACAATGGTTTAATGCTTAAAGTTGGAGCTTTTCCAACAAATTCTGCTTCTAAAAAGTTTGAAGGATTTAAATAAGCAAAGTTAGTAGGATCACTGTAAAAATAATTTCCACTTCCTTGTTTATTTCCATTTACTAAAGTAATCGCATGATTACCTAATGTAAGTAGAGGATGTTCTTCTGGCATTTCTCTTCCTTCTGTAGCTGGAACAGTTGCGGAATCCTCAAAACTAATATTAGTTGGGATTTGCGGTCTATAACTGTAAAGTGGTTTGCTGGTATCAAGTACACATCCCACTGTATGGGCTTCTGTTCCCATTTCATTTAAAACTCTTGTAAGCATTTCGGCATTATTCAAACAAACTGATTTTCCACGCATAATATCAGCTCCAGGAATAGCCATATTTAAAACTCTATCAGGGGCACAATACATAAAAGCTTTTTGTTTTGATAAATAACCATTCCATAAGATATGTTGGAAGGCTGCGGTTGCTAAAACAGGATCTTGTAAATGTAAATCCTTTATAACCCCAGCTGTACTTTTACAAATTTTTAAGTATGATTTATAAAGTTGGGTATTTCTTAAAGCGGCCTTTTCTGGAGTTAAGGCACTTCCAACTCCTTCAATAAAATCATCTGTGTAGATTTCTAATAAATCACTCACTTCATTTTTTTTCTTATCACTCATTTCTTCAATTCTCATATTTTCTCACTCCCATATTTTTTTTATAAATTATCGTCCTCTTTCTTCTTTTTGGTATCACTTAATTCTAGTATATAAACCACCATCCTTTTTGTTCATGATTTTTGTCCAATTCTGTGTTTAAAAAAAGAAAAAAGCACAGAATCAGTCCTAATGCGACTCCGTACTTTTTATAAGTTCGTGTAGATTTTTTCATCTGAGATAGCTCGTAAATAATTGTTAACTATTTATTTATATCTCCTCGCTTATTGTCAATTATATATAAATAATTTTTTATTGTCAACCACTTAATTTAAAAAAATTAAATTTTTTTTAAAAGGGTAGTAATGTAAGCTAATTTAATAATCCAATAATAGCTTCTATAACTAAATTAGTCATAATTTCATAATTCATATTTTCGTGTTTATGATAAATAATCTCATGACATAATTGATCAATCCAAGTTAAAATTAAATGACACTTTTCATTAATGTTATCTACAACTATATTATTTTCTTCTAAAATTTCAATTAAAGTTTCGGTAGATTTTAATTCTAAATTTTTAAATATTTCAGAAACTTCTTTATCAGTATGTTGTAGAGCAATAACTTCTTCATGAGCAGATTCTGAAATACGATGAGACTTTACAAAAATATCAATAATATTCTTTAATTCTACTTTTAAATTATTTTTATCAATTTTTTTACCTTTAATTTTATTAATAGGGAACATTAAATCTTCAGCATATATTTTTAATCCTTGTAAAAAGATATCTTTTTTATCTTTAAAGTATTGATAGACTGTACCTGTAGAAACACCAGCATACTTGGCAATTTGGACAGCATCAGTATTATGTAATCCTTTTTCACAAATAAGTTTAAAACCGTATTTTAAGATTTTTTCTTTTTTTTCAATAGCTCTTTTTTGAGTAGGATTTCTAAGTTCTGTACTTTCCATAGTATCAGGTCCTTTCAAATATAATTCAGTATAAGTATAAAGGAGGTTAGGGAAAAAGTCAAATAAAGTTGAAAAAAGTTTCATCTTTTTTATTGATTTAGTTAAGGGTAAATGATATAATTATGAAGTTGAAAGAATTTTCAAGTTTGGGAGGTGCTGTATGAAATTATCTAAATTAAAAGTAGGACAAAAAGCTAAAGTTATAAGTTTAAATGTAAAAGATAAAAAGATTAGAAGACATCTTTTGGATATGGGATTAACTAAAGGTGTTATAGTGAAGATCAAAAAAGTTGCACCTATGGGAGATCCTGTTGATATAGAGCTTCGTGATTACGAATTATGTATTGGAAAATCTAATTTAAAAGAAGTAGAAGTGGAGGTGTTGTAAATGAAAGTTGCCTTAGTAGGAAATCAAAATAGTGGAAAGACTACTTTGTTTAACTGTTTAACAGGAATGAATGCGAAAATTGGAAATTGGCCTGGGGTAACAATTGAAAAGAAAGAAGGTAAAATTAAAGGTACAAAACATAAAATAATAGATTTACCTGGTATATATTCTTTAAGTCCTTATAGTGTAGAAGAGGATGTAGCTAGAGAATTTATTTTTAAAGAAAATCCTGATGTAATAATTAATATAGTTGACGCTACTTCATTAGAAAGAAGTTTATATTTAACTACACAGTTAATGGAATTAGATACTAAAGTTATAGTTGCCTTAAATATGGCTGATATTTTAGAAAAGAAAAAAATTAAAATAGATGAAGAAAGATTAGAAAAAGAATTAGGGGTTAAAGTTTGTAGAATTTCAGCTTTAAAGGAAACTGGTATAGATAACTTAATTAAGGAAATTGATAATAAAAAAGATTTAAAAAGAGTAGATGTTTTTGATGAGAAGATAGAAGACAGTGTAAAAAATATTATCTCTAGTTTAAAGAGTAAACATAATAAATTTATTGCGATTAAATTATTAGAAGAAGATGAAAGATTTAAGGAATATTCTTCATCTAAAATAAAGAAGATTAAAACGACTTTAGAGAAAAATTATGATACTGATTTAGAAGAAGTTATCGCTACTGAAAGATATAATTTTATTGAAAGTGTAAAAGAAAAATCTGTAGTTAGAAAAGATTTAGGAGAGTCTTGGTCTGATAGATTAGATAAAATCTTTTTAAATAAGTGGATATCTTTTCCTTTATTCATAATAATAATGTTTTTAGTGTACTATCTTTCAGTTGGTGTAGTGGGAAGTAGTACAGTAGATATAATAGGCAACTTTATGGATTCTTTAGGCTCTTGGATTACTGACTTTTTAGTAACACAACATGCGAGTAAGATACTTATAAGTTTAGTAGTGGATGGTATTATCGCTGGAGTAGGAGCTGTATTAGGATTTGTGCCACAACTTATTATTTTATTCTTTTGTATTTCTCTTTTGGAAACAACAGGATATATGTCTAGAATTGTTTTATTGTTAGATAGAATGTTTAGAAAGATTGGTTTAAGTGGAAAAAGTTTAATTCCGTTTATTGTTGGTTCTGGTTGTTCTGTACCAGGAATTATGGGAACAAGAATTATTGAAAATAAAGATGAGAGAGAATTAACAGCTATTTTAACGCCATTTATTCCTTGTAGTGCTAAACTACCAATAATAGCTTTATTTTCAGGATATTTTTTCAAAGAAAATTCAGGGTTAGTTTCAGCTTCTTTATATTTCTTTGCGATTATAGTAATAATCATTTCCGCTATTTTACTTTCTAAATTTATTTTTACGGATACTAGTAATTCATTTATTTCAGAATTACCAGAATATAAAGTACCAAGTATCAAATATGTTATTAAAGATGTATGGGATAAAGTAATAGCTTTCATCCAGAGAGCTGGTAGTATAATTTTATTTTGTTCTATTGTTATTTGGTTTTTGTTATCGTTCTCTTTTGATTTTAAATATGGAGTAGATATTCAAGATAGTATTTTGGCGACAATAGGTAAAACTATTTCTTGGGTATTTTATCCAATGTTAGGTGAGAATAATTGGGGAGCAACGGTATCAGCAATTCAAGGATTAGTAGCCAAAGAGCAAGTAGTTTCTTCTATGGCTGTTATTTCTGGGTTAGTTGAAAATGTTGAAAAGGGAAGTGAAATTTTCTCATCTAGTATGTTTGGTAGTTTTTCAGCAGCTTCTGCCTATGCTTTTATGGTATTTAATTTATTTAGTGCACCTTGTTTTGGAGCAATTGGTGCGATGAAAAACGAACTTGGCAGTATGAAGAGATTATTAAAAGCAGTAACTTTTCAAACAGTTTCAGCTTGGTTTTTAGCTACTATTGTTTATCAAGTGGGTAGTAGAATAGAAAGTGGTCTTATTAATGTTACTAATGTGTTAATTATTGCGGTGATTATGGTAGTTATATTTTTAATAATTAGAAGATGGTTTAAAAATAGAAATAATCATTGTGCTAGTTGCCCATATTGTGATGTGTGTAAATAAAAATCTCTAAAAAGAGATTTTTTTGTGGAAGGAAATATATATTTTTAGTATAATAATTCTTGCTTGGAGGTAGTTATGGAACAGGTTAATAAAGAATTAAAAAAATATATTGTGGAAGAAGTTTTTCCTGTATATGAAAATAATGATTCAGGTCATAATCTTGAACATATAAAATATGTTATTAATAGAAGTATGAAGTTTGCTTCACAATTTGAAAATATTAATTTGGATATGGTTTATACTATCGCAGCTTTTCATGATATTGCTCATCATATAGATAAAGATCATCATGAAGTGAAGTCAGCAGAGTGGTTTTATAAAGATGAAAATATGAAAAGATTTTTTACTGATGCAGAAAGACAAATAATTAAAGAGGCAATAGAAGACCATAGAGCGTCATCTAAAACGGAACCGAGAACTAATTATGGAAAAATAGTTTCTTCTGCGGATAGAAATGTTGATGTTTCTAGTATGTTAAAAAGAATGCATTCTTACACTTGTCAACATTATAATAATTTATCTTTAGAAGAGGCTGTGGAAAGAGCCTATAAGCACATGATGAAAAAATATGGAGTAGAAGGTTATGCTAAAAACTATTGTGTAGATAAAGAATATTTAAAGTTTAAAGAAGAAGTTAAAGATTTAATCAAAGATAAAAAAGCTTTTGAAGAGAAATATTTACAAGTAAATAATTTAGAAAAATAAAAATCACTGATGTAGTGATTTTTTATTTTAGGGTTATTATGTTAATAAAGTATTATTATACATCTTTTTAGTTGATAAAAAAAGTCTTAAATATAAAGAGCCTTTGTGCTATTGTATAGCTGAAAAAAAGCGGCTTTAGTTGTTTTTTAAGAGAAGGAGATAACAATATGAAACATTTAGTAGATGTAAATGACTTAAAAATGAAGGAGTGTGATATTAAAGATATTGATGATATTTATAATATTCAAACTTTAATGTTAGAAACTTTTAGAGAAGAAGAAAAGAACTTTTTTATTCCTGATAGTAAAGAATATTTTAAAGAGATTTTAACAAATCCTGATGATTATGGATGGATATATGGTCTTTATTTAGAAGAAAATATGATTGGATGGATATATTTATCTGTATCAAAGAGAGTAGATGAATTAGTTAGTAATATTCCTAATAGAGAGGGAAAATATGCTGATATAGATGGAGTTATAGTAATACCTGAATATAGGGGTAATCACTTACAAAATTATATGATGAAGTATATTGAAGATAAAGCTAAAGAGAAACGTATTGATAATGTAGTAGGGGAAATATCTTTTGAAAATATTTATAGTTATCAAAATTTTAAAGAATTAGGATATGAAACAGTAGCTCAATATAAAAAACAAGGTACAATTAATAGAAATATTTTAGCTAAAAAAATGAATTAAAATAAGGTAAAAGAAAAAATCACTTTTGGTGATTTTTTAATTTAAAATATTATTTAAAATAGTATCGATAGTTTTTTCATCAAGATGTAAGTCTTCGATTAAACCGATACTTCTATAATGAATATCATCTTTTCTATGAAAGTCGGAACCAATTGTTACAAATAAATTGTTTTCTTTAGCAAATTCAGTCCAATGTTCAACTTCATTTATTTTATTATCATTACGATCATAATAAATATAATTAGCTTCTAAACCATCAGGTTGCATATCTTTTATTATTTTTAAAGTATCTTCATCAGTTAAGTCATCTTCATATTTATATGCAACAGGGTGAGCTAAAACAACTTTTCCTCCAGCTTGTCTAATTAATTCTGCAGCTTCTTTAGGTGTAAGTTGCATCTTTTTAACGTAAGCAGGACAATTTTCATTCATAATTGTTTCAATAAATTCACCCTTATCAGGAATATAACCAAAGGTTTTAAGAAGTAAGTCTTTATTGTCTTCATTACTAACAACATCTAGTGCAATATGAGCTTTAGTAACGGCATCAATTTTATCTAATTCTTCAACATTTAAAATGTAACCTAATTCCTTTAGTTTTTCTCCAACTTCATGTAAGTAAATATGTCTAGCATTTCTTTGAGCATAAAGTGTATCTTTTAATACTTTATTATTAATATCAAAATTATAACCTAAAACGTGAATTCCAGCTTTATCAGCTTTAGTTGAAATTTCAACAGCTTTAATAATTTTAATATTTTTTTCTTTAGCATATGCAAATAAATCATCTGTATAAGCCTCAACAGTATCATGATCAGCAATAGCAATAACACTAACTTTATTTTTAGCGGCTTCATCAATTATTTCTTTTGGTGTTAAAGCTCCATCTGAGCAATTAGTATGAATATGTAAATCAATTATTTTTTCCATGTTTTTATCCTTTCTTTAAAGCATTTTTCTAATTGTGGTGTTTTAAATCTATTTCGAGCTGACTCTGGACCAGCCATAAGAAGAAATCTATATAATTCATCAGGTGTAAAAGCAGTAGTTACAAAACTTCTAGTATCAATTAAAGCTTCTTTTAAATCTGGTTCAAAATTAAAGTCAGTAAAGCTTGATAGATAATCATATATATAATTATAAGGTACATCATCTTGTTGCCATACTTTTCGGTAAGATTCAGGATGGATAGGTAAGTATGGAACTTCTCCAGTTTTCTTAGATTGTTCTAAAACACTAGGTACTTTTTCAATTAAAGAAAGAAGTGTTTTAGAATTAATAATATGCGAATCAAGTGGAAGCATTTTTTCAGGTAAAGTACCATTTTTAATAGCTTCAGTTATTTCTTTAATATCTCGAAGAGTTCTTAAAGGATCAATATCTGATGGATACATATTATTTTGGGCAAAAGCTTTAAGTAAAAATAATTTAGCTTTTTCTATTTGTTTTTCATCACAAACAGTCCACATATCAAGATCTGGTAATCTATTAATAACTTTTCTTGGTTTTAACTCATTATCCATATTAGGACAATTATTACATATTTGTTTTAAGTCAGGCATTGAGGCTCCATTTTTTAATAAGCAAGAAGCACAATCCCAATTTTTATGAGTAGAGTTATTAGTAAAATCTATTAATTCATTATTATATCTTAGTTGTTCCGCAATAACAGGAAGTTGTCCTTGTAAATTACTATCTAAAGCATAAAATGGATAACCAGTACCAAATGATCCTCTATATCCAGGTGTTTGTGAAACTACTTTGTTATATAAGTCAATATTATCAACTAGATACTGTCTTTTTAATTCTGTATTTGTTTCTTCAAAATTGTTTGAATACTGAGCGGCATATTTACAAATACTAATGGGATATTCATCATTTTTAAATTTTTCTTCGCTATCATTATTTTTCATGTATATCATCCCCCTTAAATAGCGTTTACTAATTATAACACAAATTGGGGAAAAAGTGAAATTTTTAAATAATTTTCTTTATAATTAGTGGCACTAACATTTCATTTTCAGTAAGACCACAATGTGTAGACTTCTTTTGATATTTAGGTTTAGATATTGCTGTTTCTATTTTGATAATAGAATCAGCAATAGATAGAGCTAGATAATTACCTAGAAAATCATCAACTTTTTTATGTTGTTGACCATAACCTAGAAAGTGTTTATCTAAAAATTCTTCTTTAGTGAGTAGTAAAAATTCATCTTTAAATTTCTCCTTAAAAGCTTTTTCAAATTCTTTCTTTTTATCTTCTTTAACCCAGAAACTTACCACTCTAGATTCTAGGCTAGGGGGCATTATTAAATAATCATTGATACAATCTAAATCTTTCATAGTATAAGTCTTTTTAATATCATTATGTCCATGATCGGCACAGACAATTACTAAACTATTTGTGCCTTTTAAATCTTTAGTCATATTTTCTATAGTTTTTTCACTTTTGAGAAGAAATTTTTTTACTTCTTTAGAAGAACATCCAAATTTATGTAATAGAGAATCAGGATTATCTATATATCCTAAAACAAAGTTATCTTCTTCATTTTTACAAATATCTTTAATCTTATCACACATAGTTTTAACATCATTAGCTTTATAATATTGTTTACTTCTACATTCACAATGTTCAGGATTAATCTCATAAGCATTGATGTTTTGTTCTGCTATTTTCTCAAATATATTTTTATATTTTAATTGTTCAAAAACATCAACTTTAGCTTTAGGATATGATTCTTCTGTATAGGCATCTTTATGAGAAAACATATAAAGACTTCTTCCATATTCTTTAAAATATTGAGTAAAAGCAATATAACCTGTTTCAATAGGAGCTTTACCTGAATAATAAGTATTAAGAGCCGCAACAGTAGTACAAGGATAAACAGAACTGATAGTAGAAACTTTATGTTGAGAAAAGAAATTATTAGGAGAAGTTTCTTTTAAAAGATTACTACCCATTCCATCTAAAATTATAAGTACTATGTTTTTATATTTTTCTTCTAGTATTTTATCTAAAACTTCTAAACTACTATGATTTGATTCTACTTTATAATATTTTAATATTGAAGTTATAAGATTTAAAATACTATTATCATAGTTTGGATATACAATATTGTTTTTCATAATTATCTCCTCTGTCTAGGTTTTTAAGTATAACATTCTTTTATTTTCTAGTCAATTAAAGTAATTTTAGATAGAATTTTTAAGAGATTTATATTATAATTTAGGTGTAAAAATAAGAGTAGAGGTGATTTGTAGTTATGAAAATATTGAAGAATAATTTAAAGAGTGAACTTAATTTAAGAACGGAAAAAGATTTTCCTGTGGAAGGAGTAGAATTTATTGATATTACACCTTTGATTATTCAAAAAGAAACAGTAAGTGAGATAATTAATAAGTTTGAAGAGGAGTTAATAGGAAAAAAGATTGATTATATAGTCGCACCTGAAGCAAGAGGATTTTTATTTGGAGTATCAGTGGCGGATAGATTAAATGTTGGTTGTATTCCAGTTAGAAAGAAAGGAAAATTACCACCAAGTACAGTAGAATGTACTTTTGAATATGAAAAGGAATATGGAAAAGATTATCTAGAATTACCTAAATTAGTTAATACTACATATGAGAATAAAAACTTTTATATAGTTGATGATATTTACGCAACTGGGAATACATTTAAAGCTATAATTAAAGCGATTGAAAGTAAGGGTGGACACGTAATTGGAGAAGGAGTTATTATGAATATTCCAGCTTTAAATGATAATAAAAATGTCTTTTCTTTATTAGATATAGAAGAAGAATAAAACTACATAAGCACTTTTTTACTTAATTATATGTACTAAAAAAATTCACTTTTATAGTGAACTTTTTTTAACTATAGACACTTTCTGTTAAATCTTTGACGGCTGTTAATATATAAGATATTTTATACCATGTATCATAATTAACTTGTCCTGTTTGAGCTAAGGAGAAAACTTTTTGAAAAGTTCTGACCGAGTTAGCCGTATTAGAATCAAAATAACCAGTTGGTTTAGGAATTAGAGGAATACCTGGATAACTGGAATGAATATAATTTAGGGAGTTTTGGAGAATATAAACATCAATACTACAGTCTCCTTCTTTTAAAGTAGAAGTAAAAGAATAGGGAGCTTCTACAGAAACATCGGCAGTATAAATATTAGCGTTATTACCATAGTAATATCTTAAAATTTGTAAAGCAGTATAACCTCTATCTCCTAAATCTTTAGAACCCCATTGACTTAAGACTCCACTTGTTGAAGTTTCACTTTTATATTGGGCAAGTAAGGGTTCGGTTCTAACTCCAATTCTAATGTAATTTCTAAATATTTCATCTACTATTTTAGAAATAGGTTCAAAGATAGTTCCATTTCTAGTATATTTTTGATCATAACTAGTAGTAGAAGTAATTGTAAAATCATAACCTCTACTACGATACCATTCAGTATAAATTCTATTGAGAGTAAAAGAAATAATCGCTAAAACATTAGCTTTTATAGTTTCAGTTGGCCAAGTTGTGTAGATTTCACTACTAGCTACATTTTTTATATAATCAGTAAATCTAACAGTATAATTAGGGGCATTTGAACTAGGAGTTCCATCATGAACCACAATAGTTGGAGGAACAGTAACTTTCTTTAAGATAATAGGGGCAATATTAATATCAGGACTTCCGCCAATGTATTCTGGATTATTTTCCCATAGAGTATTACCACTAATATTAGAAATATCTTGTCCTTGTTTATCATCTATGGATGTCAAATAAACATCTTGAATGGAAGTAACATTATCAAATATTTGTACCCCATTTATTCTAGTAGGAGTAAGACCTAAAGCCGTAACTTCAATATCATAAGTTTCATAAGGTCTAACTTCATCTTGATCTTCTTGTGAAAAACTTTTATTTACCGTATCTAAGGTAATTAATTCCGTTTGACCATCTTCATTTGTAGTTGTCGAAAAGATTTCATTGTTATCTTTTAAAACTCTGACGGTTGCATTCTTGATTGGATTGGCAATACTATCACTATAAGTATTTACCTTTAAATATCCTTTTGCCATAATTCACCTCAATTCATTATATTAATATCTTTTAAATAAATGAATATAATTGATTAGGTGATTATAATGTATGAAAATTTACAATTAGGATCGACAGGAGAAGATGTGAAAATATTACAGGAAAAACTAAAGATATTAGGTTTTTATAATCCTGTAATTACTGGAGAATATGGACTTGCTACAGAAGAGGCGGTTAGTGCTTTTCAAATGAGTAATAATTTAAAAGAAACAGGACGTGTAGATAGTGAGACTTGGGAAGAAATTATTAACCAAACAGAACCTAAGATTATGACCATTAGTGCTTTTCCTAATTTAAGTTTTGGCTCTACAGGAAGTTATGTTACAGATTTACAAACTAAATTAAGAGCTCTTTTATATTATAGTGGTCCTGTTAATGGCGAGTTTGATTTAGAAACGGAAGTTTCAGTGAAAAGATTTCAACTTAATAATGATTTAACTGCTAGTGGTATTGTTAATAGTGAGACATGGAAGGTATTAAATTCTTTATATGGAAATTTAAATTCTTGTGTATTAGATAATAATGAAAGTGATAATGGAAATACAGATGTTTATGTAGTTAAAAGTGGCGATACTTTATATGCGATTGCGAGACGTTTTAATACGACTGTTGCCGCTATTAAAAGTTTAAATAATTTAACAAGTGATACTTTACAGATAGGACAACAATTAATAATTCCTACTACTAAAGAGGATAATTATTTTGAATATATAGTAGTAGCGGGGGATAGTTTATCGGTACTTGCTGAAAGATTTAATACAACGATTGCGCAAATAAAAAGTTTAAATAATCTAACTAGTGATGTGATTAGAATAGGACAAACTTTAAAAATACCTGCTAGTACTACTAATGAACAATATATAGATTATGTTGTATCAAGAGGCGATACTTTATATGCAATTGCGAGTCGTTATGATACTTCTGTAGATACTCTTAAAAGTATTAATAATTTAACTAGTAATATCTTACAAATAGGACAAGTTTTAAAAATACCAATTACGACAGGAACTAATTATATTAATTATACTGTTAAGAGTGGTGATACACTTTATGCTATAGCGAGTCGTTATAATACAACAGTAAATGAAATTAAGAGTATAAATAACTTATCTAGTAATTTTTTAAATATAGGACAAGTGTTAAAGATACCTGTTTAATAATTTACAAACCCTCAAAAAAAGTAGTATAATGAAGCTGATTAATGGAAAATATTGTGAGACTTTTAATCAGTGATTATTAAAAATAGTAATTACTTTTAAAAGTGAATTACTATTTTTTGTGTAGGAGGTTTATTATGGAGAAGTTTTATTTAGAAATACCATCTATTGTAAGAAAACAAGAAGCAATAGAATATATTAAAGAATTTCATGAATATAATTCTAGAATTAATGGTGTAGGGGGATTATATAGATATTTAGATAACTATGAAGAGTGGTTAGATAAATTAAATGAAGATTATGAGAGAGAAGCTACGGAAGAAAAAGTACCTGCTAGAGTTTATTTTTTAATTAGATGTAATGATAATAAAATTGTGGGAATGATTAATATTAGATTATGTTTAAATGAACATCTAAAAGAATGTGGTGGTAATATTGGTTATTCTATTAGACCAACGGAAAGAAATAAAGGATACAATAAAATTAATTTGTATTTAGGCTTAAAAGTTTGTCAAAAATATGGAATAAAAAATGTTTTATTGGATGCTGATAAAGATAATGATGCTTCTTGGAGAACTATGGAAGCTTTAGGTGGTACTCTAGTAAAAGAATATTATGATGATAAATATGAAATGTGTGATGTAAAGAAATATTCTATTGATGTTGATAAAAGTTTAAAAGAAAATTCTAGTAACTATGAAAAAATAATTTATGATAATATGAGACCAATATTTGTATCTGATAATATTAAATTTGTACATTTAAGTAAAGAATTAATAGAAGATTATTTAACTATGGTTAATGATTATAACGTCAGTAGATTTATATCTAAAGAGTATCTAGTTTATAACCGTGAAGGAGAAGCTAGTTGGGTAGAAGATAGATTAAAAAATAATGCTCCAACATTTTCGATGTTAGAGAAGAATACTGATAAGTTTATTGGAAATATAGAATTAAGAGATTATCATGATAAACAGGGAGAATTAGGAATTTCTATTACTGCTGCTATGCAAGATAAACATTATGGTACAGAAGCAATTGCTGTTTTTCTAAATTATTGTTTTAGTACTTTTGATTTAAATAAAATTATTTTAAATGCTTATAAAATTAATGAAAGAGCTATTCATGTATATGAGAAAATGGGCTTTAAAAAATATGAAGAAACTGAAGATGAAATACGTATGGAAATACTAAATAATAGACCTCTAGCTGTAGTAGTAAATAATGATAATAAAAATGTTACTACTATAGAAACAGTTAATGCAATAAAAAAAGCAGGATTTAAAAATGTATTTATTCAGTGGTATAACAGAGATTGGAATCCTAGCCAAGAAGAAACTTTGAAGTATGTAAAGGAACAAGGATTAAATATTATTTTCGCTCATTTAGGTTATGATTATATAAATGATTTATGGGAAGAAGTAGAAGGTAAAGATGAATTAATTGATTCTTATAAAAAAGATTTAGATATTTGTAAAGAAAATGATATTCCAATGGTTGTTATGCATTTAACTACTCATGATAAAGCGCCATTATATAATGAACAAGGTTTAAAAAGAGTTAAAGATTTAGTTGATTATGCTCAAAAATTGGGAATAAAAGTGGCTTTTGAAAATACTAAAATAAAAGGTTATTTAGAATATGTGTTAGATAATATAGATAATGAAAATGTAGGTATTTGTTTTGATGTAGGACATTATCATGCGCATTTTAAAGATGAATTTGATTTTGCTAAATTTAAAGATAGAATATTCGCTGTTCATTTACATGATAATGATGCTAGTTGGGATCAACATTTAATTCCTTTTGAAGGAACTATTAATTGGGAACAAGCTATTCATAATTTGAATGAATGTAATTATAGTGGTCCAATAACTTTAGAACTTTGTTATAGAAATGATTATTTAAATATGAATATTGAAGATTTTTATAAAAAAGGTTATGAAACAGGTCTTAAATTAAGAGAAATGTTTAAAGAAAATAAGTAGGGGGATTTATGGAGTATCAGAAAGATTTTTTAAGGGAATATATAGAAAATTCAGAATTAAGAGTATTTAATGAATTTATAAAAGTAAGATTATCTAAAGAATTAGCTAAAAAATATGATGAAGGATGTTACGAGGAATATTTAAAGAGAGAATATGAATATTTAAAAGAGATTAATACTTTAGATATTAAATATCCAAGTGGGGCTAAACCAATACTTTATATTTATATAGTTCCAGTTGATAATTATGCTAAATTACTTAGAGTACCTAAAATATTTGATAAAGGTAGAGGTGGTGGAAAACCTGTAAGTTGTTATGACTTAGAAGGATTTAATTATGCCTATGGAATAAGTCAAAATTTAGTAGAAAATGTTCCTAAAGAACCTAGTATTGCTTTAATAGAAAATGAAATTCATGAACTTTCTCATATAATACATAGTCAGTTTTTCTCTAATAATCAAATGCTTGGTGAAGGTTTCGCAGAGGCTTTACCACTATATGGCTTAAATTATGAAGAAAAGTATGATGAACATAGAAAAGCTTTAATAAATTTGAAAGATAGTGAGATATTATCCGCTAAAGAGATATTAAAATCGGAACGAGATGGTACTTATGGAAAAGAGGAATTAATTCCTGATAGATCTTGTTCCTTTAGATTATCTTATATTTCCTCTTATTTATTTGTGAGAGGTTGTATGGAAATACTTGTGGATAAATATAAAATTACAAGGAAAGTTGCTATTCAAAAATTCTTAGAGATAGTAAAAGAAAGTAATTGTTCTGGAGAATGGCTGATTTTAGATATTGCTAATGCTTTAGAAATTGAAGAAGATAAATTATTAAATGGTATAGATATACAAAAGAAAGTATTAGAAAATTTACGAAATATTTAAGAAAAAAAGTGTATACTTATTTACATAAGATTGTACACTTTTTTACATTTTGTAAAACATTAATTGAAGAAATTTATTTATATGGTACAATATATAATATAGGAAGGATTTGTTTGTGTTACTTACAGATATGGTGAAGAATATGAAAAAAACGAGTTTATTATTTATTATTTCAGTTGTAACATTTATGTTTATGATACCTAGTGTTTATGCTGAAGAGGCGGTTGATACTTGGGATACTTTATCAGCTTGTTTAAGTTCACCAGAAAGTAAAACTTGTAAGCTATCTAAAAATATAGAGGCTGAAGCAGGAAAAAACTATATTTTTATGAAGAATACAGGAGATAAGACTTTAGATCTTGGAGGATTTACTTTATCAATGTCTCAGGTAATATATACTAATTCTGTATTAAATATTACTGGAAATAGTGCTGGAAAGATAATTGGTCCTAATAACCAACATTTTATGATAATGGCTATGCAAGGTGGAACTTTAGATATTAAAAATATTACTCTTGAAGCTCAAACAGGTGAAACTTGTGGTGGTAAAAAATGTGAAGGACAAGCTATATCTATTTCTGGAATTAATAATAAAGTAACTGTTGAAAGTACCGCAACTATTAATGCTGGATATGGAGTTATGTTTCAAGCTTATAATGAACATTATGACCAAGGTGGTAATGGTTCAGTTTTAGATTTTTATGGAACGATTAATGTTACTACTTCAACAGGAACAGGTATTACTATTCAAGGTAGTATTACTGGAGGTAAACATATTATCAGTGAAAATGCTCCAGTAGTTAATGTATATAGTGGAGCGAAAATAATTTCTGAACATACCGAAGCTATTTATGGGGCAGGTTATGGTTTTTATAATATAAAAGGTGGATATATTCAAGGAACAGGTGCTTTATCTATAAAATCAGGTGTTTATAATATAACAGGTGGAACCTTAAAAGCGACTGGATCTTATAATCCAAATCCTGAAGTTAATGGTAGTGGTTCTGAATCAACAGGAGCTGCAGTAAGTATTACATCTAATGATACTTATGATGGACATATTAAAGTATTTATTAGTGGTAATCCACAACTAATAAGTGAGCATGGTAATGCTTTATATGAAACACTTACTAATTCAAGTAATACTAAAGTGGAAGAAATAAAAATTAGTGGTGGTGACTTTGAAAGTGCTAAAGGTATTGCTTCTGTACTTATAAGTGATGAATTACAAGAACATAATAAAAACTTTATTAGTGGTGGTGATTTCTCTGAACCATTAAATACAAATTATATTGCTGAAAATCTTATTCAAGATGAAAATGGTAATGTTGTAGCTAAAAACAGTACAGAATTACCATCAACTACTAATAGTGATGTCGATGATACTTTAAATCCGGATACGGCAGATGTAAATTTAATTGTTTGTATAATTTTAATTATTGCAAGTATATGTGCAGTAGGATATGTAATAAAAAAGAGATATAGTACAAAATAAGAAGGAATAGACTAAGTTATCTATTCCTTTTATTTGTTTTTGAATTTACGAATTAATCTTTTTACCATTACTACAGGTTTACTATGTCCCATGTCATCAATTTTATTATTGATTGCTTGTCTTTCTTTTTCTGGGGTTGTACCAGCTTTAATAAAGATAGAATCTTTTCCAGAACCAATTAAAACTTTATCTCCTTTATTAACTTTTACAAACATAGCATTATCGCCATTTCCCATCATCGTTGTAACTTTTTTATTTTGCTTTTTAACATGATGTTTTCTATATTCTTCAATTAATTTTTCTTGTGTATCAAAATCTAATTTACTGAACTCATCATAGGTCATATTAAAATTCTGAATAGTAGTATTATTCATGATATCTTTTAAATTCATTTTTCCACCTCTTACTATCGATATTATATCATATTTTCAGATGTTGATTTTATTTTATGAAAATGAAAATTTGACAAAAAACAAAAAAATGCTTATAATTTGAACTGTTAACGAAAACCAGTGCGAGGAAGAAGTAGAAAGATAAAAGCATTTTAGAGAACTCTGGTAGCTGAAAAAGAGGATGTAATGATTTTTCGAAAATGGCCCTCAAGGGTGAATAACTGAAATTTTAGTAAGTTATTACAGGTGTGCCTGTTACAGCACAAGCCTATAACTATGCATAAGACATAAGTAGGTTAATGAGATTGATACAGTAATGTATTAATGAACGAAGAGTGGTAACGTGATATATTCACCTCTTAGGATATTTTCCTAAGAGGTTTTTTATTTGAAAGGAAGAATTAAAAATGAATATATTAATAGGAATTAGTTGGCCTTTTGCGAATGGAGATTTGCATATAGGTCATGCTGCTAGTAGTTTACCTGGAGATGTTATTGCCAGATATCATAGGTTGAAAGGAAATAATGTTATATTAGTATCAGGAAGTGATTGCCATGGAACACCAATTGATGTTAAAGCTTTACAAGAAGGAAAAACAGCTAAAGAAATAGTAGATGTTTGTCATCAAGAGTTTTCTAAAGATTTTAAAGATTTAGGTTTTAGTTTTGATTTGTATAATCGAACTGATGATGTTTACCATAAAGATTTTGTAAAAGAACAATTTAAAAAATATTATGATTATGGCTATCTTTATGAGAAAAAAGAAGAACAACTATATTGTCAACAATGTAATCTATTTTTAGCTGATCGTTATATTATTGGAGTATGTCCTAAATGTGGGGCTGATATAAAAGGTGATGAATGTGAAAAGTGTGGAAGTTTATTAGATATTAAAGATGTCAAAGAAACTAAATGTGCTATTTGTGGTAATCCAACAAGTATTAAAGAAACTAAAAATTTATATTTTTCTTTATCAAAATTTCAGGAAGATTTAAGAAAATTAGTAAATAAGAATAAAACTAATTGGAGAGACAATGCTGTATTATTTACAGAAAGATATTTAAAAGAGGGGATACCAGATAGATGTGCTTCCCGTAGTCTTAATTGGGGAATTGATATTCCTATAAAAGGATATGAAGATAAGAAAATTTATGGGTGGTTTGAAAATGTTTGGGGTTACGTAACTGCTAGTAAAAAATATTGTGAAAATCATAATCTAGATTGGGAAAATTTTTGGAAACAGGATAAAAATAATAAAATATATTTAGTTCATGCTAAAGACAATATTCCATTTCATACAGTTATTTTTCCATCATTGTTACTAGCTACAAAAGAAAATTATAAGTTACCAGATAAAATTGTTTCTGATGAATATGTAACGATAGAAGGAGAAAAACTATCTAAAAGTAAGGGAAACTATATTTCTATAAGACATCTACTTAATAGATATCCTGCTGATGCAATTAGATATTATTTCTTGATAAATAATCCAGAAACAAGAGATTTTAATTTTTCTTGGATAGATTTTATTAACTCTCTTAATGGAGAACTTTTAGGTAAATGGGGTAATTTTATAAATAGAACTTTAGCTTTTGTAAATAAATCTTTTGAGGGGAAATTAAAGAATTCTTCTGTTGATATAGAAGTAGAAGAAAAGTTAATTAAGTTATTTGAAGAAGTTGGGGATAGTATTGATGATGGAAATGTTAAAGATGGTATCCGTAAAATCTTTGATTTTATTAGTTATGCTAATAAATATTTTGATGAAAAACAACCTTGGGTATTGGCTAAAAATAATATAGATGAATGTAATAATGTTTTATATAATTGTGTAAATATAATTTTTAATGTTAATACTTTATTAAAGCCATATTTACAATTTTCCTCTGAAAAAGTAGAAAATTATTTGAATGATAAAAATACTAATTGGGAATATAAGGTTATTAAGAATGTAGAGATTAGTAAAGATATAGAGCATTTATATGAAAGATATGATAAAAGTATTATTGAAGAAGAAAAAGAGTTGCTTCAAAATTAAATTGTGATATAATACATTAAACAGGAGGATATTATGGGATTTTTTGATTTATTTGGAGATACAGATAACAATGATGAAGATGATACATTTCAAGTAGGAGATAGAGTGAGAGTCATATATAGAGGACAAGAAGGACATATCATTGATAAAAATGGTAGTTTATATACAGTCTCTTTAAATGATGGAGAATATGTTGATTGTTATGAAGCATCTGAATTAGAAGAATGTTAATAAAATAAGTTATTTTTAGTACGTGAACATGAATATTTACGTACTTTTTATTTTATAATTTACTATGAATTTAGGAGAAAATTAGCTATAATTAAATTATCAGATTTAGAATACAAGAAGTAATTAAAATTTAAGTATTTAATAGAGGTGTATAAGATATGTATAGAAATACTTATGTTGAAGTTAACTTAAATAATATTAAGTATAATGTGGAGACTTTAGTAAAAAAGTATGATAATTACAAGTATCATTTTGGAGTTGTTAAAGCTGATTGTTATGGTCATAATGATATTCCTGTTATTAAGACTGTAATTGAAGCTGGATGTAATTATCTTGCTGTGGCGACACTTGATGAGGCTATGGCTATTAGAAAAGAAATAAAAGATATTCCAATATTATGTTTAGGAATTATTGATGTAAAATATATACCAGTTTGTGTAGAAAATAATATTACAGTAACTATTAGTAATTTAGATTATTTAAAAAAGATAAAAGAAGCAAATGAAAATTTAAAAGTTCATATAAAAATTAATACAGGTATGAATAGATTAGGAGTAAATAATAGAGAAGAGTTTAATTTTATGTATAAAATGATTAAGGAGAAGAAATTTATATTAGAAGGAATTTATACTCATATATATGATGCTGCTAGTCGTGAAAGAACTTTAAAACAATTTGAAAGATTTGAAGAAATAACAAAGGATATTAACTTAAAAGAAATTCCTATAGTACATGTTGGTGCTAGTGAAGCTACTGAGTTTTTTGATAAAAGAGAATATGCTAATGGTTGTAGACTTGGAATATCTATGTATGGTTTAGTTGACTATAAAGATATTAAGTTTAAATCTACATTTAGTTTATATAGTGAAGTAATTCAAATAAATGCAGTGGAAGATGAAACAGTAGGTTATAATGGTGCTTATCAAGTAAATGGTAAAGAAAAAATAGCAGTTGTTCCTATTGGATATGCTGATGGTATAATTAGAAAAAATACTGGTCGAAGTGTATATATAAATGATAAAGAATATAAAATAGTTGGAAATGTTTGTATGGATATGTTATTCGTAAAAGTAGATGATTCTGTAGATGTTGGTGATAAAGTAGTGATTGTTAAGGATATTGAACACATCAAAGAAATTGCTAAACATTTAGATACAATTACTTATGAAGTAATATGTTCTATTGGGAAAAGAGTGCCTAGAGTTTATGTAGGAAAATATGATAAATTATTATAAATTGATGATAAGTTATTTCTTTATTGTATATTATTATAGAATATAGGGTATTGTTATGAAAAATTATGTTATTGAAAAGATGAATGAAAATAATGCTTTCGATTATGCTAGAGTTAATGCACTAGCATGGTTACAGTCTTATAAAGATATAGTTGATGAAGATTATTTGAAATCCATAAATACAGAAGAAGAAATACAAAAAACAAGTGAAATTTTGAAAGAAAATTTAGAAGATGGTAGTAAAAGATTTTTGTTAAAGGTTAATGATGAGTATGTGGGTATTTTAAGAGTTAGAAAAACAAAATATCATAAATACTCTGCGTGTGGAGAATTAGGAGCATTATATTTATTAGATAGTGTTAAAGGATATGGTTTTGGAAAAGTTCTTTTTCTTAAGGCAATAAAAGAATTAAAAGAGATGAAATATAATAGTATGATTGTTGGATGTTTACAAGATAATCCTGCTAATGAATTTTATAAACATATGAAAGGAAATTTGGTAAATACTAATTTACTTACTTTGCCAAATAAACAACAGATAATAGAAAATCTATATTATTATGATATATGATATAATGAAAGAGTAGAGGTATATTATGAAAGAATGGGAATTAGCAGTAAAAAAGTTTTTGGATGATTATAAAAATGAAGATTATTTTGTAGGTGCTATTTTAACTGGTAGTTATGCTACTGGTAATAATGATGAGAATAGTGATATTGATGTTTATATTGTTACAACAGATGATACAAAATGGCGTGAAAGAGGTAATAAAAGAGTAGATGGATTTTTAATAGAGTATTTTATAAATCCTAGAAAGAAAATTCTATCTTATTTTGATGAAGAACTTCACAATTATCATCTGTCTACAACTATGATTTTTGTAAATTCTAAAGTTCTTTATGATCAAAATGGTACTGTTGAAGAATTAATTAAGGTTGCAAAAAATAATATTGAGATGATGAATTTGGCTGATGTCGATGAATTCAAATTTAAGATGAATTGTTATAGTATTTGGGATGGATTTGATGAGTTGGAAGCTAAATATAATAGACATGATGATATAGATCTTAGTTATTATATATTTTTACAAAGAGTATTAGAAGCATATTTTTATAATAAACAAATTCCTTCTATACCACTTAATAAAGTTGAGAGAATATTTAAAGATGAAGAGTATAGAAAAAGATATAATGTTAGAAAATTACCAGGTGAAGAATTTATTGAGAAGGTAACTAAATGTTTAAACGAGAAGGAATATGATAATAAGTTTATTTGTGCAAAAGAATTATATAATTATTTGTTGAGTGAATTTCCTACTTTTGATATTAATAATTTAGTTGTTAGAAGTAGTGCAGAGTAAGATAATAAAAAAATGAAATAAAAGTAAATGTGAATAATTATAATTGAGAATATCAATAAAATTTTGAAGATGTATTATAGTTTAGTAGTTGGAGGTGTTCTATGGAACATATAATGAAACTTACTGAGGATAATTTTGAAGAAGTAAAATCTGGTGTAAAAATTAGAGAGTATAGACTTAATGATGAAAAAAGAAAATTAGTACAAGTAGGAGATACTATTAGATTTTTAAAACTTCCCAATTTAGATGAAGATATCGTAGTTGATGTTAAAGGTATAGAAACATTTGATAATTGGTATGATTGTTATTCTAAATATTATGATGAAGATTTTAAAAATCTATATGATAGTGTTGAAGCTGTTGTTCAAGATACTTATGATGGTGGATACTATACAAAAGAAGAATCAGAAGAAAATGGATGTGTAATTTTCTCAATCGAAAAACATAGAACTAATCATCTAAATTCAACAGCTGACTATCAAAAAAAGAAAGCATAAAAAATTTTTCATAATATTAAAATCCTATATCACTCTTTGATATAGGATTTTTAGTAAATTTATATAATTTTATACTAAAATATCAATGCCTAATTATTTTAGTATAAGCCGACCCATAATTGCATTTTTATATAAAATATAGTATAATTAGCTTAGTTAATTAAAAAGCGATTCATTCGAAGTAATTATTTTATAATATTTTATAGAGAACTTGTGGTTGGTGAAAACAAGTAAAATTAAAATAATGAATTACAAATGATGATTTTAATTGGATAGTATCCATTATCAATAAGAGGTAATAAACTATTATTACAAATAAAGGTGGTACCACGAGTAATTCGTCCTTTTGGATGAGTTGCTCGTTTTTTTATTTCGAGGAGGTGGTTTGTATGGATAGTGATTATTACTATTATTACTTTGATGATTGTAATTTAATTAACTATACAAAATGCCAAAGGAGAAATAAAAATTATGGAAAAGAAATTATTTGATATCCTTAAAGAAAGAGGATATGTAAAAGATTTAACACATGAAAGTGAAATTATTGATTTAGTTAATGGAGAACCTATGACTTTTTACTTAGGAATAGATCCTACTGCTGATAGTCTTCATATAGGACATTTCTTTGCATTAACAATGTTTAGATGGCTACAAGATTTTGGACATCATGGAATTATTTTAATTGGAGGAGCAACGGCTTTAATTGGAGATCCAACAGGAAAAAGTGATATGAGAAAGAT
>CANRDQ010000002.1 GCA_947629395.1 uncultured Bacilli bacterium
AATAAAAAATATTCTATCATAAATTAATGATTTTTTTCTTTCATTAATTTACATCTAAAAGTATACATGATAAAATATTTAATGAATAGGAGGAATATTATGGAAGATATTATGAATAAAAAAGAATGTGGTTGGAAAAATCTTACTGACGAAAAGAAACAAGAAATATTTAAATTATCTGACAGTTATATTGAATTCTTAAATAATTCAAAGACTGAAAGAGAAGCTGCTAAATCAATTATTTCAGAATTAGAAAGTAATGGATTTGTAGAATTATCATCTAAAGAGATACTAGTTGCAGGAGATAAGGTATATATCAACAATCGTGGTAAAAGTGTCTTAGCAGCAGTAATAGGAAGTGATTCTTTAACTAATGGATTAAATATAGTTGGAGCTCACATTGATTCACCTAGACTTGATTTGAAACCTAATCCTATTTATGAAGATGTACATCTTGCTTTATTTAAAACACACTATTATGGAGGAATTAAGAAATATCAATGGACAACAATTCCACTTGCCATTCATGGTGTAGTTGTTAAAGCTAATGGAGAAAAAGTTGAAATTAATATTGGTGAAAAAGAAGATGATCCAATATTTACAATTACTGATTTATTACCTCATTTAGCTCAAAAACAAAGTGCTAAAAAGTTAGAAGAGGCTATCGAAGCAGAAAGTTTAAATTTAGTAATTGGTAGTATTCCAGGAGAAGGAGATGTTTCTGTTAAAGAAAATATCCTAAATTTATTAAATGAAAAATATGGAATTAAAGAAATAGATTTTTATAGTTCTGAACTTGAAGTAGTACCAGCTTTTAAAGCTAGAAGTTTAGGATTTGATAGAAGTATGGTAGCATCATATGGTCAAGATGATAGAGTATGTGCTTATGCTGAACTTAAAGCTTTAGTTAATGCTAAAGCAGCAGCTACTACTCAAGTTGCTATCTTTGCTGATAAAGAAGAAATTGGTAGTGTAGGTAATACTGGAATGCATTCAGAAATATTTGATTATTTTATAAATGAGTTATTAAATAAGAAAAAAGAAAATACACCAAGTGCTTTAAATGAAGTATATAAAAATTCTAAGATGCTTTCAGCAGATGTTGGTACAGGTATTGATCCAAACTATCAAGATGTATCAGAAAAAAATAATTCTTCATTAATTGGTTATGGAGTACAATTTAATAAATATACAGGTTCTCGTGGAAAGTCTGGAGCTAATGATGCTAATGCAGAGTTTGTAGCGCATATAAGAGGAATATTTGAGAAAAATAATGTTAAATATCAAATATCTGAACTTGGAAAAGTAGATAATGGTGGAGGCGGAACAATTGCTTACATTTTATCTAATAAAGGTATAGATGTAATTGATTGTGGTGTTTCTGTAATTTCAATGCATTCACCATATGAAATAACTAGTAAGTATGATGTTTATTCTGCTTATGAAGGATATAAAGCATTCTTTGAATGTGATGATAAAGTTATTTATTAAAAAAGAAAAGCACAAGGCTTTATACTTTTTATAGTACAGGCACAATGTGCTTTTTTTGTGTCTAATTAAAGTTATTATTTCCTCTGTTATTATAGCCGTTATTACCAGCAAACAAGAAGAAAAGAATAAATAAAATGATAATAATCCAAATCCAGCTTGAACCATTCCAATCATTATTATTACCTTGACACCAATATACTGGGTATCCACATCCGTACATAAATATACTCTCCTTTCTATATATTATATTAAAGATAGTGGAGTAGTGATATTAATATGTACCTAAAAAAGATTAATTCTTTTTTTTAGGGTTTGTTCATAAACTTGATTAGGTGATTATATGGGGAACTTTATAGTTGACTTAATTGATAAATATGGATACTTTGGTATGTTTATGGGAATGGTCCTAGAAGCAGTTATTATCATTATTCCTAGTGAAGCGATATTAGCAACAGGTGGTATTTTAGCAGCTAAAAGAATATTTTCTTTTACAGGAGCTTTTTTAACAGGGTTATTAGGAAGTGTTTTTTGTGCAATAGTTATTTATTTTATGGGTTATTTTGGGGGAAGACCTTTTATAGAAAAGTATGGGAAGTATTTTTTTATGAAAGGTGAAGATATTGAAAAATGTGATGAATGGTTTTCTAAGTATGGACTTTTCGCATCTTGTGTTGGGAGAAATTTTCCAATTATTAGAACTTTGATTTCTTTACCTATAGGAATAACAAGAGTATCATTTGTTAAATTTGTTATTTATACAACTATTGGGAGTATTCCTTGGACTTTTGCTTTTGTTTATGTTGGTTATGCTTTAGGTAATAATTGGGTTATTGCCAAGGAGTATGTTTCTAAATTAAAGATGCCTATAAAATTGTTATTATTAGCATTAATTATCTTCTTTATTTATAAAAAGTTAGTAAAAAAGCGAAAAAATCTTTAATGAATTGTGCAAATAGTAGATTTTTTTTTAAGTTTGTGTTATACTTAAGCACGTTGTGAGAAAGAAGTGTGAGAGTATGAAAAAAAGAAATATTGCAATAATTGCTCATGTTGACCATGGTAAAACAACTTTGGTTGATGAAATATTAAAATCATCTGGTATGTTTCGGGAAAATGAAGATACCAGTAACATATCTATGGATTCAAATGCTTTAGAAAAGGAACGTGGAATTACAATTCTTGCGAAAACAACAGCTCTTGATTATAAGGGAATTCGTATTAATATTATGGATACTCCAGGGCATGCTGATTTTGGTGGAGAAGTAGAAAGAATCATGAATATGGTTGATGGAGTTCTACTTGTAGTTGATGCTTATGAAGGACCAATGCCTCAAACTCGTTTCGTTTTAAAGAAAGCTTTTGAAGCTAAAGTAAAACCTATCGTTGTTATTAATAAAGTTGATAAAGAAAGTGCTCGTTGTGATAAAGTTTTAGATGAAGTTTTAGATTTATTTATCGAACTTGGTGCTGATGAAGAACAATTAGATTTTAAAGTAATTTATTCATCTGCCTTAAATGGTACTTGTAGTTTAGATGCCGATTTATCTACACAAACACCAGGATTTACAGAAGTTCTTGATTGTATTTTAGAAGAAATTCCAGAACCAACTGGAAATCCAGAAGCACCTTTACAATTCCAACCAGCTTTACTTGATTATAATGAATTTGTAGGAAGAATTGGAATAGGACGTATTCATAATGGTAAAATCAAAGTAGGACAAATGGTAAGTTGTTGTAGACTAGATGGTTCTATTAAACAGTTTAGAGTTCAAAAGTTATTTGGATATTATGGTTATAATCGTATTGAGATAGAAGAAGCTGAAGCAGGTGATGTTATTGCGGTTGCTGGACTTGCTGATATCTCAGTAGGGGAAACACTTTGTGAAGTAGGAAAAGAAGATCCACTTGAAAAGTTACATATTGATGAGCCAACATTACAAATGACTTTTGGGGCTAATACATCTCCATTTGTTGGAAAAGATGGTAAACTTGTTACTGCTAGAAAAATAGAAGAACGTCTTAATCGTGAAACACAAAGAGATGTAAGTTTAAAAGTAGAACCAGCAAGTAATGATTCTTTCTTAGTTTCAGGACGTGGAGAACTTCATTTAGGAATTTTAATTGAAAATATGCGTCGTGAAGGATATGAATTAGAAGTTTCTAAACCAACTGTTATTATTAAAGAAATTGATGGTGTAAAATGTGAACCTTATGAAGAGTTACAAATTGAAGTTCCTGAAGATTCTGTTGGTACAATTATTGAACAATTGGGACTTCGTGGTGCTAATATGGAAAACATGGTTAATTTTGAAAATCAAGTTAGATTACTTTATACAATTCCATCTCGTGGGTTAATAGGTTTTTCAACTGATTTTATGACTTTAACTAAAGGTTATGGAATTATGAATCATACTTTTAAAGAATATAGACCTTATGAAAATACTGATTTTGGTGGAAGAAAACTTGGAGTTTTAGTTTCTATGGAAAATGGAGCTGCAACTGCTTATTCAATTGGAAACTTAGAAGATAGAGGAATTATGTTTATTGAACCAGGTACTGAGGTTTATGAAGGTATGATTGTAGGAGAATGTAATCGTGATAATGATTTAGCAGTTAATGTTGTTAAAGGCAAAAACTTAACTAATGTCCGTGCTGCTGGAAGTGATCATACAGTTGTATTAAAGAGACCAAGACCAATTTCTTTGGAATATGCACTTGATTATATTAACTCTGATGAACTTGTTGAAATAACTCCACACTTTATACGTTTACGTAAGAGAATACTTAATACAGAAGAAAGAAAGAAATTTGACGCAAGAAATAAATAAAAATAAAACCTAACAGGTATAAAACTGTTAGGTTTTTGTATACTATAAAATAAGAAATAAAAAAACTAAGATTTTAATTATGCAGCAATCTTAGTTCCTTTGTTTAATGTTCTTTTTTCTCTAACTGTCATTCTTACTTTAGTTCCATCTTCTAATCTAACAACTTGAAGATTTAATTTTCTAGCTCTTTTAGAAGTATTTAAAGCATGAGAACGATCATTTCCTTTTAAAGGTTTTTTATTTGTTACTTTAACTGCCATTTCATTTCCTCCTTTATATATAGTATTTCACTCGCTATATAACTTTATCATAAAAGTTAGTTTAAGTCAAATAAAACCTATATTTTATCGTATGTTTATGATAAAATTAAGACAAAGGAGGAAAGATTATGTACACACCACTTAATGTAAAAAGTAACTATTCATTACTTTCAAGTTTACTTAAAATTGATGATATTATTGATTATGCTAAAAAACATAATCTTTCTTCTATCGCACTTTGTGATAATAGTATGTATGCAACTATGGAGTTTTATAAAAAGTGTAGAAGTAATAATATAAAACCAATTATTGGTCTTGAAGTTAGTTTTGAAGAAGCTACTATTAATTTATATGCTAAGGATTACCAAGGTTATAAAAGTTTAATTAAACTATCTACTATTCAAAAAACTGATGGTGTAGTTTTAGATGATTTAAAGAAATACTCTAATTCTTTAATAGCTGTTCTTCCATATAATTCAAAGGAAAAATATGATGAGATAAAATCTATATATGATGATTTATATTTAGGTTATAGTAATAAAAAAGAAGAAGGAGAATTAGCTTTAATAGATAAGAGAGTTGTTTTCTTTAAAGAGAGTTTATATAAAGAAAAGAATGAAGATCATTTTTTAGATTTTATTTATCGTATTAGGGATGGTAAAACTGTTGCGGATGAAGTTAGTTATGATGTTGTAGATAAAGAACTTAATATTAAAGATATTTTATTATTAACGGATGATTTAGGTTTAACTAATATTGAAAGAATTGTTAGTAATTGTAATTTGGAATTTCCTAAATCAAAATTATTATTACCTATTTATAAATTAAATAAAAATGTTAGTGCAGATGAGTATTTATATAGTTTGGCAAAGAAAGGTTTGGAAAAGAGATTAGGGGGAAATGTTCCTAAAAATTATTTTGATAGATTACTTTATGAATTAAGTGTAATTAAAGAGATGGGATTTGCTAATTATTTTTTAGTAGTTTATGATTTTATCTTTTATGCTAAAAAGAATAATATTTTAATTGGACCAGGACGTGGAAGTGCTGCGGGAAGTTTGGTTTCTTTTTCAATTGGAATTACGGATATTGATCCTATTAAATATAATCTTTTATTTGAAAGATTTTTAAATCCAGAACGTGTTACTATGCCTGATATTGATACAGATTTTCCTGATGATAAAAGGGGACAAGTTATAGATTATGTTGTTGGTAAATATGGAAAGAAAAATGTCGCAGGTATTATTACTTTTGGGACATTAGGAGCTAAACAAGTATTAAGAGATGTAGGTCGTGTTTTAAATATACCTATATATAAAATAGATAAAGTCTGTAAGTTTATTCCTAGTTTTTCAAATCAGACTTTAAAAGATATTTTTACTAATAATAAGAATTTTAGGGCTAATATTGAAAGTGATAATCAATTAAAAAAAGTATTTGAAATAGCTATTCATTTTGAAGGTTTTCCTAGACATACATCATCTCATGCAGCGGGAATTGTTATGTGTGAAAAACCATTAGATGAAGTATTACCATTAGATTATAATGAGGGTATGTATCAGACTAGTTTTTCTATGGAGTATTTAGAAGAGTTAGGACTTTTAAAAATGGACTTTTTAGGGTTAAAGAATTTATCTTTAATTTCTAATATTTTAGCGGATATAGAACATAACTATAATAAAAAAATATTATTTTCAGATATACCATTAGATGATAAAAAAACTATAGAAATATTTGCTAAGGCAGATACAACTGGAATTTTTCAATTTGAGTCAACAGGCATGAGAAATTTCTTAAGTCGTTTAAAACCTGATAAGTTTGAAGATATTTTTGCGGCTATTGCTTTATTTCGTCCAGGTCCTGCTATAAATATAGATACTTATATTAGAAGAAAACATGGTGAAGAAAAGGTAACTTATATAGATCCTATGCTTAAGGGTGTTTTAGAAAATACTTATGGAATTTTAATTTATCAGGAACAAATTATGCAAGTGGCTAATCTTTATGCAGGTTATTCTTTAGGAGAAGCTGATATTCTTCGTCGTGCTATGAGTAAAAAGAAATTTGATTTATTAAAGAATGAAGAAGATAAGTTTATAAAGAAAAGTGTTGAAAGAGGACATGATGTTAAAACTAGTAAAGAATTATTTGACTTGATTTTAAATTTTGCTGGTTATGGATTTAATAGATCACATTCAGTGGCTTATTCTTTAATTGCTTATAAAATGGCTTATTTAAAAGTAAGATATAAACATGAATTTTATAGTAACTTATTAACTAATGTAATTGGTAGTGAATCTAAAACACATGAATACATTATGGAAGCGAAAGCTAAAGATATAGATGTGTTAAAACCTGATATTAATTTAAGTTCTAAAAGATATGTTGTTCATGATGGTAAAATTTATTTTCCATTTTCTAATATAAAATCAGTTGGATCTGTAGCTAGTAGTGGTATTTTAAAAGCAAGAGAAAAAGGTTTGTTTACAGATATTTATGATGCGATGAGTAGACTTACTATTGAAAAGGTAGGAGAAAAAACGATTGAGGCTTTAATATATGCAGGATGTTTTGATTGTTTTAAATATAATAAAAGAACTTTAATTTATAATTTAGATGCTTTAATTAATTATGCTAAAATAACTATTGATATTGATCCATCTTTAGTAATGAAACCAGATATTGAAATAATGGAAGAATATGATGAAGATTATTTATTAGAACAAGAAAAAGAAGTTTTTGGTTTTTACTTATCACAATATCCAACTTTACGTTTTAGAAAAGATAATCCTGAAGTTATCTTAGTAAATGAAATACCTAAACATTTTAATAAAAATATCAGAAATATTATTTTGGTAGACAAGATAAAAGTAATTCAAACTAAAAAGGGAGATAAAATGGCTTTTATTACAGGTAGTGATGAAACTGGTTCGATGGATTTTACTATGTTTCCTAAAGTATGGGAAGATTATAACTTTATAGATAGAGGAGATATATTAAAGATAGAAGGTAAAGTAGAGAGAAGATTAGATAAATATCAAGTAATAATTTCACGTGTTAAAAAACTAAATTAGAGAGGAAGTAAATATGAAAGATAAACTATATACAATAACTTTAATAGGAATAATTATCGATCAAGTAACTAAATATATAGTTAAAGCTAATATGCATTTATTAGAAAAAATTATAGTAATACCTAACTTCTTTTCAATTAGCTATGTAGAAAATAGTGGAGCAGCTTTTAGTATTTTAGAAAGAGATTCCTATCTTTTAATTTTTATTAGTTTAGGTGTATTACTTTATTTAGTTAATTATATTAATAAAGAGGAAAAACATTTAAATTTATTATATTCTACATCATTAGGAATGATTTTAGGTGGTATTGTTGGTAATCTTGTAGATAGAATTTTATATCATGAAGTAACAGATTTTTTAGCATTTAAAATTTTTAATTATAATTTTCCAGTATTTAATTTTGCGGATGTCTTAATAGTAGTTGGGGTTATAATTTTAATTGTTGGTTTTATTAAGGAAGAATTAGATAAAAGAGGAGGATATCATGGTAGTAGAAATAGAAGACGTGAAAAAAAGGCTTGATGTATATTTAAGTGAAAAGTTGGATATTTCACGTAGTAAAGTACAAAAACAAATTGAACGTGGTAATATTTTGGTGAATGATAAAGAAGTCAGTAGTAATTATAAGGTAAAAGAAAATGATATGATTAAAGTTATTGCTGATGATACAGATAATTTGGATGTGGTTAAGCCTGAGAATATTCCTCTTGATATTGTGTATGAAGATGAATATTTAATGATTATTAATAAAAAAAGTGGAATGGTGGTTCATCCTGCTGCAGGACATTATGAAGGAACATTAGTTAATGCTTTGGCCTATTATTTACATTTAAAAGATTTAAAAAATATGCGTCCTGGGATAGTGCATAGACTTGATAAAGATACTAGTGGTTTAATGGTAGTAGCTAAAGATGAAAAAACATTAGAGTTACTTTCAAAAATGATTAAAGATAAAAAAGTACAACGCCATTATTTAGCCTTAGTGCATGGAGTAATTATGCATTCTACAGGAACGATAGAAGCACCAATTGGTAGAGATCCTAATAATCGTCAAAAACAAGCAATAGTAGAAAATGGAAAACCTTCTGTTACCCATTTTAAAGTATTAGAAAGATTTAAAGATGCAACTTTAGTAGAGTGTGTTTTGGATACAGGTAGAACACATCAAATTCGTGTTCATATGAAATATATTGGTCATCCAGTTATAAACGATCCTGTTTATAGTAATAAAAAAGCAGATGAGTTTGGTCAAATGCTTCATTCTAAAAGTATTGAATTTGATCATCCTATAACAGGAAAACATTTATTTTTTGAAGTTGATGTTCCAAAAGAGTTTCAGGATAAATTAGACGAGTTATCTAACATTTAAAATATATATCGTTACTGATAAAACAGTAGCAAATAGACTTAAAAGTACATACATATTTAAAAATGTGGTACTTTTTTCATTTATAGAAGAAGATTCTTCATATAAAAATAGAGTTGTAATGAATGTTACAATTGTCGCTACAAATCCTAAAAAAGGACTATGAAGTAGGAAGAATAGGGGTTGAAAAGATTGGTTAGCTATATAATTAAGAAGTAAAATATTTTTGTAAGATTTTGGTATGTCTTTAAATTTAAAGTTAAAATTCTTAAATATTATATAAATACTGATGGCATTCATTATATAGGTAAGAGTCCAAGCTATACTAAAGAATATTGGTGGAGGAGTAAAGAATGGTAAAACTAAACTGTTGTAAAAATCTTTATCAACAGGTACTAATGAGCTTAAAAACCATGGTAATAAAGCTAAAATAAAAATAAAAATTCTTTTCACATAGATTCACCTCTTTTCATATTCTATGATTTGTTATATAATAATATTAATAAAAAGAGGAGGTTTATTATGGATCAAAATTTAGAAGGATTACTAGATGATAAGAATATGATTGTGATGAAATTACTTCATTATTTTATAACAGAAAAGAATTATAATCCTATAATTTTGCAAGGTGCTGATAATGAAATATGGCTTGAAAATATGGATGAAGATTATAAAATAGTCAGAATAGTTTCTAATTATATTCATAATGATGAACAATTTAATTTTGATATTTTTAAAACTCGTAGAATAATGAAAAAGATTAAAGCAAAGACATTGTCTTTTAATATAAATGCTCTTAGTATTTTCTTAGATTTAGGAGAAAATGTAAAATTAAATGAACCAATAAAAAATATAGATTGTATTAGTGTCTTAGATGAACAAGATTTAACTAAAAGTGAAATTGTAAAAAGAAGTTTTCCTGATTTAAGTAAAAAATTAAAATTTTCTGAAGAGGGTGTAGAACTTTTTGTAAAGATTACTAATGATATTAATAAACATAATAAAAGTGATGCGGAACAAGTAGAAGAGGTATTTAGACCAAAGTATCCTGTTATTACTTATTCTATTATTGCTTTAAATGTTCTTTTATACATAATTCCACAATTATTTGGGGCTCATGATTATGAGATATATAATTTTGGATTACATCATGCATTAGTTACTAGTGGACAATTTTATAGATTATTAACTAGTGCTTTTGTACATGGAAGTATTTTGCATTTGCTTTGTAATTGTTATGCTCTTTATGTTATTGGAAGTCAGTTAGAGAGTTTTTTAGGTAAAACTAAATATTTTATAGTTTATTTGGTAAGTGCTTTATGTGGAAGTTTAATGTCTATTGTGTTTGTAAGAGACTCTTTCTCTATAGGAGCTAGTGGTGCTATATTTGGTCTTATGGGAGCTCTTGTATATTTTGGATATCATTATAGAGTTTATTTAGGTAATATTATTAGAAGTCAAATAATTCCTTTAATTTGTTTAAACTTAATTTTAGGATTTACACTAAGTGGTGTAGATAATTTTGCTCATATTGGGGGACTTATTGGAGGATTTTTAATTACTATAGGTTTAGGTGTTAAATATAAGAGTAGTACATTTGAAAAAGTTAATGGATTAATAGTTACTTTAATTTATATAGCTTTTCTTGCTTATATGGCATTTTGTTATGCTTGATATTTGCACCAAATATAAATTAATGTTAAAATGTATTTGTATATAATAGGAGTGATATTATGTCTGAAGAAACTAGTATGTTTATAATTGAAAAAAAAGGAAATGAAGAAATTAGACACGTGATTAATGAAGTTTATGAGGCTTTAGAAGAACGTGGTTATAACGCTACTAATCAAATTGTAGGTTATTTAATTAGTGGTGATCCTGGTTATATTTCTTCTTATAAGAGTGCTAGAGAAAAAATCTTAACATTAGATAGAACAGGAATTATTGAAGTTTTACTTACAAACTTTAGACAAAATAATAAATGAGATATTTAGGTTTAGATTTAGGAAGTAGGACTTTAGGAGTAGCTATTTCTGATAAAACAGGACTTATCGCTTCTAGTTATAAAGTTATAAGACATAATGAAGAATATCAGAGATTAATAGAAGAAATAAAAAATATAGTAGCAGAAGAAGCAGTAGATGAAATAGTATTGGGATTTCCTAAAAATATGAATAATACTATTGGTCCTAAAGGGGAACTTAGTATAGAGTTTAAAGATAAATTGGAAAAAGCATTAAACATAAAAGTCCATTTACAGGATGAAAGATTAACTACTGTAGAAGCTCATAGATTATTGATATCTAATAATACAACTAGAAAGAAAAGAAAAAAAGTTGTTGATAGTATGGCGGCTACAATTATTTTACAGAGTTATTTAGATAGGAAAGGAAAGTAAAAATGGAAAAGAATCAATTTACCATTGTAGATGAAAATGGAAAGGAACTAGTATTTGATGTTTTATTTACTTTTGATAGTGAAGAAACTAAAAAAAGTTATATAATATATACAGATAATAGTAAAGATGAAGCAGGAAATATTAAAGTATATGCTTCTACATATAAACCAGACGATCCAAGTGATGGTTTAAGAAATATTGAAACACAAAAAGAATGGACTGTTATTGAAACAATATTAAATACTTTACAAGAAAAAATAAAGGAAAAGACAGACCAAGAATAAAAAAAGAATCAACTGGAGGTAGTAAATGAGAAACTTTATAATTGGTGTACTAGTGATTTGTGGATTTTCATTAATAGGGGCATTTGGTTATTATCAACTTGAAAATAGACCTGTTGATAAAAATTCTAAAGCGAATGTAGAAATTACTATTCCAGAGGGAATGACTACTACAAGAATTGCAAGACTTTTAAAAGAAAAAAATTTAATTAGAAGTGAATTCTTTTTTAAAGTAATAATTAAATTTAATAAATCATCACTTAAGGCTGCAGATTATTTATTAAGTAAGCATATGAGTACAACAGAGATAATTGAGGCTCTTGGTAAACATAGTAATTATAATCCAAATGAGATAAATCTTACCTTTAAAGAGGGAGAGAGAATTACAACTTATGCAGATATCGTAGGTAAAGAGACAGATAATACAGCGCAAGACTTTTTAGCAACTTCAAAAGATAAAACTTACTTATTAGAATTAATAAATAAATATTGGTTTTTAACTGATGAAATATTAAATGAAAATATATATTATCCACTAGAAGGTTATTTAGCACCTAATACTTATAGATTTAAAGATAAAAAAGTAACTTCTAAAGAGATAATTGAGAAGATGTTAGATCAAACAGAAACAGAATTAGATTCTTATAAAAAAGAAATAGAGGAAAATGAAGATTATACTTTCCATCAACTTTTGACTTTAGCATCAATAGCACAATTAGAGGGTACTGATGAACAAAGTATGAAGATGATTGTAGGAATTTTCATGAATAGATTAGATGCTCACATGAATTTGGGAAGTGATGTTACTACTTATTATGGACTTCAAGTACCAATGGATAGAGATTTAAGTGCAGCAGAGTTTAATACTCCAAATGCTTATAATACAAGAGTTCTTAGTATGACAGATCTTCCGGCTGGGCCAATATGTAATCCAGAAGCAGTAGCTTTAAGAGCAGCTTTAGAACCAAAAGCTAGTGATTACTTCTTCTTTGTCGCAGATAAAAAAGGGAAAGTTTATTATACAAAAACTACTGAAGAACATTTAAAGAAAGTACAAGAGATAAAGGATAATGGTGATTGGATATGGTAGGAGTTTATCATACAAATTTAAAAAAAATTAAAGAGTATGCTAAAGAAAATAACGTTCCAATAATGCAAGATGCAGGTATAGATTATTTAACAACATTTATAATTAGTCATCAAATTAAAGATGTTTTAGAAATAGGTACAGCTATTGGTTATTCAGCTATTATGATGGCTTTATGTGCTCCTAAATTAAAGATTACTTCTATTGAAAGAGATCAAGAAAGATATTTAGAAGCTGTTAAAAATGTTAAAAAGTTTAAATTAGAAGATAGAATTACTTTACTGTATAGAGATGCATTAGATACTAGAATTTCAGAGAAATATGATATGATATTTATAGATGCTGCTAAAGGACAAAATATTAATTTCTTTAAAAAGTTTGAAGGAAATTTAAGAGATGGCGGTTTTATAGTTACAGATAATATGTTTTTCCATGGATACATATATAAGGATGAAAAGGAAATAAAGAGTAAAAACTTACGTGCATTAGTAAGAAAGATAAAAGACTATCATGTGTTTTTAGCTGATAATAAAGATTATCATACTAAAATCTACAAAGTTGGTGATGGTATTGCCGTAAGTGAGAAAAAATAAAAAAGAGGTGTATTGATATGAATACAGGAACATGTTCAGATCCAGCTATTGCGGGATTCGTAGTTATAGTAAAAAATATTATGACTGTTTTCCAAATTGTGGTACCTATTATTTTAATAGTTTCTGTTGCCTATAGTCTAGTAATGCTAGTTCTAGTGCCAGATGATCATCGTCCACCTCCACGTCGTGGACCAGGACATATGCATAGAGCTATACTATATCAAATAGGAGCAGCAGTGTTAGTTTTCTTTCTACCATACATATTTAACTTAGTAATAGCCCAAATACCTGATCAAACATTTTCTATTGTTGATTGCTGGAATTCTGCTGAAGGTAGTAATTTCTTACAATGGAATCCAGGTGGACAAGATATAGCTGATACAGGTGGTCAAGAACAAAAAGCTGAATAAAAATTGGATTAGTCCAATTTTTTTATTAAGAGGTTTATAATGAAAAAGAAAATTATTTATTGGATTATGGCTATTATATTAGTTTTAATTTCTGGTTTTATCTTTTTATTTTATGGTCCAATTACATCTTTTAAAGAGACTTTTATAACTACGGCAATGACTACTATGAATCATCGTTTTTTAGCGGAACTTTTATATTCTAATGATTATATATATAAAGTCTTAGAAAAAAATAAAATAGATGAAGGGGAAGAGGTAAGTGATAAGAGTTTAATTAAAATAACTAAGGGTAAAAATGAAAGAGCTAGGAATGTATATGATAAAGAAATATTAGATAGAGATAAGAATAATGATTTATATAAAATAATTAATATCAAAGGAAAAGGTTATCATGGTTATTTAGTAGCGATATATGATCCATCTAAAATATCTTTAGGGGTAACTAAGTATTTAAAAGAAAAAGGAGAAAAAATTACGACGGTGGCCAAGAGAGAAAAAGCAGTACTTGCCATTAATGCAGGAGGTTTTTATGATCCTACTTGGGATGGTAATGGTTCTACTCCTCATGGAACAGTTATCAAGAATAAAAAAATTATTTCTGAATATGAAAGTGCTACTGTAGGAGGAGGCTTTATTGGTTTTGATAATGATGATAAACTCATACTTGGAAAATTTTCTAAAGAAGAGGCTTTAAAACAAAATTATAGAGATGCAATAGAGTTTGGTCCTTTTCTAATAATTAATGGTAAAGCTGTTAAAATAAAAGGTAATGGTGGTTGGGGAATTGCGCCACGTACTGCCATTGGTCAAAGAAAAGATGGAATTGTTTTATTATTAGTAATAGATGGAAGACTACCTTCTAGTATAGGGGCTACTATGAATGATTTAATTAAAATATTTCAACAGTATGGAGCTTATAATGCTGCTAATTTAGATGGAGGTAGTTCTACTGAACTATATGTTAAAGGTAAAATTAAAAATACACCAGTAGGTGGCGGAAAAGATGGATTACGAAAAATGCCTATCTATTGGGTGGTTAAATAGTGATAAAATAAAGAAAAATTAGTATTTTTACTATATTTGTGTTATAATAATCGCAAAGAGAGGAAGGATTTTATGGAAAAAAAGAAAACAACTAAAACTAACACAACTAAAACAACAAAAAAAGATACAAAAAAAGTAGTTAAAGCTGCACCTAAAAAAGATACAACAAAGACAGTTAAAGCTGCACCTAAAAAAGATACAACAAAGACAGTTAAAGCTACACCTAAAAAAGAAACAAAGAAAGTTACTAAAACAGCTGCTAAGAAAGAAGAAAAGAAAGTAGTTAAGGCAGCACCTAAAAAAGAAACAAAGAAAACAGTTAAAACTACACCTAAAAAAGTAGAAAGTAAAAAAGAAGAGGTTGTTGAAGAAGTAGAAACTAAAAAAGACACTAAAACTGTAGAAATAAGTGTTGAAACTATAAAAACAGTAGTAATTGCTGTATTAGCTATAGTAATTGTACTTGGAGTTGGTTATTTTGCTTCAACTTATACTTCAAGAGATTATGCAAAACCTAGTACTACTGATAGTTCTTCAACAGATCAAACAACTACAGATCCAACAGAAGCAATTCAAGCAGAAGCTGATGCTATTAGTGAAGAAGAACAATCTGATATAGATACAATCGATGTAGATGAATATTTAGATTACTTAAAGGGTGATGAAGCAACTGCTATTTATGTTGCTAGACCAACTTGTCATTATTGTCAAATTCAAGGACCAATAATGAGAAACATTGTTCATACTTATGAAAATGCTAGAATTTATTATTTAAATACTGATGAATTTGAAGATGATGATCAAAGTAAATTTGTTAAGAGTGATGACTTATTTAGTGATGGATTTGGAACACCAATGATGTTAGTTGTTAAAGGTGGAAAAGTAGTAGATCATTTAGAAGGTTTAACTTCTAAAGATGATTTAATTTCATTCTTCAAAGAAAATGGAATTATTGCTTAATTAGGAGAAAAAAATGGGTCAAGATATAAGTGATACTAATTTTGAATATAAAAGCGTATATGAAAGAGTATTAGAATTTAAAAGAAAGTATCCAACAACCATTGCTTGGAGATTAAAACAAAATTCACAAGTTATACAACAACATTTAAATCCAGATGAAAAAGTAGTTTATGCTTTTGTAGCTCAAAAAAATAACAATCCATTTGATATATTATCAACTGCCGTAGTGGCTGTTACTACAGAAAGATTGCTTATAGGTAGAAAAAGAGTAGTAATTGGATATTTCTTTAATTCAGTTACACCAGACTTATTCAATGATTTAAAAGTAATGGATGGATTCCTATGGGGAAAAGTTCATTTAGATACTGTTAAAGAATATGTATGTCTTTCTAATATAGCTAGAGCAGCATTACCAGAAATAGAAACAAATATTTCTGCTAATATGATGAGATATAAAAAACAAAAAGGATTTAGAGTAAAAGAATGATTTGAATCATTCTTTTTTTTGTTAAAATTTAGAATAGCTCTTCAAAAGAATAATTTTTTCTGTTATAATGTGTATGAATAAGGTAGGAGAGTCTAATGAAAAAGGTTATTAGTATTGTCTTGATTTTAGGTTTTTTATCGCTAGTATATCAATTTGCGATAACTTTTTTCATTGCTGGAAAAGAAAGTGATTATACTATTGTCTCTGATGATATTAATTTTTTAGTTCATGAATCTTTTTCTAAAAAAGATGGGGATAATTTATATGAAATTACTATAAAAAGAAGTGATAATGATGATGAATATGTTTATAGTATAAATAGAAATTTTAATCATCAGAGTGTTGTTGTTAGAGATATAAAAAGATTTGATAAAGGTAACTTAAGATGTGTAGCACCTGTTTTAAAAGATAATTCTACTAGTGAAATTTTCTGTAACGATGGAAGTGGAATAGTAACTTATACTTATTTAAAACAAAATAATAATAATTTAGTTGATGAATTTGTAGCTAGTTTAAAAGCTGCAGGATTAGAACATAGAGATTGGTCAGACCAAAATAATTTTGAAAGTTATGAAGGACTTCAAGTATGTAAAGATTTCCCAGAAGGATATGGAGTTACTTATTGGTCTGGAGCTAATTTATTCTCTTTCCAAAAAGATAATTTTAAAACTACATATTTATTTAATAAAGCTAGAACTAATAATAAATTATCTTTATTAGCGGGACATTATTATGTTACTGTAGATACAGATTCTAATACTAATTTTGATTCTTTTCATTTAGTAAATGTTAAAGATGGTGGTAAAGATACTATTTATTTGGAAGGTGGTAGTTATTTATCAAGAAATATTTATTTCGCTGGAAAAAAAGGTGATAGTGTCTATGTTGTAGATAGAAGTAATAGAAAAGAGTATGAAATACATACAACTCAAAAAAGTGTAAAAGAAATAGGTAATGATGTTACTGGTAAAGGAAAATATTTTAATGGTAATGAACTTGCTGATATAGATATTAATTTATTAATGGATAGGGAGTATTACTTTAACTATAATGTTAATGTTCCAGAACTTCAGGAAAAATATGGAATTATAGACGTAAGAGAAAGTAATGATAAATATTATTTTAAAACCCCAATGAATGAAGTATATTATGTTTTAAAGAGTGATTTGGATCATCCAGTAAAATTATTTAGATTTGGTAACTTTAAAGAATGGAAAGTAATAGGAGATAGTGTTTTTGGAATTAATGGAAATACAGTTTATATGTATAATTTAGATTATGGTTTAAAACCAATATTAAAAAGTGGAGAATTACTTTCAAACTATTATAATATTTATGATGTGTTTGAAAATTAAACTCTTCTTTTTTTTGCTGTTTTACATATATTTAAGTGGAGGGAAAATATGTATAATGTTTATACAGTAAAAAAAGGAGATACAATAGAAAAGATTTCTCAAAATTTTAATGTTCCTATATTTGATTTAATTAGTATTAATAATTTACAAGGTGCATATAGATTAATACAAGGACAGAATTTAAAAATTCCTGTTTTAGGGAATAAAGTATTTGATTATTACACTGTAAAAAAAGGTGATAGTGTTTATGGGATTGCCAAGAAATTTAATATAGAACCTCAAAATTTATTACTGTTAAATAGAATAGGTGTTAATGATTATATTTATCCTAATCAACAGATTATAGTACCCAAGGAAGATGTGGATATATATTTTACTAAGAGAGGAGATAGTTTACAAAAATTGATGGGAGAAAATGAAATAACAGCAAATGAACTATTAAGTTATAACAATCAAATATATTTGTTACCGAATCAATTGCTTATTTTTAAAAGAAGAAATTAAAAGTTTTCTTCTTTTTGTTGATTAGTTTATTATTTTTTGGTATAATCTTAGGTGTTGAACAAATTGGGTCTATAGCCAAGTGGTAAGGCATGGGACTGCAACTCCCCGAGCGTTGGTTCAAATCCGACTAGGCCCTCCATTAGAGAATAAAAGGATTACCGTTGTTATGGTGGTTCTTTTTTTATATAATATTGTTATACAGTTATAGTAGAACTATATAGGAGTTTATGATGAATAGTGAATTAATGGTGAAAAAAATTATTTTAGAAAGAGATAAAATAGAAAATTTTGATAGTTATCCTTTTAATATTGATATTGTAAAAAAATTTCATGATTTAGACTTTAAATCTAAAGTTACTTTTTTTGTTGGAGAAAACGGTATTGGTAAGTCTACTTTTATTGAGGCTATTGCAGTAAGTTTAGGATTACCTGCAGAAGGTGGAACTGAAAATTTTAGTTATGATACAAATAATACAACTTCTAATTTAGCTGACTATTTAAGAGTGGCTACTTTTAATATACCTAAAATGAAATTTTTTCTACGAGCTGAAAGTTTTTATAATTTTTCTAGTGAAGTGCAAAGATTAGTTGAGGAAGATAATTTTAATACATTATATGATTCATATGGTGGTAATTTACATGAGTGTTCTCATGGTGAATCTTTTATTAAATTAGTTCAAAATAGATTTACTGATCATGGATTATATATTTTAGATGAACCAGAAGCGGCACTTTCTCCACAAAGACAATTATCATTACTTTGTTTAATAGATCAATTAGTCAAAGAGGGAAGTCAATTTATAATCGCAACTCATTCTCCTATTTTAATTAGTTATCGTGATGGAGTGATTTTAGATTTAGATAATAATTTTGAAGAAGTAGATTATAAAGAAACAGAAATATACTCATTATATAAAATGTATTTAGATAATTCAGAAGATATGCAACATAGATTGTTTGATGATTAAAAATCAATATATGACTATTTAAATTAAAAAAATAAAAAATATTTGATATAATATTAGAGTACAAAATAGTAATTTGTTTTTTATGAGAATATTATTCAAAATAAAATAGGAGGGTAAAAAGATGAATAAAATAAAAAAAGCAATTGAAGATTTTGATTTATCTTGGAAGAGATTAATTATATTTGCGGTTTTAGCAGCAGTATATACTGCGATTATGGCTATTTTAAAAATAACAAATAATACTTCTTTTAAAGATATAACAGTAACTTTTGAAGTATGGATCTTATTTGGAATATTTATTATTATGAAGAGTAAATCTGCAAAAGATTCAGCTTTGAAATGTTTTGTGTTCTTTTTAATTAGTCAACCACTTGTATATTTATTCCAAGTTCCATTTGAAAGCTTTGGTATATTTGGTTATTATCCAAAATGGTTTATATGGACTTTACTAACAGTACCTATGGGATTTTTAGGTTATTACATGAAAGAAGATAAATGGTGGGGATTACTTATTTTAACACCAATAATGCTACTTTTGGGATTTCATTATAAAACATTTTTAACTGAAGTAATTTTATATTTTCCACAACATTTACTTAGTGCTATTTTTTGTATAATAACTTTGATTTTATATCCATTAGTTATATTCAAAGATAAAAAAATAAAAATAGTTGGAGTTTTAATAAGTATTATGATTATTTTAGGAGCATCATTTATAGCTTTAAATGCAGATAAATCATATTATAATACTACTATTCTTGTTAGTGGTGGTTCTAGTGGGGCAGTGTTTGATAATAATTATAAAGCTTATTTAGAAAATGAAGAGTATGGTAATTTAACTATAGAATTTAATGAACAATTTAATAGTTATGTTGTAAATGCAGAATTTAGAAAAGTAGGAAAAACTAAGGTTATAATTGAATCTCCAACAGGAGATAAAGAAACATATAACATTGATATAAAAAGAGATTCTTATGAAATAGATGAGAAATAGATATGTTATTAAATAGAGGAGGATTAAAGTGGCAAATTTAATAGTTGTATCTGGACCACAAGCAGTAGGTAAAATGACTGTTGCCGAAAAAATAAAAGAAAAATTGGGATACTCTTTGATGACAAATCATGATAGTATTGAGACTTCAATAAAGATTTTTGAAAATGGAAGTCCTGCTCAAAAAGAATTAAATCGTGTAATAAGAGAAAATGTATTTAATATTGCTTTAGAAAATGATATTAATATGATATTTACTTTTGTAACTGCATTTGATTCGCAAGAAGATTTAGAGTATTTGAATAAGTTAAAAGAAATGTTTGAAAAAACAGGTGGTAACTTTTATTTTGTTGAATTAAGTGCTGATGTTGAAACACGTTTAGAAAGAAATGTTACTCCACATAGACTTGAGTCAAAAAAATCTAAAAACAATATTGAATGGAGTAATAATGAATTAGTAGAAACGATGAAAAAATATAGAATGAATACTTATGATGGAGAATATATTTGTGAAAATCATTTAAAAATTGATAATACTAATTTATCTCCAGAAGAAGTAGCAAGTATAGTTGTCGAAAAGTATAATCTTGATGATGAACGAAAAAAACAAGTAATTAAAAAGTAAGACAAATTAGATATAGAGAGGGATTAAATTCACTCTCTATTTTTAATTTAAAATTAGTTGATAATAGTTAATATTTTTGGCTTATTTTTATTAAAATTTATTGTAATCTAATATTGTTATATAGTATAATAGATATAAGAATATTGAAGTAAAGGTGGGCTTATATGATTGAGTAACAGTTATTGATTTATTTAGATATTTCCTGATTAATAAAATAAAAAGGATTCTAATAAATGTATTAAATTTGGTTAAATTATATATAACTATTTGAGTGTTATATATATAATAAGATAACAGAGCAGTAAGGAGTTATTATGAGAATATTACATATGTTTAATTGGAATTTGAAGGATATCGAAGGGGAATTAAATAAGATAGCTGAACAAGGATTTGATGCGATACAAATAAATCCTATACAACCACTTAAAGATGAGAAAGCAAGTCAATGGTGGATGTCTTATCAACCATGTGGGTTTGAAATAGGAAATCGGTTTGGTAGCAAAGATGATTTAAAAAGGTTATGTGCTGTAGCAAAGCAATATGGTATTAGTATTATTGCTGATGTTGTATGTAATCATGTTGCTGGAGCTGATGATGGGTCATTAAGACCTAATGAAAAAGTAGACAAAAAAATAACAGATCATCCTGAATATTTTAAAGAATTTAAAAATATAAAAGATTGGGATAATCGTTATGAAGTAACACATTATTGTTTGGGGTTACCTGGGCTTAATGTTTATAATCATGATGTACAAGATATGATTACTGATTATTTAAATGATTTAGTTGATTGTGGTGTTGAAGGTTTTAGATTTGATGCCGCTAAAAACATAGCTTTACCATGTGAAGGGTGCGATTTTTGGCCTAGAGTTCTTTCAAATTTAAAAAGACAAGATTTATTCATGTATGGAGAAGTTATTTTTGAAAACGAAGAAAGAATTAATCAATATGGTGAATTTATAAATGTGGTTACTAATTCAGATACTAATAAACCAGATTTATTAGTAAAATTTGTGGAGAGCCATGATTCATATTTAGAATTTGGTTATACAAAAAAATTCAGTTCTGATGATATATCTAGACAATATAGTGATTTAACAAGACAATATCCACATACAATTTATTATGCTAGACCATTTGATAATGGATGGAAATCACCAATTGTTAAAGAAGCAAATATTAGAGATCAAAAAGTATATAAGAAAGCTAGTTAATTAAAGAAGAAAAGTAGGGGCAAATATGAAAGTAAAGAAAGAAGAAAAGAAAAAAATAACTTATGAAAAAGTTGTTAGTATTTTATTTATTATAGTAAGTGTCATAAATTTAATAATCAATTATATTATATTTCCACAATATTGTTATAATAGGGTTTATGAAGCAACAGAGTTTTATAATTCATTGTTGTCTAGTTCCTTGTTTGGAATATTACTTTGGAGTGGTAGTATTTTAGTTTATATATTTGGAATTTGGTATTTAATATTGGTTATTAAAGCTAAAAAACAAGTACTGGTAAAAAGTTCTCTCATTATACTTTCTGTATGTTATGCACCTGTTACTATTAATTTAATTATGAACTTTTTGGCGAAGTTTTTCTTCATAGGATTTTAAAAAGAGATAACTGTTATTTGTTATCTCTTTTAAATATGTTTTTAAATAAACGTTTAGTTTTATCTTTTGGTTGTTCAACTTTAAGGGGTTGAGCATTTTTATAATCTCTACTCATGATTTCATCAATTTCCATTTTTGATAAAGAAAGGTTGTAATATTCATTGAAGTCATCTATAAGAGCACAAGCACGTTGGTAACCATATTCAGGTATTGTATTTTCGGAATATAATAATTTTAAAGCTGCTAGTTGTAAGATTTTATCTCTTAAGTTAACATCAACATTATGGTTATTAACACAAATTCTTGCGGCTTCTATATTATAGTCATCAGCCATATTTTCTTCTAGAATAGGTAATAGTTCTTCAATTCTTAAAACTTCTTTATCAGTATATTTTAATATTTCTTTATCATAATCTTTATTTAAATTTACAATACCTGTTTTAGTTTTACAAGGAAAAGAAATAGTTCTATATACATCGTTAATTAGAAAATCTTTAAAATCCCAATCTTTTTTATCTAGATAAATCCAAGCACTAGGACCTTCATCTTTAAATCCAGCACTCCAACCATTAGAATAATAAGGACATTCTAATAGATTTAGTTCACTATTAGGTAGTCTATAAATAAATTGTTCTATATCCATGCTAGGACCTAAATCTTGTAATTTTTGAAAGTCAGGATAAGTAACTCCATCATGTTTTTCTAATTCTCTGTTTGGGTATTTAAGTTCATACCAAATAGCTAATTTATCAATAAGATTTTGTATTTTATCTTCCTTCATTCCTAGGTTATAGCCATTATTTACTTCATCTTTTAACCAAGATAAAAATAACTTATTATCATTTATAATATACTTTTTTTCATCTTGTTCATAAAATCTGTCTGCTTCATAAATTGTCATTATTAAACCCTCCTGTTATCTATTGTAACATAAATATTGTGATAATGTTTATTTTTTATTATAGGTATGATATAATGTAATAGAAATTGATTTTGCTTAGAAAAATTTTAAAATTACTTCTTTGAAATTACATCGCGCCATATGGAGCGATTTTTTGCGTCTAGTTTTAAAGAAGTAAAATAATATAACTAGGCATAAAATATATTATATATTTCTTTTCTACTATATGCTTAGTTATATAAATAGAAAAGAGGTGTAAATAATGGAAGAAATATTAGTAAATGAAGAAGGTTATCAACAATATTTAGAAGAACTTGAAAGAGTAAAAAGTGAATTACAGGAAAATGCTTCTGTAGGCGGTGAAGTTCTAAAAGAAGCAGTTGGAGATGGTTGGCATGATAATTTTGCTTATGATGAAGTAATGCGAGCTGAACGTGATATAGTAAATAAAATTCAAAGAATGTTGGAAAAACAAAAATATTTAAAAGTGATTAAGGAAACAGAAAGAAAAGAAAATATAGTTAATTTAAATGATAATTTAGAGATATTATTTATTTATGATGAAAATGATCAAGAAAAAGAAAAAATAAAATTAACAGGAAAATATATTCCTCTTAATGATGAACATTTAGAAATAAAAGAAATATCTTTAAATAGTCCTTTAGGAAAAGCTATTTACAAAAAGAAAATAGGAGAGACTGTTTCTTATACAGTAGGAAAATTAGAAATTAAAGTAAAAATTTTGGGAAAAATTTAAATTTGAAAGTAGAAAAGAATATCAATAAGTGAGTCTAGGACTCTTTTTTTTATTGAGTAAATGTGATATCTTTATAATGGTGATATTATGATGGAGAATATAGAGGTATTTACACAAAGTAGTATAAAAATAACAAAAAGTAAAATAATTTATTTTGATGCATTTAAAATAGAAGAAGAATTTCATGATGCAGATTATATCTTTATTACACATGATCATTATGATCATTTTGATAAAAATTCTATTTTAAAAGTAAAAAACGATAAGACTAAAATAATAGTACCTAAACTATTAGTAGATGATGTAAAAGATATATTTAACATAGAAGATATTGTTATTGTTGAACCTAATCATAGTTATAAAATTGATGATTTAGTTTTTTCAACAGTACCTGCTTATAATTTGAATAAAAGCTTCCATCCTAAAGAGAATGGATGGGTTGGATATATTGTAACTATCGATGATGTAAAATATTATATGGCTGGAGATACAGATGCATTAGAAGAAAATCAAAAACTAGATTGTGATGTTGCGTTTGTACCAATAGGTGGATATTATACAATGGATTATGAAGAGGCAGCTAACTTTATAAATATCCTAAAACCAAAAGTAGTTGTACCAATTCATTATGGTAGTATTGTTGGTAGTATAGATTTAGGACAAAAATTTGAAAATTTACTTGATAAGGGTATAATGTGTCAAAGATTATTAGAAGATAATTTACAATAATTTACATGATTGTTTTACTATTTTTTACATTTAGAAATATGTGTGATAAAATAATGTTAGAATGATATAAAGTATTAAGGAGAATAAGAAGTGGAAAAGTTATATGATGGTGATAAATGGAAAAATAAACGTGATAGAAAAGAAATACAAAGTGATAAAATTTCTATAAATAGTTTGTTAAAGCTTTACATTGAAAGAGCATATAACATGAAAAAACTATATGATGAAGAATCTTCTTATTACTTTGGATTTGAAAATAAAATAAAACAAATAGTTGAAGAATGTCTAAAAGAATATTTAGTAGGTGGTATGCTTATTGAAGAAAAAGAATGGCAGGATGATTTAGAATATGAATATGAAAGAAATGGAACCTATCCAGAAGACTTTCGTTTCCATAATTTTTATAAAATAGATTTAGTAGGACAATATGCTAATTTTCCACAACTAGATAAAAATAAAAGTAATTATGTTTCACCTAGTATATTTATTAGCTTAGATGAAGATAATTTTAAAGTAAAAGCCATTAGTTCTATACCTATAAGTTATAAGACTAATGATAAAAAAGATAATACTGTAATTTCAGTTATTCCTGAAGAGACTATTAATAAAACTTTAAGAACGATAGAAGTTAATAGTTCAGAAATTTTAAATTTATATAACTTAAAGAAGAAAATAAAAAATAAAAGAGAAGATAAGAAATGGTTCAATAGAAAAGAAGAATTAATTGAACTTATTAAAGATTTTCATTTTAAACTTGATAATGGTATTATCTTAAAATTGAATTTAAAAAATATTGAAGAAAATTTTGAAAGAGGAAACTTTAAAGTAAAAGATATTATCATTGATGTTTATGCCCAAAACAAATTTTTAGTAGTTAATAAAATAGATCATCTTGAAAATATTAGTTTATATGAAAAAGCAGCTTCTAATTTAATAGATAAATTATTTGGTAAAAAGAATGAAGTTTATTATCAAGGACTGCTTGATTATGAAACTAGTACAGAAGATGTTTTACCTTTATTTGAAGCACCAAAAAATATGGAAGATATAAAGAAAATTAGAAAAGTTCAAAAAGATTTCTTAAATCAACAATGTAAGACAGAAATAAAACATATCGAAGAAGAAAGTAAAGACAAAACTTTTGAAGAGAAGATAGAATTATTGAAAAATTATGCTTCTAAGATGACTAAATTACAATTAATAGGTAAGAAAATTAAGAAAGAAGATAAGATAGAAATAGATGAAGAAGATTTATTTGAGAAAGATAAGAATGGTATTTTAAAGATAAAAGATATTTTAAAAGATTTCTTATCTGTGTTAGATTTATCTAAAATTAATTTTAATAATGTAGATGTTAGTGGGGTTGATTTTAGTAATTGTGATGATGTAGATTTATCAAATAGTGTTGATACATTTACAGATAAAGATAATAAAGAAAAAGAAGACAATAAAGAAGATTCTAGTAAAGATGATAAAAATGATAAGGGTAATTCTTCTAGTAATGATGATTCTAAAGAAATAGATAAAAAAGAAGAAAAGGAAAAGACTGAAAATTCTAATAAAGATAATAATACTGAAACTAAAATAGAAAGTAATTCAAGAGAACAAGTATTAAAGGAACTATTATTATTGATGCAGCAAGGGGAAATATCAAACAGTGATTTAGATATTATTAGAAGTGTTGGTAAGCTATATCAATAATTAGAAAATGATAGAAATAACTTGGTAAAAATGGTTGTTTGTGTTATACTATCATTAGAATAAAATAAGGGAGTGTATCACTATGTTAGATGAAATGCAAAAGAAATTTGAGGATGATTTTACTGATGAAGAGAAAATCCAAATATTTAATCTTATTTTTAGTGGCTATTATTCCCTAGCTTATGTTCGTTTTCTAGCTCAAAAGAAAGCAGGAAAGGATTTAGGTATTGAAGTAAAAGAACCACAAAATTTACTTCCACCCGAGGGTGAGGGAGCAGATTATGATGATTATTTAGATGCGATATTAGCGCAACCTAATAAAAGTGAAGTAGTAGATCATCCTGATAAGCCAGAATTACAAACAGATGTGGAAGTACCTGCAATAGAAGTTAAAGAGACTAAGGAAGAAAGTCCTGTTGAAAACAATATTGTAGTACCAGTGCCAGAACAACCTGAAGTACAACCAAAAGAAGAGGTTAAGATTGAACTTCCAGTAGAAGAAAAGGTTGAACCACAAGTACAGCCAGTTGTTTCTGAAGAAGTGCCAGCTCCAAAAGAAGAACCAGCTGCACCAGAACCTGAAAATACTATTGCTTCTAGTCCAATAAGTTCTTCTCCATTAGCTGGAGGTGACTTATCCCAATTTCCCAGCGACAGCGGGGCTACCTCTTCGTTAGAAGAAAATAACAGCACAGAAGAAACTAAAAAAGAAGAAGAACAAACTAACACAGAGACAGCTCCACAAACATTTAAAGTTGTACAATTTGGGGTAGGTAGTATTGGAGAGAATGCTCATGAACCTACTGTAGAAGTTATTCAAGAGGATTCAAGACCAAAACAAGAAACTGCTTCAGTTGAAATAAAGTATGAAACACCAGATCAAGTTGAGAATGGTGGTGCGGCAACAGTTGTTTTACCACAAGCAGATAGTAAAAATGAGGATGTTGCTCAACCATCTCAAGATGTACCAACAGTTTCTTTGGAACAATTACAAAATCCAAATAATCCACAAAGTTAAAAGTGATAGCAATATCACTTTTTTATTGAATTATAAAATTTACTATGTTACAATAGGTTTGTATGCGGATGTAGTTTAGTGGTTAGAATACGGCCTTGCCAAGGCTGTGACGGGGATTCGATTTCCCTCATCCGCTCCATATATGTTTTAAGCGTTGTATATCAACGATTTTTCTATGTTGCGAATTTTTTTGACCTTGTTTTTGACCTTGTTTTCATAAATTTATGTTCGGAATATAGAAATTATTTTGTTGTTCTATTAATTTTTGATTAGCTTCTTCTAATACTTGATTATATATTTCTAAAGTCATTTTCATGCTATGACCTGCTTGTTTAGCAACTGCTGTTGGGTCTGCTTTATGATAGAGTGAAGTTGAAATACCGGAGTGTCGATATTTATGATTGTGAAGTGTTTTTGTTATTCCTAACACTTTTTTTGCTTTCTGTGTTCTATTTCTTATACTACTGCGATTGAAATATCCAGAATAGCCAAAAATAAGTTTGTCATCTTGGTATGTTCCATTTTTCTTTTCATCTTTTATTATTTTTTTTATAAAATTTGCGATTTCATTTTCAAAATATACAAATCTAGTATTTCTAGTTTTTAGTGGAGTTAATTTTTTTGAATCTTTAGAGTAGCCTACATTCAAAAAAATAACATTAGATGGGAATATGATTTTATCATAAGTTAAACCTTGAACTTCACCAATTCTCATATACAAAACATATTCAAAAATTAGCAGAAGCAAATCTTTTTTTCGATTTAACCTTTCATCTAACTTTTGTGCTATTTTTATTCTATTTGAAAAATAGTCACATATTTGTTTCCACTCTGTTTCTGAAATCGAAGGTTCTTTATTAATTTTATTCATATCTTTTATATTAAAAAAAGATTCTATATCGTCTCTATTAGGATATAATTTCCCAACCGTTTCTATTATGTTATATTTTAATCCACATTTAAAAACAGCATATTTAAACGTAGCATTTATATCGTTGTGCATTGAATTTATGTATCTAATATTAAGACCTTTTTCTAATAAACTTTGTTGCAAATTAATATAGTCATCTGTAGTTAGATTTCTAATATTTTTGTCTCCAATTACAGGTAAGATATGTATTTCGATTCTTCTTTTAATAGTAATATAAGTACTTTCACAGATTTTATTTCTTTTAAATTTATAATTAAGATAATCATAAAAGATATCTCTAAAAATAATAGGATAATTATTACTAATTTCTTTTTGATTTTTTGCTTTACTTTTTATCCTTACTTCTTCCTGTTGTGCTAGTTCTTTTCCTTTTCTTCCAACCCATTCTTTATTTCTTTTTGTAATTTGTTTAGAATTGCCAAAATCATCTTTGACATAGGTCTTTATAAAATACCGACCTTTTTTATCTTTGTAGACAGGCATTAAATTAAATCATTCCTTTCTATGCCAATATTGTCCTTCCTTACATCTTTAAGATAAACACAAAAATACTAAAAAGTCAACAAAAAAGAGTAGAGTTCAATTCGAACTTACTCTTCTTCGTCTGAAGTACCAGTTTTACATTCATAACCATCATTTTGTAATTTATGTATAAAATCTCTTACATTTTGTGAAACCAGCACATATTTATTAATGTTAACTTCTGTTTCTTGATTATCTATATCTTCTGTTATTTTTATTTCTTTATCCTTATATTTTTTTTCCTCTTTCTCTTCTTTATAAAATTTGTTAGCTGCTTCATAATTGTCAAATGTAAAAGTAATATCAAAATTTAAATAAAATTGATTATCTGACAAATCATCATAGGCGTGTGTATTGATAATAGACATATCTGTTATACCATCTTCATCAGGTTCTGCACTATGGGAGAAAGAATAACACATTGTAAGTTTTGATTTTTTATAAAATTTTGCAACAATATCTTCTTCTTCTTTTTTTTCTTTTTGTGTTGAATTATTTTTGTTACTAGAACAACCAATTGTTAGTAATAAAATCATTCCCAACAAGAAAAGTTTTTTCATTTTTGTTCTTCCTCCAATACTTTAATAATAGTTAATGCTTTATCCAATTTTTCTATAGTTAAATCGTCATTAACTTTTAGATCATTTTCCTCCAATAACCGCTTAAGTTGTTCAAATTTATCTTCTCCATAATCGTTAATTCCTAATAATTCGTTTGGTGAAGTATTAAAGTGTTCTGCTAATTTTTTCAATATTTCATAACTTGGCTCAGCTTGACCCCTTTCCCAAGAAGAAACAGTAGCATAATGAACACCACATAATTTTGCTATATTTTCTTGAGTTTCATGATTTTTTGTTCTATATTCTTTAAGTTTATTACCAAACATTTTTACACTCTCCTTAACAAATTAATTATATCATAATGACGGTTAAAAATATAATAAAATCACAAAAAAATTGAGTTGTTGTAAATTTTATCAAAAAAAAGTAAAAAAAAACATTGACAACTCGGAAAAAAATTGATATGTTTATATTGTAACGAGGGAATACTTGGTTATAAAGTAGCATCAAAGCAAAAAAAGAATTGAATGTGTCGGCTAAAACGTATTCAATTCCATCGCTAATAAGATAAACATTTTACTGTTATCTGTTTTGATGCAAATATAAGGACAGTCCTATGGGCATTCCGTGGACAATCCGGTTGTTTGCTAATTAATTATACTACAAACACTTGATTGTCGTCAAGTGTTTTCTTGTACAAAAATTTATCAGAAAGGAGAAAAATATGAAAAAGTTGTCAACCATTGATAGATATTTCTATCAAAAACTAGGGAACAGGATGAATAATATTAGACTTCGCAAAGGTATAACTTTACGAGAAATGTCAGAAGAAACTGGTCTTTCTAGAACAGCCTTAGATGATTTCTTTTTAGGGCGAGTGAGAAAAAGGGATAAAAATTTTGAGTTAATTTGTGAATGTCTAAACCTAAGTTCTAAAGTTATTTTAGATATGGTATTAAACGAAGGAGGATAGTGTGAGAAGACCTGTACAAAACCAAAGAATTATTTGGAATAAAAGCTATGACGAATTATATCCAGAAGACATGGATCGTAATGGTAAAAAGTTTGATTTAATTTGTGATGCTGACATGAAGATTATACATGTTTGCATAAAGGAGGAAAGTAACAATGGCAATATTAAAAAAAATAAAAAGTCTGTTTTGTAATATACCTGTATCTGTGATTCGTAATACAGATTTAAGTGATGGAGATTTTAGATTATTGATTTATCTTTATTCTCTTCCTGAAAATTGGAAAATTAATAGAGAAAATTTAGGTCAAAGATTAGGTTGTAATAAGAGAAATATTGAAAAGAAAATAAAGTCTTTGCGAGAAAAAGGGTATTTAAGAATAGAAAAAGGTCAAAATGAATATGAGTATATTTTGGTTGAAAAAGACACGATGAATAATGACACGATAAAAAAAGACACGATAGAGAAAGACGATACTAAAGAAAAGATATATAAAGAAAATATAATAAAAGAAAATATAAATAATATACCCCCTATATCCCCCGAGTGGGAAAAGAACTTTGAAACTTTTTGGGAAGAATATCCTAAAAAACAAGCTAAAGCAAAAGCCAAGCAATGGTTTGAAAAGAATAAGCCTGATAAAGAGTTAATGAATAAAATTTTGGAGAGTTTGATTTTATTCAAAAGAACAAAGCAATGGCAAAAGAATAATGGACAGTTTATTCCTCTAGCAACTACTTGGCTTAATGGAAAACGTTGGGAAGATGAGATACAAGAAGAAGTAGAAATGACAGAGGAAGAGATAAATGCTGAAATTGAAAGGCAGTTAAGAGAAGAAGGTTTTTATGACAATAGATGAGACTAAGAAAATTATTAAAAAAATAAAAACATTTAGACCATATTTTCAAACTGGAAATAGTACCAGAGAAGAAATAAGTTTTGGAAAAGAATGGCACAAGGTTTTTGAAGAATACAACTTTTCTGATGTTGAAAAAAGATTAGATAAATTTTTAAACAATCCTGATAATTATGGAAAGATACCTGAAGCACACTATCTGGTTAATACACTCACTAAAATCACTTCTAAAAAAGATAATTTAAAAGGAGTAACAGTTATGTGTCCAAAATGTAGAAAAGAATTGTCTTTAGATGAATTTGATACTCATTTTGGGAGATGTTCTAGTGTTGATTATATTTGTAAAAAATCTGAAAAGTATTTTAATCAAATTTTATCAAAAGAAAAGTTATTTGCTTTATCAGATGAAGAATTTGAAAAAAAATACATCCAATTTCTTGAAAACTTAAAAAATAAAGTGGAAAGCCCACATGAAAAGAATAATTTAGAAAAAATTGTAAAAATGATGAAAGGAGAAAGTGCTAATTTAACTTTAGGTGAATTGATATGAAAAATAGTAACGATTTGTTTCTTTTTGGTATTTACTTTTTGTTTATAATAGCATTTTTACTATTTACATTAATTATAGCAAAAGGAAATGATTGTAAAAAGGTAGATGCAGATATTCCTTGCATTACCAAAATAGAGGAGTAAAAAATGGATAAAGTTATATATAATTATCTTTTGCAAAATCATATAGGGTATGAAAATAGAGTGAAAGCAAATGTATTAATGAATATTTTTGGTATTAATGACAATAAGACTTTTCGTTCTTACATTGCTGAAGCTAGAAATGATATTGAATGTACTTATTTTATAGCAAGTAAAGCTGGTTCAAAAGGTGGCTATTGGATAGCTACAAAAGAACAAGATAGAGATATAACTTTAAGAAATTTATTTTTAAGAGCTATCAGAATAACAAAAACTGCTAGAAAAATGAAAGGGAAGAAGTTATATGAAAACTAGAAAAGAAAGTAAATATGAATATCTATTGGCACATAAAAACAATAATGTTTATTTACGTTATATAGGCGAATATAAGCATTATGTTAAAGATATAGAAGATGCAAGTACTTTTACTTTAAGAAAAGCTAAAGCTTTGCTAAAAAAGTATAAGTATCCTGAAAATTGGGTAATAGTGAAAAGAGAAAAGGACAGAAAGTATGAAAGATTTTCGAAAGCTAAAAGCAAATGAAATTGATGTAAGAGTAGGTAATGTAGCGAAAGATAAAACATGGATTACACTTCTTTTATATAAAAATGCAAGAGTAGACATGGATGTCTTAGATGAAGCAGTAGGTAAAGAAAATTGGCAGAGAGAACATAAAAGAGATAATGCCAATTGTGTAGTTAGTATTTATGATGATGCAAAAAAAGAGTGGGTTTCCAAAGAAGATACAGGGACAGAAAGCTTCAGTGATGCTGAAAAAGGATTAGCAAGTGATAGCTTCAAACGTGCTTGTGTCAACTGGGGAATTGGGAGAGAACTTTATACAGCACCAGTAATCTTTTTACGAGGCAATGCAGAAGTTCTAAAAAAAGACACTTATTCAGTTAAAGAAATAGAATATAACGATGATAGAGAAATAACAAAAATTGTTATAGTTAATAAAAAAGGTGAAATTGTTTTCCCTGCACCTACTTCAAAAAAAGAAACATCAAATAAACCAATCAATGCAGACCAAATAAAAAAAATACATACATTAATTGGCAATAATGATGATTTAAAAGAAGCTATTTATAAAAAATACAATATTAAATCTTGTAAAGAGCTAACTGAAGTAAAAGCTAAAGAAATGATTTTAAGACTTGAAAAGGGAATAGAGAAGAAGAAAAAGAAGGCATCAGAATAAATGAAAAAAGTTTTAGTTATAGTTTGTACTTTAATTATTACTTTAAGCTGTACAGGTTGCATGGAATATATTAATGAGCAAACTGTAACCTGTAAAGTTAAAGATAAATGGATTAAAAGATACGACGGAAAAGACGTATATCTTATAAGTTGTGATGACGAAGTGTACAAAATAGAAGATTTATTGTTATTTGGTAAATTTGATAGTTCTGATATGTATGCAAGTATAGACAAAGGTAAGACTTATAAGATAACTACAACAGGTTATAGAATGCCTTATTTAAGTGAATACAAAAATATTAATAAGATAAAAGAAATAAAGGAGAAAAAATAATGTTAATAGTTTTAATTATATTATGTATGTTAGCAATTATTGTAAGTTTTGTAAGTTACTGTAATGATTCTGATGTGTGTTGTACTGTTTCTATATGTGGAGCTATTATCATAGGAATAATTGCTTTTCTAGTAATCATTAGTTGTGTAGGTGCTGGATTTGATATGTTTGTTATTGATGATAAAATTGAACTCTATCAAGAAGAAAATAAAAATATAGAAAATGAAATCACAACAATTGTTAACAATTATCAGGGATTTGAAAAAGACATTATACAAAATGTAGGAGATATGGAAACATTTTTCATTAAAATACCTGAATTAAAAAGTAATGAATTAACAAAACAACAAATGAACCTTTACATACAAAACAATGCTAAAATAAAAGAATTAAAAGAAAGAAAAATAGATGATAAAACAATTAAATGGCTATTATATTTTGGAAGTTAGTAAAAATTTAAAGAAATAGCTATTACTGAATTAGTGAAATTTAAGGATCTGATTTAATCAAAATTACTAATAAACTTAATTTACCACAACCTTTCGTAGATGCTGTTCAAAGCGATTACAAGCCAAAAGAACATCAATATAGTGTTACAACTATACTTAATCCTACAAGACAAGTAATATTGTCTAGAAGATATGGAAATGAGATTTCACAAGATGTATCAAGTATGATTTGGATGTTATTTGGAACAGCTTTGCACTCTGTGCTTGAAAATGCACAAGAGGGAGAAAATCAGTTTAAAGAAGAATATTTAAAACAGAATCTAGATATACTTGATGGAAATTTAAAAGATTACTATTTAAGTGGAAAAGCAGATTTGCTTGATGTTGCAGAAAAAGAAATGACAGATTATAAAACAACTTCAGTTTATAAAATTTTAAAGAAAGATTATTCTGATTGGAGAAATCAATTATTAATCTATTCTTGGCTATTTAAACAGATAGGTTTTGATGTAGACAAGGCAAAGATAGTTGCTTTGCTTAAAGACTGGAGTAGTACAAAAGCGAAAGTAGACAAAAGCTATCCACAATTACAAGTACAAGTTATTAAGTTTAAATTTACTAAAAAAGACTTTGAAGAAATAGAAAAATTTATTATAAGAAAATTTAAAGAATTAAAAGAAAGTGAAAATGTTTCTGATGAAGAGTTGCCTATGTGCACTTTAGAAGAACGTTGGAATACAGGCGATAAATATGCTGTAAAGAAAAAGAAAAATAAACGTGCAGATAGAGTATATGACACTTTAGAAGAAGCAGAAGAACATCTATCTAGAGTAGGAGATAAAGACTACACGATAGAGTTTAGAGAAGGGCAAGACAAGAGATGTTTAGAATATTGTTCATGTTGTATGTTTTGTCCATATTATAGAGAAAAATATATGAATTAGGAGAAATAAAATAATGAGAAAATTTAAAGTAGGAGATAGAGTAACCTATGAAAAATTTGGAACAGGAACAGTAATTGATGTGGATGGTTCTAGTATGCCATATTTGGTGGAATTTGATAAAGCAAGAGAAGAATTTCATAACGGAAATGGTAGAGGGAAAGAATTTCATTGTTTTTGGTGTTATGAAACAGACTTAGTACTTGGTAACTTTACTAAAACAGATTTGCAAGAAGGAGATAAGCTTACTTTAAGAAATGGTTCAGTAGGCTATTATTCAAGTGATATGAATATCGATGATCTTAAAGAAAAACATATTGAAAAAGATTTAACTAATAATGGTTATGCTGGAAGTGAATTAGATATTGTCAAAGTAGAACGTCCATCTTCTTATGTAACTGTTTATGAACGTGAAAAAAACGGAGTTAAAGAAATGACAGTAGAAGAGATTTCAAAAGAATTAGGTTACGAAGTGAAAATAGTAAAAGGAGATTAATGATAGAAACAAAAGGTTTAGGAGCTGGGAGTTATCCCTCTCCACCTGAACCTAAGGAAAAGGTTTTTGAAGTTACTGTAGAGGGAAGTTTCAAAGGGAAAATAATTGTTTATACTAAAGATTTTTGTGAGGCTTCCTTTAAAATACAGCAAAAAGATTATGATGAGGACGAATTTAGCCTATTAGACTATGAGATAGAAGATATAAATGACGTAAAGGAGATTCAATAAAATGTCATCTAAAGAAAGAAAAGTAGGGGAAGGAATCGGTTTTGAAAGAATAAGAAGAATTACAGGTTATTTAGTAGGTACAGTAGATAGATTTAATAATGCAAAAAAAGCAGAAGAACATGATCGTGTAAAACATAGTAGTCAAAGTTCTTTAAAAAAGGAGAATAAATAATATGTATCAAACAGGTATAGCAGTGGATTATGGAAGAATGTTTTATACTAATAATAAAATTGGATTTGACCCAGTAATGGTACGTAAATATAATCTTTTAAATGACATAAGAAATTATTATATAGCAGAACCATACGTTACAATTATTTGGAAAAATGGTAAAAAAACACAGACTATAGTTGATTGTGACGATAAATTTGATAAAGCGTTAGGTTTTATGTTAGCAGTATATAAATATGACCGTTTGTATATTAAGAAGTACTCAAAAACTAAGTATAAAAAAGAATTAAGTTGTATTAAAGGTTGCAAGTTATATGATTACTTATTTATTAGATTTAAAGAGTTTACTTCAATGGATACAATTAAGGCTAATAAATATTTAGAAAATTTAACAATTACTGAAAATAAAAAAAAGAAATAAGAAAATGTATAGAAAGGAAAAATTATGGCAATAATAAAAAAAGTTTTTGATAAGGAATTTTATAAAAGAATCGAGGGAGAAGATAAATATAATAAAAATCAGGATTGGGTAGATAATCTTGATGGAAAAGCAATTAATACAAAAAAAATAAATGTAAATAAAAGAGATATTTATATAAAAAATGCTTGGCTAAAATACGTTTACGACACATTATTCATAAAAGAAAAAGAAACAAATACAGTAAATGATATTTTATGTAGAATTCTTACTTATTCTGAAAGATACGTAGAACAATATGGAATCATGCCTAGATTTGTAAAATTAAGCAAAAGAGATTTAAGCATGATTGAAAATTATAATAGTAGTGTAATAAAAAATAATAAAATTTTGGACATGGAAATTTTAGTGGAGGAATAATGAACTTTAAAGAGCTAGAAAATAAAATGATTTTTAGACGAGATAATGATTATGGTAGTTTTTATTCTATTGGTTTATCAAAAAAGCTAGAAGATGGTAGCTATGAAAATGGTTATTTTGACGTCAGATTTAAAAAAGGAGTTTCATTAGAAAATAAAACTAAAATCAACATAAAGGAAGCTTGGTTGACCTTCTATAAAAAAAGCGATGATGAATATACAAAAACAGTTCCATATATTTTTATTAACGATTTTGAAATAATAGAAAATGATTCAGAAGATTCTATAGAAGATTTTGATGATGACGATTTACCATTTTAGTTATGTTGAAGATAATGAATGAAAGCCTTAATGATATTGAAAGAAAGTTAGACATCCTAATTTTAGAAAAAAACAGACTGTTAAGAGAAAAAGATAATGAAGCAAATATAGATATCTGCTCTTTATCTGATACTAATAAAGAAGAATATTTAAAAAAATTAGAAAAAAGAATTTCGTCAATAGAACGAGAAATAGATTACTTGGAAGACAAGCAAGAAACTTATTATGACAATTTGTCAAAAATGGACGGAATTGAGTATAGATTGTATTTTTATATAGTACAAGGAATAAAACCAACTAAAGCAATTGAAAAAGTCGCAGAAGAAAATTATATGAAAGGTATTAAACCAACAACTGAGAGGGGAATCATGCCTTATTATAAGAACATGAAAAAAAGTTGTGGACTTCAGTGATTTTTCAGTAAAAAGTGTGGTTATATAATAATTGTCAATGATAAATAATTCATTGGCAATAGTCACCTCCTTTCTTACATATAGGGAAGATTTATTCTTCCCCATTATATCGGGGGATAGAGCAGTCTGGTAGCTCGTTGGGCTCATTACCCAAAGGTCAGTGGTTCGAATCCACTTCCCCCAACCAAAATTGACTATATTCGCAAGGACATGGCTTGTTATTGATATAGAGGTATTATGCTTTCCAAAATGCATACGTTTTCTTGTAAATCTTTACGTGAAGAGAGATTGAGGTTTTTGAAAAGTTTTGACTAATTAATGTTGCAATTACATTAAAAAGAACTTTTCGGTTATATTTTTCCTGAAAAATAAAATTGCTACCGTTCCCATGAATGAACGGTATTTGGACAAGTAGCTCAGTTGGCAGAGCAGTAGATTGAAGCTCTATGTGTCGGTAGTTCGAAACTATCCTTGTCCACCAAAGTAAAATAAATAAGAGGTTTTAAATATGAATAGATTAGAAAAAATATTATCAGAAAAGAAAACAGAAAATGGAGATATTTCCTATAAAACAACTGGAAATAACTTAACTGATTTAATGTTTTTAACAGCATTCTTTGAAAAACACTTAGACCAAGTTAAAATTGGTACAAGCGATAAAGAAAAACTATTTGCAATGTTTGTCAGAGATCCAAGATATGGACTTGGTAGACGTGACTTAGGACGTAAGTTAATGCAACTTGCAAAAGTAGATGCACATGATATTGTAAAAGCAGGTAGATTTGATGATTTATGGAATATACCTACTGATTACAATTTAAATATTCTGAAATGTTTTTTAGATAAAAATGATTCACTTGCTAAAAAGTGGGCACCTAGACTTACTGGAAAAGACAAGGAAATTGCAAAGGCTTTATGTCAAGAATGGAATTTATCAGAAAAGGAATATCGTAAGTTAATAAAAACTGATAGTACAGTTGAATACAAACTTTCTTATGCAGAAGCAAAAACTAAAGAAAATACTCCATTAAATAAATTATTCAAAGAATATGAATATAAACATCCTTTAGTAGATAAAATCGATTTTGAAAAAGTACCAAGCTTAGCAATGCACAAGTATCTGAAATGTTTTTCTACGAGAGAAGACATTAAAGATAGATTTAATGAGTATATACAAAAAGTTAAAGAAGATAAAGCAAAGATTAACACTTCTACTGCAAACGTGTATGATGCTTATAAAACAACAACACGTAGTGCAAAAGGATTAGAAGAAAATACGGAAGTAGTTGCTAAAAAAACTATTGATAATGCAACTCTTGGAGTAGAAATGAATGCTATATGTATTCTTGATACTTCGGCTTCTATGGGGTTTGGAGATAATGTTTTAGAAAAGGCTATGTCTATAGCATATGCACTATCTACACATTCAACTTATGCGCCTAATCAGATAATATCATTTAGCTCAAGACCTAAACTTATGACTATTAAGGGAAAAACATTGAAAGAACAGTATGAGTCAATGTACACTGGAGATTGTTCTAGTACGGATTTTGCTAGAGTTATGAAACTTTTACAAAAATTAGAAACATATCCTGAATACTTAATAGTATTAAGTGATATGGAATTTGATATAGGTTCTAATCAAAGCAAAGAAGAAACTATGAAGTTATTTAAACAGCACGGTGCTGATACAAAAATAATTTGGTGGAATTTGAATGATAGAAATAAAACGGTTCCTGAGTTTGATGAATACGGAAATATTTATTTAAGTGGGTATAATTTGCAAATATTAAAGTTGTTAGAAAATAAATTTGATATGACAACTTATATAGATAAAATTCTTGAAGATTACAGAAAAAAAGTAGGTAAATAATATGACTAAAAGATTACATGGTGGGTCTAGCCCAGTAAGAGAAGCAAAATATAAAACACACTTTGAAAAGATAAGAGACCACTTAAAAAATGGAAATACAAATAAAAAGAAAAAGAATAAAAAATAAAATAAAAGCACATTACAGCAAACCGTTAGTGGTAAGACGTTTCATTGATACTGAAAAGATAGTTGGTTCGATTCCAACCCTATTAGTTAAAATAGGAAGTCGATTAATTAAAGTGCTTTGTTACTTCTAAATAAGATAAAGTAAAAGGTCATACAGCAAAATAATAGCTATTAGAAAATGGTTCTAAAAAGCACACGATTGGTAAACGTGAAAAAGACCTTTGTTATGAATATAAAATTAATTAAGCCCATTACAGCAACCAAAATAAAAAAGCTTGGATTAAACTAATTTATATATTAAATTACGTTAGGTACTAAAAATTTTAAAAATATTATAGAGGGCTTTGCAAAAAAAATATAATATTTAAATAAAATTTTTATAGAAAAGACGTTTTTTATAAGACGCCTTTTTATTTGGAGAAAAATGAAAGCAGAAGAAAAATTTTTAAAGTTAGGTTTTTTCAAAATTGATGACGAAGAAGAAATAACTTATTTTAAAAGTAAAATAACCGAAACGGACCATATAATTTTTAATAAGCAAAATAAGACTGTATGTTGTTATAGAGAAGAACATCCTTTTTGTAAAATAAAACCTTTTTATATTGATGAAATAGAAATAAAAGCTATATTAGCTCAATTAAGTGAAATGAAAGAAAAATAATAGAGGCATTTAAATGGAATTAGCGCTTGAAATTTGTGGAGTAATTGTTGTTATAGCAGGAACTTTATTTATTGTAGTTATTTTATGTCTAATTATTTGGACTTGGTATTTATTGATAAAACTTTAAAGGAAGTGTGATAGTATGAATGAAAATGAAAAGGAATTTTTTAATAATAAAGAATATATATGTGCTTATTGTTTAAATAAAAGAGAAGATAGATTATGTGATGATTTTTCAAATGATTGTGGAAAAGTTAATGTTTTAAGAAATGATTATAGTGATTATTTAGAAAATTGCATTACTAAATTGCTTAGCAAAAAACAACAACTTATTATTTCTTTTTTGGAAGATAAGATAAATATGTGTGATGGTGTTATTGATACAATAAAAAGTGATTTGGAAGAAACACAATTTACATTTAATTGTAAAAAGGCTTTAGAAGATACTTTAAAAAAAAATAAACTAGCAAAAAAGATATATCAAAAAGTCCTAGACTTTGTTAATAAAGGTGGTAAAGATGAATGAAGTAGAATTAATAAATAAAGATTTTAGAAGATTAAAAATAAATGGAGTAATTTATTATGACGTTCCCAAAGATATTTATAATGCTATTGAAGAATTACAAAAAGAAAATGAAACTTTAAAACACTATCGATGTAAGAGAAATTGTGTTTCAAGATTAGCAGAAAATAGAAAATTAACAGACACAGAGATTTTAGATGAACTTGAAGAGTGGCTAGGTAATTCATTAATACTTTATGATGAAAAGACTATTCACAATGACCAATTCCTTTTAGCAGAACAAGGAGTTCTTAATAAAATACAAGAATTGAAAAAAGAAATGAGTTAATGTATTTTGAAGTAAAAACAAAACCAAAAGGAAAAGGTCGTCCAAGATTTGTACGTAGAGGTAATTTTGTTTCTACTTATACACCAAAGACGACAAAAGAGTATGAAGAAACGATTAGAAATGCTTTTTTAGAACAATGTAAAGGTCAATATGATAAAGAATATACAGGCTTAATAAAAGTTTCTATATGGGCATATTTCGCCCCTTCTAAGAGCTTGTCTAAGGCAAAGAAGAAAGAGCTTATAGGACAACCACACTTAAAAAAACCAGACGTAGATAATCTTGCGAAAAGTATACTGGACGCACTTAATGGGGTAGCTTGGAAAGATGATTCACAAATAGGTGCATTGTTAGTATGTAAGTTATACGGAGAAGAAGATAAAGTAACAGTGGAGATAGAATATGTTGAAGATTAAAGATAACGTAGATTTAAAAGAATTAGAAAAATATGGCGCTACTTTTTATTATGATTTTTATGATGGTAAAATTAATGAAATATGGTTTGTTGACGATAAAGAGGAAGGAAATTCGTTTTGGTTTAAATTAAAATTTAAAAAAACAGTTATTACAGAAGGACTTTTATTTAAGAAAAGAGAAGAAGTTTTTTTATTAGAACCAGTAGAAAAACATAATTATTATAATAAGGTGGATTTATTATATGATTTAATACAAGCTGGTTTGATAGAAAAGGTAGGGGAAAGTAATTAAAGTAATAGTAAGAGATTTAACTAAAGAAAACGATATTTATAAGAATATTGATGAAATCAAGATAATTTCTTTATCCGATATTCATTTAGGTAGTAAACAAGTGGACCAGAGTTTGCTAGCGGAAGCAATATGCAAGATACGAGATAACGAAGATACATTTACTATACTGAATGGAGATTTAATTGATATGACATTGAAGAATAGTGCAGGCAGTGTATATGAAAATGATATTACTCCTATGCAACAAGTAGAAATGTTAGTAAGTTTATTAGAACCAATTAAAGATAAGATACTTGTTGTTGCTAGTGGGAATCACGAAAGAAGATTAGAAAAAGATACAAGCATAGATATATTAAAACTTGTATGTAGTCAATTAGGTATAATAGATAGATATTCAAGTGGGTCGTGGTACTTATACTTGTACTTTGGCGAGAAAACCTATGGAAGAAAAACTCCTATGGTATATACTATCTTTGGTAATCATGGTACAGGTGGTGGAAGAGGAGTAGGAGGTAAAGCAAACAGACTTGTAGACTTGTCTAATATAGCAATAGCAGACCTTTACATAATGGGACATACACATACTCCTATGAGTACAAAGAAGTGTATTTATTTACCTGATTATAGTAATAAAGCACTTAATTTTAAAGAAATGCATTATTTAATGACTAATTCATTTTTGAAATACGATAACTCTTATGGAGAAACGCAATGTTACCATCCCGTGAGTACAACTTTAACAGAAGCTATACTTAGTGGAAAAGAAAGAAAAATAAAGGTAGTGATATAGTGAATAATAAAACAAGAACAAGAAAAGAAATAGTAGATAAAATGGAAGAACTTTACGAGTTAGGAAGAACAAATAAATTACCTTTAAACTATGTTATACCAATTACGGATGCACTTGATTGGTGTTTAGGCGATTCTGATTATTTAGATACAGAACAGTTGAAAGAAAAAGAGAGGTTGTTTAAAAGTGGATAATGTCATAATGATAATAATTATGGTTGTGATATGCATATTCTTTATAGTACAAAGAATAGTTAGTGAAATTGATGAAAAACTACTGGAAGATAATGAGTTATTAGCAAATCAAATTCAAGTTAAAGATGATAAAAATGATTTATTATGGAAAATTATACTACAAGTAAGAAATGAATTAAAACTAACACAGTTAAAAAGTTGCCCAGAAGAAGAATTAAAAAACATACCTGCTGAAATAATACAATGGATAAATTTTTTAGAACAAGGAACGGAAGAAATAGTTAATGCCAAGAAGTCAGAAGAACATAACATTCATTAATTTTGTTAATAAGAAATATAGAAAAGAATTAGAATTAGCACCAACAGCAGTTAAGTTTTATTACTGGGATGATTATGCCATTTGGCTATGGCTAAAGAAGTTTAAAAAAGATGATGATAGATATTATGAAGCCTTAGAACAAGATATAAAAGAATATAGTGACTTGCAAACAGGAAAAGAGGAATAATGAAAACTATTGGAGAACGAAACAAAGAAATATCTCATGCAAAAAAAGTTGCAAATCAAGATATTGTGAAAGATATCCAAAAAGCAACAAAAGATAATTTATTACCTGCAATCAGAGAAAAGGCTGAAGAAGTTTCAAAATATATTGAAAAAGAAATCTCAAAAATTAGAGAAAGTGGGGGACTAACTTCAGCACAAATCTTTGACGTAATAACTAGCAGAAGTGTGTCAGATATTGCCACGGTAGGTAGTAAGTCCTATACAGCACAAGAACTTGCTATAGCTCTTAATATATATGTTAAAATGATGAGTGAAATAAACAAATATGTTAAAATGCCACCTAGTAAAAGTTCATTCTGTTTATTGCTTGGCATAGGGACAGAAACCTACAACAATTATCTAGTAGATCCTGAAAAAAGTAATATAATGAATGTTATCGATACATATATTACTGGAGCAAAATTGACATCTGCTCAGGTTGGAGAATTAAGAGAAATATCTACAATGTTTGAATTGAAAGCTTCACATGGCTTTGTAGAAGCTCAAAATCCTGTTGTTATTAAACATGAAAAGAAAGCAGATATAGAAGATATAAGAAATCAATTAAAAGAAATCAAACAAGGAAAAGTAATAGATGCAGAATATGAAGAAATCTAAGTAAAAGTTTTGCAGAAGTTTTAGAAAAAGTTTTGAAAAAGTTTCGAAAATTTTCCCCGCCACCATGCAGAAGTTTTGGGAAAATCAATTAAAAACATCCGAAAGTTGTGAAAACACACTAACTTATTTACTTTACACAGTGTGTTTTTTTTCTTTTGTTTTATATACGTTTATATATATTATTTATATATGTTTTTCAACTGATAAAATGGCTATTTTAACGTGTTTTATAGGGCTTTTATATAAATATATTAGAAAGAATAAACAGCCTCTTAAAATGGAAATAAATACCTTTTAAAATAATGTAAATAAAAAAGAACCATTTGACTGGTTCTAATATTTTTTACCTGTATCATATAAAACCCCTAAAAGACCAACTATTACCATAATAGGGAAACAAAACAACCATATAAATACTGTAAAACATCCGCCGTTATCTTTCATTTAAACTTCTCCTTTCTCTAATAATTCTAAAATTTTATTGTTATCATTTGTATTATTTCTGTCTTTAAACTCATTTAACCAATCAAAATATGTTGCTTTTGGGAATCTTGTTTTTCGTAAAGCAGCAGCAAGACTGTAGTTTTCATTAATAACTAAATTTAAAGTGTTTTTAAAATTTTCTTTTGTTGTATATTTTCCCTTCGGACGTCCTAACTCTTTGCCTTTCTTTCTAGCTTTTTTTAGTCCGTTAATAGTAGATTCTTTTACTTCTTCTATTTTTAAACAATCTTTATATAATGTATTTATAAAAATTAACTCTTGAAAATATTTTCTATTTAAGGTTACCTCTAAAGGCTCTTCAGGAAGTGGAGAGCTTAAAAATTCAGAAGTAGAAGGGTCAGAAATTAAAACGTTAACATCAATACTTTTTAAATGATACCATTCAAGTCTAACACCGTCCCAGTTTCTTCCCAAACGATTTAAATTAGTAATCAATAAATAATCATTAGGCTGGTAATTTTGTCTTAATTCTATGTAGCCTTTTCTATTTAATTTTTTTCCTGTATATTTATCAAAATAAATATTATCAATAAAAATTGTTATATTCTTTTTCTTTGCGTATTTGTATAGTTCTTCAACCTGTCTAAAAAAATCTTGATTCTCTGTTGAAACCCTTAAATACGTCCATAAATTGCAATTGTATTTTTGAAAAAATAAATTTTCTTCAGTAAAAACATCTTGCATATTATTGTCTTTTATATATTTTATTATTTCATTTTTATATTCTTCTTTCATTTTCTATTACCTCATTTCTATTATATCATTTTTTATACCTCATTAGTTAAAAATGATATTTTTTCAGCGATAAGCTCTAACAAATCTTTGTTAATGCCGTTTTCTTCTGTAGTTTTTGATTGAATACGTCCTTTTATAGCAATAATGTCGCCTTTTTTACAATAATCGAAAACAGTAGTTGCGACACTGTCAAAGCAATTTACCTCTATAAAATCAGTATCATAATAACCATCACAATTTTTAACACTTCTTGGAATTGCTAAAGTAATTATAGAGATAGTCTTACCGTCCTGTTTTGATGGTTTAGTAATTTTTATTAATCTACCAACTAAATTAAAATAATTCAACATAATTAAATACCTCCTTTAAATATAATCATAAGTTCTTCTTATAATTTTATGATAATCCATTTTATCAATATCTTGAAAATTATCAATAATACATCTTGCAACTGCTTCAACTGATAAATTTTCAGTTTCTAAATAAATATTTTTTACATAGTTAAAAATTTTTTGTTTTTCTTCATCTGTGGTATTTTTTTCTGACAACTCAAGTTGCCAAATAACCTCGCTTGTTACTTCCAAATCTAAAACAGTTATATCTTTTTTGTTTAGTTCTTCTATTATTTTTTCATATTCTTTAAACATATTTCATTACTCCTTGCTCAAAAAATAAATCTTCTATTTCTTTAATATTGTAATCTAAAATATTAATGCCAAAATAATCGTTAATTGCCTCTGTATAAGTCGCTAAATCATAACGTATTTTATAGTTTTTTACTGTATCAAAATCTATCTCGTATTTACTGATACCGTCAATTTTTATCAATTTATTATCATAGTCAATATTTACACAATAGTCATTATCTTCGTTAAATTCATCTAAATCTATCATTTCAAACATTTCCCTAATTTTATAATATTGATAACATTCGCCGTTATGAGAATAACACGAACCTGTATAACCGTTTAAGATATCTGTTACACTTGCAGGGCTATCTGTATCGTCTGCATATTGATCGTATATATGCGTATGATACCATTCTTTTAACTCTTTTTCATTAATCATTTTTACCACCCCAATTTTTCCATTTCTTTCAAGTATTTTTGTATTGCTTTTTTAGCAATTTTTCTTATTCTCTCGTCTTCTGTATATTCTTTCTGTGTAATTCCCAAAGCTGTTAAAGTTGCTTCAATTTCATAAGTAATAACATACTCATGATTTAATAGCTCATATTCAAAAGCTTTTTGCAAAAATTCATCATTTTTATATGCTTCATGCATTTCTTCATCTAATCTTTTAAAAGTATCAAGAATTTTATCTATATCTTTTTTGAAAGCTATTCCGCCACAAATAGCACAGCATTTTTCTTTTAACTCATCATCATTTTTTATATTTAGTTTTTGTTTTAATTCTTCTAGTTGCTTGTCACCAAAAGCCCAGTAAATAGGCAAGTCGTTTATTTCCTTTTGTTGTTTTTCTTTTAAAATTATATAACTATCTTTCATTTTTTCTTTTCCTCCATTATTGACAATTAAAATCATTTTTTATATAATGAAGTAGCAAAAAGGCTTATTCCTTATTGCAGAACTTTATCTATTAAAGTTCTTTAGTTTGTAATAGTCGCAAGTGTAAAAGTTGGAATTATCGCACTTGTCGGCTATTTTTTTTATTGTGTTAATTCTTGCAGTTGTTAACTTTATAAAAATTATACCAATTATTAATATTAAACTTATTACAACGATTTTCCTTAAGTTCATAACTTTACCTCCTTTCGATCGAACCCCGAAAACCTTTTTTTACAAACTTAAGGAATAAAAACCTTTTTTACTACTACCGTAATAATTTCCTTATCAATTATTACTCTTAAATTATACCAAAAAAGCAGTATTTTGTCAATACTTTCGGACTAATTTATATATTTTATTATAATAAAAATAACGATATATTATATTATTATATTTCAGACTATATTACTAACTGTATTTATTACTATAATAATGCATATATCTATAGCTATATAGCCTATAACTACATATAAATAAATATAAAATAATAATTAAAAATAAATATTAAAAAATAAAAATAAAATTAAAATTAAAATTAAAATATCTTACAAGTTCTTGCATGGATTTAATTAACAAAAAAATAAAAAATCTTTTTGTTTTTTTTATTCTAAATATAAATATATATAACAATTGTTTACTTCTTTATTTTATAAGGCTTTGCATAGTCTAAAAACGGTCGTTTTCGGTCTAATACCCACCCCATCCCTATTTTTTGTTATGCTATAGGGGTCTTTTTAGTCCTCTGAATATTTCTAATAAACAAAAAAGCTATCAAATAGCCGTCAAATAAGCAAAGTATACAAAAACTGGCGAAAAAGTAGCAAAAAAACAGTAAAAACTGGCGACAATCAAATAAACTTCAGTGATTTTTCAGTAAAATATATGATATTTAAGAAGTGTAGTAAATAGAAAGTTACAGACCAATGTTATTTATAAAATCTTTTAAATACGAAGTGTAGGGTAAGTACCCAAAATGATATCTAAAATAGATGGAACAAGGTCACTTGAACAGTATTAAGAGATAGATATAATAAAACCTACCCAAAAAGTGGGTTTTTCGTTGATATATATAACAATAAATAAGAAAAAATAGAGTAAAGTTTTTATACGATTTGAACAAAAAAGCATAAAAAAATTATACCGTAAAATGTTTGAGGTGTGTAAATATGGATTTATGGATAAGAAGTCAAGATAGAGAAAGATTATTAAAAGTAGATAATATATATATAACTGAAAATAATGACAAAACAGATGATGAATATGGAACGGTTATGATATACGAATATACAGACAGCGAAAGCCAATGCTTATTAGGAATTTATAAAACCAAAGAAAGGGCATTGGAAGTATTAGAGGAAATACAGGGAGAAATAGAAATTCCTAGCTATAATAAGAGCGGGAATTATCAAGACCTTGATTTATTTGTAAAATCAAAAATATTAAATCAAATGACTATAGTTTATGAAATGCCAAAAGCATAATATTAAAGGATGTGTATAAATGTCAAAAAAAATACTTGGATTTAAGGATTCAAAAAAATATTATAAAATAATGTGTAAAAACTGCAGATGTATATTTCTTTTTCAAGAGGAAAATATTTTTAAGTATGATAGCTTTAGAGACGTTTCATGTCCTCATTGCGGTTATTACATAAACGTGCCATTATTTTTAATACCGAGAGCTTATAAAAAATAAATATCATGGCACTAATATTGAAGGTATTATTAGTATATTAGAAAAATATAAGGAGATAGTAAGTGAACTTATATAACAAAGGTGATAATTACAAATTATTTAAAGGCAGTATGCTAGATATGTTACAACAAATAAAAGAAAATGGTATAGATAGTATAGTAACAGACCCCCCTTATGAATTAAATTTTATGAATAAAGGTTGGGACAATTCTGGAATTGCTTTTCAAAAAGAAACTTGGGAAAAATGTTTTGAAATACTAAAACCGGGGGGGTATCTACTAGCTTTTGGTGGAACAAGAACTTATCACAGAATTGCGTGTGCAATTGAAGATGCAGGATTTGAAATAAGAGACTGTATTATGTGGTTGTATGGTAGTGGGTTTCCTAAGTCAATGAATATTGGAAAAAACTATGATAAAAAAATGGGTAATGAAAGAAAAAAAGTAAGCGAAACAAAAATTGGTAAAACTTCTTTAGGAGATAGTTCTGGTTGGGACACTTCCAAAAATATGAAAAAAATAAAACAATTAGGACACGTTGATATAACAAAAGGTAATTCTGAATGGGAAGGTTGGGGAACTTGTTTAAAACCTGCTTATGAGCCAATTATAGTTGCACGAAAACCATTTAAAGGTAGTTTGGTAGATAATATTATCGAAAACGGTGTAGGTGGCTTAAATATTGATGAGTGTAGAGTCGGTACGGAGGAAAGAAAAAATCCACAAGCAGGATATATTAGAAGAGGAAGAACAGATGAAGAAGTGTTTTTTGGAACTGATAAAAATAAACCAAAGGAAAATATAATTGTCAATGGTCGTTTTCCAGCAAATGTTATTTTAACTTATGATGAAACAGATTTTGATGAAGTATGTGGTAGTATGCCCAATACAAAAGGTGGAAATAGGGAAAACACTATTGCTACAAGAAAAAGTGATAAAACAAGTTTTGGTTATGAAATAAATACAAGAAACGAATTTAATGATAGTGCTTCTAGATATTTCTATTGTGCAAAAGCAAGTAAAAAAGATAGAGATGAAGGACTTGATGAATTTGAAGAAAAACAAACTACTGATGGAAATATTCGTAGTAATAGTGAAACTGCGAGAAAATATGGTGCTAATTCAGCATTAAGAAAAAATATACATCCAACTGTAAAACCAACAGAACTTATGCAATATTTAGTAAGACTTGTTTCACCCAAAGGAGCAACTATTTTAGACCCATTTATGGGTAGTGGAAGTACAGGTAAAGCAGTAATGTACGAAAATAAAGAACGTAATGCTAATTATAAGTTCATTGGTATCGAATTAACAGATGAATATTTGCCAATAGCAGAAGCGAGAATCAAATATGTGAATAGTTTACAAAAATGTGAAGATAAGCAAATGGATATATTTGCTTTTGAGAAGGAGTAAAAATGGAGTTCAAAGCAAAAGGTTATGTAGGAAATTTATTTAATGATTGTGAAACAGGAAATACACATATTAATTTTATATTCAATCATAGTTTAAATGAAGATGAAATTAAAAAATTAGCCAATTTATATAGTCTTTATGGTCCAAGTGGTATCAAAATTACTTTGGAATCAGAAGATCCAATACTTACTGCTGAGGAAAAAAGATATTTAAATAATGTTATTAGCCCTTTTAGAAATCGAATCGACAGTATTACAAAAAACACTAATGTTATGAGTCGTGAGTTTATTTCAATAGAAATGGACGGTGGTGATACTGCAACCTTACCATATTTTAAAGAAAACACAATGTACAAAAATATGGAACCTAATAAAGAATATTCATTAGAGGAGTTAGGATTATGAAATCTTTAGAAGTTGGTATGTATGTTAGATTTAAGGATTTAACTAATTATATGAAAAATGATGATGTAATGATAGATAAAATTACTTTTATTGGCGAAGTTATGAGTAGTTTTGAAGAAACATTGCAGATAGAACTTGAAAAATACCAAGAACCAATATTAAAAAAGGATATTATAAAAGCAAGTCATAATATTATAGATTTAATTGAAGTTGGAGATTATGTTAATGGCGAATTAGTACAAGATATAACAGGTGAATATATTAGAATTGATAATGTATCACATAATAAATATTGGTTATCAAATAATATTAAAACAATTTTAACTAAAGAACAATTTGAAAATAATTGTTATAAGATAGGAGGGAAATAATGACAGTTAATTTTGATGAACTTATAAAACTAATTGAAATATTAAATAAATACGGAAAAGTAGAAATTATGTTAAATAATAAGAAAGGTAGTGAAAAATAAATGAAATTCAAAGTAGGAGATAAAGTAAGATTTAGTGAAAAAATGACTGAAGCATATCATTGTACAACTGTACCATTTGATGATATAGAAAGAAAAATAATAACTACTAAAGAAGAGTATGGTAAAAATTGGTACGAATTAAATGGTTTTCCTAATAATTGGTTTCGTGGTTGGGAATTACAGTTAGTAGATTTCACAATAGACGATTTACAATTTGCTGATATTGTTACTGTAAGAAATGGTGAAAGATACGTTGTTGCTGATGGTTGTTTATATGGTGAAGACAGTGATAATTATTCTGATTGCGATACTATAGCAGAATGGTACAATTATGACTTAACTTACTTTGAAAATAACAAAGATTATGACATTATCAAAGTAGAACGTGATGGACATGTTATTTATGAACGTAAAGAAACAGAAGTCAAAAAAATGACCGTTTCTGAAATAAGCAAAGTTTTAGGTTATGAGGTGGAGATAGTTAAGGGAGAATAAATTAATGAACGTATATAATGTAATAAAAAATGTACTGGATAAATTATTAAAGAAAAGAAATAAAAAACTTGCTGAAATCAGGCAATTAAAAAAAGATATAAATAATATAACACTTCCAAAATACAAACGAAATCAGGCTCTTACTAAACATTATGAATTAAAAAAAATATATGAGCCAACAGTATTTTGGGACAGTAAAATTTTAGGAACTTATATAAAAAAAGAGAAAAGGAGTAATTGATAATGGAGTTTGTAACTTTATGTTTTTATTTGACAATAGTTATGATTCTATTATTATCAACAAGTAAATAAAACTGAATATAGTATGTTTTGAAGACTATAGTAATAGTGAAAGAAACAAAGGAATTTTAATGTTAAAAAAAGAAATTTATCCTAAAACTAAAAGACTTAGCTGCTTAGGAGATAAAATTTATGTAACCGAAAAATTAGATGGAAGTAACTTATGTATATTTAAGAAAAAAGGAAAACTTTATATAGCTCAGAGAAAGACTATTTTATCAATAGACGAGTTTGAAACCAATAGAGATATCTTTTATAAAGGACTATATTCGTGGATTAACGAATACAAAGCAGAACTACAAGAAAAATTACATGATAATGCTGTTTTATGTGGTGAATGGCTTGGTATGGGCAAGTTAAAGTACCCTGTAGATGAATTTGATAAAAGATTTTATATGTTTGCAAAAGGAAATATTGATGATGATTTTAATTTATATAATATTCATTATGATCATAACTTATTTATTTATCCTTTTTTAGACCAAACAATACCGTTTTATATCGGGATTGTACCAGAAGTAACGCAGTTAATAGCACTACCGAATAAAGAACATTTAGATAGTATATATAGTAAATATTGTGATAAAGTAAAACGTGATGTGGAAGGCTTTATTGTTAATTATAAAGATAATATTACTAAATATGTTAGAATGAAAAATGGAAAGTTACAAGAACATTTTGATAGAGGAGAATAATGAAAGAATTTATTTATGATTTGGCATTTGGGATTTTTTTTATAATTGTTTTATTTTTAGTTTTTTTGGGATTTTTGTATGGCTGTTTTTATTTTGTTTTTTTGTTAAATTCAGGAACCTATGAATACGTTGACTTAGATAATAAAAAAGGCACTGCTGTGTACTGTGAGCCTAATGATTCATTACAATTATGTCAAAAAAAAGATGGAACAATTGTGAGTGTAAAAAAGTATAAAAGGTTAAAATAATGAAAAACTTAAAAATTTTTACTAATAATATCGAAAAAACAGCATTAGAACAAATAAATTTGTTACTAGAACAAGAACCGTTTAAGGAAAGTAAAGTCAGAATAATGCCTGATGTTCATGCTGGTGCAGGTTGTGTAATAGGATTTACTGGTAATTTAGGCAATAAAGTTATTCCGAATGTAGTTGGTGTTGATATTGGTTGTGGAATGCTAGTTGTTGAATTAGGTAATATTGATATTGATTTAGATAAACTTGATAAAGTTATACATGAATTTGTTCCTAGCGGTAGAAATGTTCATGAAAAACAAAAATATAAGTTTTTGGAAATGGAACAATTATATTGTTTAGACCAGCTAAAAAATAAAGATAATTGGTTAGAAAAATCAGTAGGAACTTTAGGTGGTGGAAATCACTTCATAGAGGTTGATATTGACGAAGACAATAATAAATATTTAGTAATTCATACAGGCTCAAGAAATTTAGGAAAACAAGTTGCTGAAATTTATCAAGAAAAAGCAATAGAATATTGTTCATATAAAAAAGAAATGCAAGAAGAAAAAAATAAAATTATTAAAGAATATAGAAAACAAGGAAAACAAAAAGAAATCGAAAATGCATTAATTGAAATAGATAAAAAATATTATGGCAAAACTAAACTTCCTAAGGATTTATGTTATCTAGAAGGAAAAGATAGAGAAGATTATTTACATGATATGAATCTATGCCAAGAATTTGCTAAAGATAATCGTTTATGTATTGCTAAACAAATATTATGCAATTACTTTGAGGTTCCATACTATAAAGATTGTTTTAGTGTTAGATTAAGAGAAAAACCTAATGAACCATCATTTTTTACACAAGATTATGTTGAACATGATTTTTGGTATTTTCAATGTGTTCACAATTATATAAACTTTGAAGATAATATTGTTCGTAAGGGTTCTATTTCAGCAAGACTAGGAGAGGAAGTTATAATTCCTATTAATATGCGTGATGGCTGTATTATTGGAATAGGCAAAGGCAATGATGACTGGAATCAGTCTGCACCACATGGAGCTGGAAGAATTATGTCAAGAATGAAAGCAAAAGAACTTATCAATATAGAAGACTACAAGAAATCTATGGAAGGTATTTATTCAACTTCTGTAAATGAGAATACTATTGATGAAGCTCCTATGGCATATAAATCTGCACAGGAAATTATAAACAATATCAAAGATACTGTTCGTGTAGTTAAAATAATAAAACCAATATATAATTTTAAAGCAGAAAATTAATGCAAGACGAAGCAAAATGTATAGTTATCGCTTACAATGATGGTACAGTTATTGATACTGTCAAATCTAATCAGACTTATGCAATTTTAGAAAAAGGAGATAAGGTAACAAGAAGAAATTCTATTAAACATTTATCAGAAACAGTTAAGATAAAAAATGCTTTTATTAAGGTAAATGATGTTGCTTTATCTCTTTTTGATAAGGATATGTTGCCTGTGTGCAAGTTATTTCAATACGTATCATATCAAGATGGTGTAATAGAGTGGAATAACGGTCGTGCTATAAGAACTTCTACTGATATAGCAACAATATGTGGTGTCAGTTCTGTTACAGCAAAAAAAATGATAAAAAAATTGATAGAAGAGGATATTATTCATAAACATAAAAAAACAAAAGATAACCGTTCTTTCTATTACACAATGAATCCCTTTATTTGCTTAAGGGGAAGTAGGGCTTTGTTAGATTTATTCGAGGAATTTAAAGATAGTAAATGGAGATGGATTAATAGTAATGAATAAAGGAAAAATAATTACTAACAAAATACAATGTAAACACTGTGGAGATATTATAGAAAGCAAAACAGTGCATGATTATAAAAGATGTAAATGTGGAAAAGTATCAGTAGATGGTGGTAAAGAATATTTAAAAAGAGATTTTCCAAGTTTTCCTATGGAAGATCATTTTATTGAGTTGAGTGAAACTGAATGATAACAATTGAAGATTATATCAAAAAAATATTGAAGAAAAAGGGCTGGACATTAACTAGATTTACAGAAGAAATAAACAAAGTGAGAACTGAAGCAAAAATAAAAGGTAAGACAAGTTTATCAAATGTAAGTTTTTATCTTAATGATAAAAGTAAGCCTATAGGAATTAGAACTTTAGTTATTTGGGAAAAGGCTTTAGAAATGCCCTATGATAGCTTATGTAATTTAGCAAGTCAGCCAGCAGATAGATTATCAAAAAAAGAATTAGAGAAATTGAAAGAGAAAGTAAGAAAATGAAAAAAAGTTTATCTAGAATTATATCAATGTTTTTAGTATTGTTAGGAGTGCTTTTAGGTACTTTAATAAATACATTAGAATTTTGGATACTTGGTAAATTAATATTATGGCTTTTAAAAATAAATTTTAATTGGACTTTTAGGCATGGATTAGCCGTAGCTATTCTTTATTTTATAATGATATTACCAACCAAAGCTAGTTACAGTAATAGAAAAAAGTAAGGTGTATTAATTATTAATGGCAGAAATAAAAAAAGGAGATAAAATCTCTTTAAAAAGACTGCCAAAGCAAGATTATTACGAGGAAACAATAAATGATATTATCAAGGTGTTAAAAGGTAAACACTCGGATAGTATGAAATTAAAATGGTGTAGTAATACAATGCAGGTTTTAGAAACATGGTTTCAAGATGATGAATTGGTTGCTACCAAATTTGCCAAAAAAAGACTTATACCATTATTTGAAAATTTAATTGATGATTGTGAAGAACAATATATGTCTGATTTTTTTGATTACTACAAAAGATTATATGCTTTTTGTGGAAAAAGAGATTTAGAGTGTTTTATAGATTATATGGAGTTTGATAAATCTAATAGAGTACTTGCTAATAGACGTGACATTTTACTTCCTTTTATAGATGCTTTAAACAGATTAGATACAGACAATAATTTGAAGTATGTTATTGCTTCTTTCTTTCCATCGGCTGGAAAATCATTTTGTGCTAATTATTATACTGCTTGGGTTTTTGGACGAAGTATAAATAACTCTGTTTTGAGACTTTCATATAACGAAGAATTAGTACTTGGATTTAGTCGAAGTATAAAAGATATAATTGCATCTCCAAATTTTTCAGATGTTTTTCCACAATTTAAAATTTACAAAGGTAAACCTTTCGAAAAAGAAAAAGAATCGGATTGGAAAATCAAAAATGCCGATGTACTTACTTCTCACATATCTAGAACTAGAGATGGTGGTACTACAGGTGTTCGTGCTAATAAAGCTATTATATTTGACGATATGACAAAGGGAGCGGAAGAAGCATCCAACAGCAAAATCCATCAAGACTATTATGATAAATGGAAAACAGAATGGTTTAACAGAAAAGACGGTAATAAAACAAAATATATATTTTTAGGAACAATGTGGTCTCCTGAAGATATTTTAAATAGGGTAAGAGAAGACAGAGAAAAAATATCTCCATTAGTCCCCAGTAAAAAATTTAAATACACTTGCGAAAGTGAAGATGGTTCTACAATTGTTATAAGAGTTCCTTTACTCGATGAAAACGATGAGAGTACTTGCTCAAATGTTTATTCTACGGAAGAAGCAAGGGAAATAAGAGATACAACTGACTCATACTTATTTCAATGTGTTTATCAACAAGACCCAATTGCCCCAAGTGGATTAGAATTTGCAGATGAGCTATTGGAACATTACGATAAATTGCCATTAAATGATGATGGTAGTCCTGCTTATGCAGATTATTGTTTTGCTTCACTTGATACACCACGAAAAGGTGGGGATAATGCCTCTATGCCAATTTTTGTACCAAGTGACGACGGTAAATTTTACTTAGTAGATTGTTTATTTAAAAGGAAACCTATGACGTCTCTTTATGATGATATAGTCAGAAAAATAATCGATTACAATATTACTGATTTTGTTATTGAAAATAATACAGATACATCTTTAAAAACATTACTTGAAGATAGATTAAAAGAAAAAGGATATTTATTTTGTATAATAAGAGAAAAATTTAATACAAAGAATAAGGAACAACGTATAGGAGATACAAGAGATGTAGCTAAACGTATGATTTTATTCAAAAACAAATCTGATTATAATCCTAATACAGATTATGGAAGATTTATGAAAGATTTTACTACATATTCTTTTGATTTTAAAAACAAACATGATGACGCTAATGATTCCATTGCGTTGTTTACAAGTGAAACTATTATGAAGAGAGGAAGGATAAGCAAGCCTATTCCTGTGGATAGAAGAGAATTTGGAATTTAGAGAACAAGCAAAAGTTGACAATCTTTAATTTTTATGATTTATATAAAGCGATAATATGATAATCCCTCGTATTATCGCTTTGCTTTGGTGTGGAGCATAACTACCAACAGTCATTTAATGATTAGTTGAATAGTTATGTTCCTTTTTTATTTAGGAATAATCAGGAGTGAGATAATGGAAGACTTTGTAACAAACGTTAATCCTGAAAAAAATCTCTATGGTAGACAAATTATATTGTCTGATTATACAGAAGATGAATTAAATGAAGAAACCATTGCAAAAATATTAACAGATAAGTTTTATATACACGAAAAAAATGTAAGTGATATAAATTACCTATATGATTATTACAAAGGAAAACAAACTATTTTAAATAAAGAAAAAGTAGTTCGAGAAAATATAAATAATAAAGTTTTAGAAAATAATGCTTATTTCATTGTTGAATTCAAAAAAGGTTATGTTTTTGGAGAACCTATTCAATATGTTCAACGTGGGGATAGGGCAAATGATGAAGTGTTAGTTTTAAATAGTTATATGTTAGCAGAGGATAAACAAGTTAAAGATAGTGATTTAGCAGAATGGCTTTATATTGGTGGAATAGCTCCAAGAATGATTATTCCAGAAAAAGAAAATGAAGAAAGTCCATTTAGCATATATAATATGGATCCACGTAATGCTTTTATTGTATATAACAATGGATTAGGAAATAAGCCTCTGTTTGGTGTTACATACTTTACAAAAGAAGATGGTATAAAAACTGGCACTATTTATACAAAAGACAAAGTTTATTCTTTTAATGGAGATAATGCTAAGTTTGATGTTAAGTTTATAAGTAAACATTTATTAGGAAGAATACCTATATTTGAATATCAATTAAATAAATCAAGATTAGGCATTATTGAAATTGTAAAAGCTTTACTAGATACTTTAAATAATATTGATTCAAACGACATGGACGCAATAGAACAATTTGTTCAAAGTTTAGTTGTATTTGTAAATAATGATGTTGATGCAGAAACATTTAAAGAATTAATGGAATTGGGTGCAGTTAAGGTAAAAACGGAAAATCCACAAACCCCAGCAGATGTAAAACTATTAATAAATGATATGTCCCATGCAGATACAAAAGTTTACTATGATAGAATCTATAATCAAATGTTAACAATAGTAGGAATACCTTCTAAAAACGATAAAGCTAGTGGTGGAGATACTGGACAAGCTCGTTTACTTGGAGAAGGTTGGACTATGGCAGATGAAAGAGCTAAACAAGATGAAAATGCTTTTAAAAAGACTGCTAGAGAAGAATTAAAACTTATTTTAGATATTTGTAAAAAAAGTGTTGCAAGTGGAATCAGTAAATTAACTTTAAAAGATGTTGATATTAAATTTACAAGAAACAAATCTGATAACTTACTTGTTAAGGCACAGTCTTTACTTAATTTAAAACAAGCTCAAATTGCTCCGGATATAGCAATGACGGTAAGTGGTTTATTTAGTGACCCTAACGAAACTTATTATAAATCTAAAGAGTATTTTGGGGATAGTCTTTGGAAAGAAGAAAAGGAACCAGCTATAAATGGACCACAAAATGGACAAGAAACTGGACAACAAAATAAAGAGACAGGAGATAGTAATTCTAGTTTAACTTCGGAAGTTTTTGATAAACAGAAACAAAATATTAATTAAGGAATTGCGGTGGTCGTCTTCGGACAACACCTAAGTAAGAGAGATGCGTCTTTCTTACTATATAAGTTGATAGTGTAATGGTAACACAATGGTCTCCAAAACCATCAATCTAAGTTCGAATCTTAGTCGGCTTGCCAATGAGATATTAATTTAATGGTAGAATATTAGTCTTCCAAACTAAAAGTGTCAGTTCAACTCTGATATATCTCTCCATCTGATGTTAGCCTAATTTGGTAAGGCACTTGTTTTGGGAACAAGAGATTAGAGGTTCAAATCCTTTACATCAGACCAATGATTTTGCTCTGTTAGACAAGAGGTTAAGTCATGCGACTTTCTATCGCATATCATCAGTTCGAATCTGATACAGAGAACCAAATTGTCGTTTAGCCAAGCGGTAAGGCATCAGACTTTGGATCTGATAAGCCCTAGTTCGAATCTAGGAACGACAGCCATGTATCTTTAGCCAAATAGTAAGGCAATAGTTTGCAAAACTATGATTATAGGTGCAACTCCTATAAGATACTCCAAATTTATTAGTAATGCTCTTCGTACCGAGCATAAAGAGTACGGCACTCAACAGTCAATAAAGACTATAAAATAGTAGAGTGGAAAGGGATAAATGAAAGATAAAATCAAAGAAATATTAGAAGGATTAGGAATTGAAGACGTTGATGGTACAACTGATACTATTGCTAAAGAAATAGCTTTGCTTACAGTTCCAAAAAATAAGTATAATGATATTTCCGAAAGATTAAAAAATGTTCAAGCAGAAAAAACTGAAATTGAGTTAGAACTTGAAAATGTAAGAACTCAAAATATGACAGATGAAGAAAAAAGAGCAAAGGAACAAGCAGAATTTGAAAAACAAAAAAAAGAGTTATCTGTTGAACTTAACAAAGTAAAAGCAAGAGAAGTTTTTAAAAATGCGAATATTGATGATGATAAGATTGAAGAACTATTAGGAAAAGTGGTTAGTGATAATGAAGAGACTACTTTAGAGTTAGCCAATAGTTTTGCAGATATTTTAAAAACACAAGTAGAAGATACTAAAAAAACTATCGAAAGCGATTTACTTAGTAATACACCAAAGCCGGACGTGAAATCTCAACCAAACGAACCTGAGAAAGTAACAAAAGAGGATTTCTTAAGAATGTCTTATTCAGATAAAAAGAAATTATTTAGTACAGATAAGGAACAATATAATCAATTAATGTCTGAAATAAGTTCAAGTGAATAGTAAAAAGAAACGGAATTGAAAAATTAATTAATGGATAATGCAACAAAAATTGCTAGTTTATTTGTACCTGAAGTAGTAGGTCCTGAAATCATAACTAAGCTAGTAGATGATATTAAATTTACACCATTTGCAAAAGTAATGTACACATTAAGAGGTACAGCAGGGGATAAAGTAAAAAGATGGAAATATACCTACATAGGAGACGCAGAAGAATTTACAGAGGGAAATGATATTAGCTATGGTAAGTTAACACAAGTAACTACTGAAATGACTATCAAGAAAGCTGGTCGTGGAGTACAGTTAACTGATGAAGCTGTTTTAAACTCTGTAGGAGACGTTGAAGGTGAAGCAGTAAAACAAATTAGAATGGCTATTGCTCAAAAAGTAGATAACGATTGTCAAACAGTGCTTAGTCAAATAGGTGCTCCAATGACTGTTGGTGACGGTAGTGAAAGCATAGGTGCTAAATTAGTTGAACTAGCACAAGAAAAATGGCTAGAAGATTTAGACACAAGTGATATGACTTTAATAATCAATCCTAAACAAGTTAAAGATATCAGACACGACGAAAACTTTATACCAGCAAGTGAAATTAAAGCTGAAATGATGATTACTGGTTCTTTAGGACAAATTTTAGGTTGCGATATTGTTGTATCTAATAAAATAAAGAGTGAAGAAGGTAAGTATAATAACTATTTAATTAAAGGAAAGCCTTTAACAATAGAAATAAAAAGAGATATTATGCCTGAAAGAGCTAGAGATATCGACAAAAAAATTACAAAATGTAATGCTGATATACATTATGGTGTTTTCTTAGAAAAAGACCAAGATGCTGTAAAAATCGTTTCTAAAGATAACGATTATACACCCTAGTGAGCCCGAAAAAGCTAAAATCAAGGTAAGTATTCCAAGTGCTGAAACATCATTGAATTTAGGTGAAAAGACAGTTCAAGATTTATGTGAGAATTTAAGCATTGACGACACTGGTAAAGTGACAGGTAACTTAAAATTGGTAGAAAATTGGACTGAATTTTCTAAAACTGACGGCACTGGAAACTTTATACCTTTGTACTTTGAGGAGGCTAAAGGGCAAGCAAAAGGTACAGTTAAGTGTGAGTTAAAAGGTACAGGTGCTAAATTAAAGAAACCTGTTGCAGTTGATGAAAAAGATGGATTAATAGTATTCCAAGTTCACAACAAGGATAATACTATTGAAATTACAAGTGAGGGAAAAGAAACAAAAACACTTACTTTAACTGAAGTTGATTTGCAAACAGAATAAAAAGTAAGGAGTGTACTTAAATGGAAGAAACTCAATTAAAAGAATTAAGATTAAAAGTTTTAGGAGATGTTTCTGATACTTCAAAAGATGAGTTGTTAAAAATTTATCTTAAAGATGCTAAATATATTGCTTTAGGTGCACTCTATCCTTTTGATTTAGAAATAACTGAACTTCCTGCTCGTATAGAAGAAAATTGGATAGTAAGATGTGCTTATGAATTGAGTAAACTTGCCGAAACAGACGGCTTTACTGCTTATGCAGAAAATAGTCTTTCATGGCAACGAGCAAGTGATTATATTTCTAAAGATTTAATGCTTGAATTAACTCCAAAAGCGGGAGTACCTAAATAATGAATTGGAAAAAAGAAATTTATATAGCGAGTAAAGCTTCTTTAGATTATGACGATTATGGAAATCAAATTGTAACGTATGAGAAACCTAGAAAATACGAATTTAATGTACAGCCCATCAGTGCTGACGTAGACTTATTGGAATTCGGTGAAAAGGCAAATATGATACAGAAAGCTGTTATTCCTATATCGTATAAAGGGCAATTTAAAGAAAACGATTTAGCTTATTTAGATGATGTAACTCCTTCAGGGGAAAATAAAAATGGCGATAATGCAAATTATCGAATATATCCTCCTAGAAATCAAAATAAAAGAATAATCATTTACTTTGAAAGATTAACCGGAAAGTAGGAATGTAATGTTTGAACTAACAAAAGGTAAAATGCGATTAGCTACGTATAATAAACAAGATATTGATATGTATGTGAAAGCAGGATGGAAGTTAGAGACTAAACTCGAAGAAGAAAAACCTAAGAAAAAACAAAAACAAGAAAAAACTAATCAAAATGTAGAAGAAAATTTAAAGGAAGAACAAGATGGAGAGTAATGTTGACGAAGTAATTAAATTTGTAGAATCATACCAAAAAGCTATGTCTAAAGGTGTAGATGATGGGATAAAAAAACTTACAGAAATTGCTTATAATATTGTATGTCAATACTGTAATGCAAATAACTTATCAAATCATTTAGGAAATATAAAGATGAGTTATGATCCTATTAATAAAACTGGCACTGTATCTACAAATGATGAGGTAATCATTTTTAAAGAGATGGGAACAGGTATAGTAGGTAGTCAAAATCCACATCCTAGTCCAACATCAGAATTTGCAAGTTGGCAATATGATATAAATAAGCATGGCGAAGAGGGTTGGATATATCCTAAAAAAGATGGTACTTACGGTTGGACTAAAGGGTTGCCGTCTGGAAGTATGTTCTATAATACATTTAATGAAATAAAAAAATATGTAAATTCTACAATAAGTGTAGAAATTCATAAGTCAACTAACAAAGTCTATTAATGTTAAAAGAAATACAAAAATTTTATGACTTTATATTTAATGATTTAAAAGAATATATTTCTTCTAATTCTAAGTATAATCCCTACATTTCTAAAAAAGAACCTGAAAATAAGTTATTTCCTCTAGTAACTATAAAAGATTTAACAAAGACTGGTAGTTTTACTACTTTAAAATATACAGATTATAAATATGCTTTTTCTTTAGAAATAAATGTATATTCATTAAGTGAAAAAGGAATAGCTGGTAAAACAGTATGCAAAGAAGTAAGTGATTTAATAGAAAAGTATTTTACAGAAAAATATAGAATGAACATAACAGTTAATCCGAATGCAACTAACATTGATAGTTCTGTTGACAGAACTTTAATTCATGTTGATTGTACTTTGGATACTAAATATAAAGATAGATTAATTATTTATCCGTATTAGTGAAATAAAAAGGAATTTAGTTTATTAATGGAACAAAACATAATTGCTCAAAGTGATGTTGGAACAGTCCTATATAGAAAAACAGCAGAAAAGTTTGAAGAATTTTTAGAAATAACTTCAGCTCCAGCAGAAGGTAGTGCCGGTGGTACTATTGAAGTAACAACTTTAAAAAGTGCTATAAAACAATATATAGCAGATAGACCTGATACTCCTGACCAAGATTTCAATTATAACTATACAGAAGCAAACTTTAAGAAAGCAAAAGAAAGTTGTGACGGTGGAGAACATGAGTTCTTAGTTAAATTCCAAGACGGTTCAGGATATGTAATCACAGGAACTGCTCAAACTTGGATTAATGAAGTATCAAGAGGCTCTGCTGTTGAAGCTACTTTCCACGTAGTTGCAAGTGATATTGTATGGAAAGAAAAGACTGAAGTAGACTCTTTAATACAAGGCGAATAATTTAATAATTAATCAAAGTAAGTAATTTAAGGGAGAAAGAAAAATGCGTATATGTACTATTGAAATAGGTGATAAAGAATATAACTTATGTCTTACTAGACAAGCAGTAAAAGAGATAGAAACAAGGGGATTTAATTTTCAAAATTTCATAGAAAAGCCAATTACATATTCTGATATTCTTTGGTATGGTGGTTTTGTAAAAAATCATCCTACTGTAACTCTAGATAAATCTATTGAACTTTTAGAAAAATATCAAGAGGAAAATGGAGATATACAAGAAGTATTAGAGTTTTTAAGCGAGGAATATGCAAATTTTGTCAATGCCCCAGCCGATACAAGCTCAAAGAAGAAAAAGAAAAAAGCGAAGATAGTCAAGGCATAGATAAAAGTGAAGCAAAAAAAGAATATACTTCGTTAACTGATTATTTTAAAGATTTATTACCAAACGCACTTGAATACGGTATGTCAACAAAAGAGTTTTGGGAAGAAGACCCCGATCTTTTCTGGGCATACCGTTTTTCTTATATAGAAAAGAAAAGAAGAGAAAACAGTCTTTTTAATGAGAGAGCATGGTTGCAAGGTGCTTATTTCTGTGAAGCAATATCGGTTGCGCTATCACAAGCTTTTGGTAACAGTTCTGCCAAATATAGAGATAAACCTTATGACTTAGAAGGTAATAAAGAGAACAAACAAGAAGAAACTCCAAAGCAAAATCTTCTCGAAATACAACTTAAAAAAAGAGCAAAAAAAGTAGAGAAATTGCTTGGAGGCAAGAAAAATGAACAACGAATTAAAGATAACAGCAACAGCTAATATACAACAAGCCAATGCTAATTTAAATAATTTAAAAAAGACACTTTCCGGTACTGGTAATGAAGTTACTAGAGTTGGAAATATATTTGATAAACAAGGAAATTTGATTTCTAAAACAATATCATCTGTTGAAAAGAAAGGTAATAAACTTATTAGAACTATTCAAAGAATAGATGGGAATGGTCAATTAAGGGGTCTTTCACAAAGTGTAACAGATGTAAAAAATGAAACTGAAAAAGCAAGTAATTCTTTTGCTAATTTAAGAGAAGTAATAAAATCAGCATTTTCAGCAACTGCTATTATTTCCTTAGCAAAGAATATAAGTAATTTTACAACAAAAGCTATTGATTATAGTGAAAGTTTAAACTTATTTAATGTTGTTTTTAAAAATATAGAGAAGAATGGCGAAACTACTTTTAGTACAGTAGGGAAACAAGCAACTTCTTTCCAAGAAAAATTAGAGAAAAACTTTGGTGCAAATAGAACGGAATCTATGTATTTCCAAGGTTTATATCAATCTATGGCTGAATCTCAAGGTATTGCAGATAAGTATGCTAATATCATGAGTGAGAATTCAACTAAACTTACTTATGATTTGTCTTCTTTATTTAATCAAAATCAAGAGGATACAGCCGAAGCTTTAAGAGCTGGTATTTTTGCAGGTCAGACAAAGCCTTTACGTTCTTACGGTTTAGATATAACAGAGGCATCTTTACAAAAAACTTTGGACGGATTAAAAGCAACGAATTCAGAACTTAGCAATTTAGAAATAAGAGATATGTCTCAAGCAGAAAAACAAATACTTAGATATTTAACTGTTTTAGATCAAGCTAGTGTTGCTCATGGTGACTTTGCTAATACTATTGAATCTCCTGCTAACCAGTTGAAAGTATTTACAAACCAAATTAATATGTTGGGTGTTGCTTTAGGTAATCTTTTACTTGCACCTTTACAAAAATTTCTTACATTTGCGAATACAATTGTAATTGTAGTTAAACAGGTAGCTCAAGCTATAGCTAGTTTATTTGGAATAAAAACTAAAGATTATAACACAGGTATTGCAAGTGCTGGTGCTGTAACAGATGATTTTGGTGATTCTTTGGCAACAGCTGGAGATAATGCAGGAAAAACAGCTAAAAAATTAAAAGAACTAAAAAGAGAAACTTTAGGTTTCGACCAAATAAACAATATCAATGAACAAAAAGATAATGATACAGGTAGTGGTAGTGGTTCCGGTGGAGGTTCTGTTGGTGGTATCAATCAAGCCTTACTTGATGCTTTAAAAGGTTATGATAATGGTCTTGATAAAGTTAGACTTAAAGCCCAACAAATTGCAGACCAAATAATGCGTTGGCTAGGGTTTACTTATGATGCAGAAGAAGGAGTATGGAAACTTGGAAGTGCATACGATAACTTAATTAAGTCTTGTAAAAATCTAGGTAAGGCTTTAGATGTATTAGGTAAGTATTCTTTTGATAATTTAATTAATTTTTATAATAATTTCTTAAAACCTGTTGCGAAATGGACTTTAGGGAAAGGACTTCCTGAATTTGTTGATATTACAGCTAATGGAATTATGAAAACAAATTGGGCAAATTTAAACTCTAAACTAAATGGCTTTTATAAAGCGCTAGCTCCTTTTACTATACACATAGGAGAAGGTCTACTTTGGTTTTATAAAGAAGTATTAGTGCCATTAGAAAGTTTTACAATTGGTAAAACAGTACCTGAATTTGTTGATATGTTAGCTAATGCTTTAGATATTCTAAATAATACTATTGAAGTTATGTCACCTACAGTTGACTTTTTATGGAATAGCTTTTTAAAACCAATTGCAAGTTGGACTGGAGGAGCTATAGTAGGAACACTTCAAAGCTTTAATGCAGTTTTAGATTTAATTTCAAAAAATAAAGTTGCTAGTACAATAACTGCTTTAAGTACAGCTTTCGTACTTGCTAAAAACAATGGTGGTTTATTAAATACAGTTTTAGGAATGTTGCCAAAAAGTTTACAAATCCTTTTTGCAGATGGAAATAAAGTAACAGAAATTTTAGGGGATTCTAAACCAACAGGATTAACAAAAATTTTATTAAAGTTAAAACCAGCTATTTCAAATTTATTTAATCCAGTTTCTAAACTGGTCTCATCAATAAAAAATGCATCAACACAATCAGGAAAATTCACAACGAAATTGGATGCAATGATTTTAAAAGAAGTAAATGGAGAAAAACAAACAAAAAATTTAAAAACTGCCTTTGAAAATCTTAGTAAAAAGATAAAAGACAACGGTGGAGTTATCAACACTTTAAAAACTTCTTTCTCAAATCTTGTAAGTAAATTAAAAGATGTGCCAAAACATATTTCTGATTTATCAACAAAGTTATCTAATGGATTAAAAACATGGAGCAATACAACAAGTAGTATAGATAAATTTAAGACTTCACTGCTTGGAATTGGTGGAGCAGTAGCATCTTTAAGTGGATTATCTACAGCAATGTCTGATATAGCCACCAACGGTGCGAACTTAGGCAATGTTTCAGCAAGTGTAGCTAGTGGTCTAGGAAGTATAGCAAGTGGTGCTATGATTGGTACTAGCATATTGCCTGGATGGGGAACAGCTATTGGAGCTTGTGCTGGAGCAATTGGCTCATTAGTCGTTGGAATCCAAAGCTACAGTGAAGCTAGTGGAGGTCTTAATGAATTTATTGAAGCTAATAAATTAGAACTTGAAGCATTAAATGAAAGAATTAATCAAGTTAATACTTCTTATCAAGAAAGAGTAACTTCGATTCAAAACAGCATGGAAGCTAATTTATTAGAAATCAGTAATTCACAAGAACTAGCAAACGAATTATTCTCATTAGTTGACGTAAATGGAAAAGTAAAAGCAGGATATGAAGATAGAGTAAACATTATTTTAACACAATTAAATAGTGCTTTTGGAACTGAGTTTGAACTTATAAATGGTGCTATTTATAACAATGGACAACTTATAAATTCCTATGGAGAAGTAAAAAGTCAAATAGGAAAAGTTATTGAACAAAAGAAAGCAGAAATTGTTTTAAATGCGTATGCTGAAGAATATCAAGCTGCAATCCAAAGACAAATACAAGCAGAAGATACTTACAACAAAACTTTAGAAACAACTAATGAAAAACTTGAAAAAATTTTAAAAAGCAATGATTCTCAACGAGAAAAAGAAGAAAAATTGAAAGGTATAAAGCAAGAATTAAAAACTGCAGAAGAAAACTATCAGAAAGCAGTTGATACTACTTCTACTAAGAAAAAGAAATATAATGATGCTTATACTTTATATGCAAAAAATGATATTGACAGTCTAAAAAAATTAACTGACGAAACTAATACCAGTAGTAATAAAACTACAAAAAAATTAGAAGAAAACAACAATAAGTTGATGAAGAAATTGCAAACAGAAATTTCTACCACTGAGGAAAAAACAAATACATATACCGAAACATTGAAAAAACTTGGTAATAAAAAATTCACTGTGCAATTTGGTATGGATGATTCGAAATTTAGAAGTAAGTATAATTCTCTTATTGATGATATTCAAAAATCTAATAAAAGAGCTGAAACAAAATTAATTTGTCCTGAAAAAATCGCTTATGCAAATGGTGGTTTCCCTGAAGAAGGACCTTTCTATATGAATCGTGGAGAAATTGCAGGTAAGTTCAGTAATGGTAAAAGTGTAGTTGCTAATAATCAACAAATCACAGATGGTATAAAATATGCTGTCAAAGAAGGTATGGCAGAAGTAATGCAAGCTTACGGTGGAACATCAAACGTACAAGTTGATGTAAGAGCAGATAAAGGATTTATTGTAGAAACAGCAATAGATGGAATAAATGACATTTATGATAGAACGGGAGAAAGTCCAGTAAGGGTGTTTTAATGGCATATATAAATACAAATAAGCACAATGCATTAAATTTAACTTTTGTAAAAGTCAATGGCAAGGATTTATCTAACTACCTTGCCACTGGCTCAAAAGTGGGTTGGTATGATGTTTCCAAAAACAGTGGTCGTGAAGTCACTAATGCAAATGGAGATATGATTTTAAATGTAATAAATGATAAGTATAGACTTGATTTAGTAACAAGACCTATGACAGATGATGAGGTAGTAGATTTCTTTTCTACTATAAGAAAATCTCCAACTATGACAGTAGAATTTTTAAATCCATTTACAAAATCAATGCATACAATTTCATGTTATAGAGGTGATAGAGCTGTAGAATGGCAACAGCCTTATGGTGGAAGTTTATTATTTGCTAAAGTCTCACAAGCATTAATAGAATTGTAGGTTAGATAATGACGGATAAATTTAAAAAAATTAGTAAAGAACCAGCATATAAAAATAAACTAGGTAAGGTTGATTTAGGAACTGAAACTATTACTAATGCAGATACTTTAGCAAGTTTTGAAATTGTCGATAGTTGTATCTCTAATGGGACTATCATAGGTAATACTAACTCTAAATCTATAAATTTAAAGACACGAAGTAATTACAATTTAACAGATACCATCATTATACCTTCTGTAGGGCTAAAATACGACGATTCTAGCGACGAATATATAAGGCTTGGTAAATACGTCATAAAAGACGCAACTAACGAGGAAACGGCTTTAAATGGTGAATATAAAGGTTTAGATTTTTCTAATAAACTAGAAGAAGTATATGTGTGTTCTATTGAAAAAGAAACCGATTGGACAATAGCAGACTTTTATATAGATGTTTGTAAGCAAATAGGGCTAACACCTAAAAAAACTGAATTTATGAATAGCAATATTGTAATCGAAGGAAATCCTTTTACAAATAATGAGAGTAGAAGAGTTGTTTTACAAAATATCGCACAGTGTGCTTGTTCTTTTATGGATATAGATTTAGATACAGATGAAATTGATTTAATTTGGTTTGATGAGGAATATTCAGATACTATTGATAAAAAAGATTATTCAAGTTTAGAAAAGAATCATACTTTTGGACCTGTTAATAGATTAGTTATAAAAGATGGTGTAATAGATGGAGAAAATGTTACTAGAGAAGATACAGAATCAATAACAAAAAATGGAGAATGTGAAATATCAATAATAGGTAACTATTTTCTTAATACCGAATCTTTAAGAACACAAGCAATAGATAATATCTTTGAAAGAATAAAAGGTTTTACTTATGTAGATTGCAAAATTACTTCTTATACAGGTATGCCATATTTAAAAAGAGGTAATAAAATAAAAGTACAAGATAGTGACGGTACGTACTTTGATACTTATGTATTAACTCATACTTTTACTTATGATGGTACTTTTACGAGTATAATTGAATCACCAGCATTAACTAAAACAGAAACAGCCATGAAAAATAAGCAAGATTTTGTTAGCAAATTTAGAAAAGTAGAAAGAACTTGCGACAAAATAAATGGACAGCTTACAGATGTTATTGAAGAAGTTAATGAGCAAGGAGATAAACTTTCAAATGTTACACAAAGTGTAAGTGATTTGAATGTTAGTGTTGAAGAGAATAAATACTACTATGATGAAAACGGAGACAAACAGTTAATATCTGATGAATTATATAACTTAAAACAAAGTATAAACGGTTCTGAATTTACTTTAAAAGAGACCAGCGGAAACAATATTTTTATGAATTCAATAGGAATGTTTGATAAAGATTACTGGGGTCAAACTACTGCAGAACCTTTTACTAATACAGATGTGCAAAGAGCAACTGGAGAATTGTCATGTTGGCTTTTAAACAAAGGTGAACATACTCAAATTGTTACTAATTTGAAAAATGGTATTTATACGGTCGGATTTTTGTATAGAAAATTAAAAATTTTATCAACAACATCTGTAGTTATTAATGATGTTGAATATGATTTGTATGCTGACAATGATAACTTAAAATTGATGTATGAAGATGAACTATTACTTTATAATGATGAAGAAATTTACGTTTTAAATGAAGAAGAAGACCTTAATCAATACTATGAATTTTTTAGAACTGTAGAAGTAAAAGATAATACTTTAAAAATTACATTTAAATCTGATAGTGATACAAGTTGTTATATTTGTAATTTAATGGGTAATACAGGTGACGTATTACAACCTTATTCTCACAATATAAATGAAACTACAACTGAAACTGTGAGAATTGGACAAGGTATTGAAATAGAATCCACAGCAATGAATACTAAATTTAAAGCAAATGCTGACGGTACAAGAATTTTAAACAAAAATACCAATGAATTGATTAGTGAATTTACAGACAAAGGAATTATAACTAATGATTTTCATTCTAAAGGTATTTCTCAGGTATCAGGACTTTTAATTGTACACGTGAACAGACAAACTTGGCTGACTGGAATAGAGAATGATGTATAAAAGGAAATAATTAATGGCAACAAGAATCGGAATCGGTGGAATCATTGGTGGTAGTTATGAACTAGCTTATGATATTATTGGAAGAAATATTGCTGGTAATTATACGAGAGTTAGGTTATATGGTATTTTACATATTACAAATGCTTATATTAATTGGACTAGAGGTTCAGCTTCTGTTCATACTAGCGGTTTGCAACCAATTGGCACTTATTATTCAAGAGGAGATTATACAGTTGTTTATCGTGATTTCAATTTTGCTCATAATGCTCAAGGAAAGTTTAGTGCTTATATAGGCGCTAGTTTAAGTACAACTTATACAAGTGTAAATTGTGGTGGGATTTTAACATTACCTGATATTCCACGACAAGCCAACATTACAGGTTCTTCTAATTTTAATGATGAACAAAACCCTACAATTTATTTTAATAATCCTGGCGCTTTTAGAATTAATGCTAGGCTTGAATTTGGTGGGACAAGTATAAGACGTGATAACATTCCAAATACAGGATCATATACTTTTAACTTAACTGATGAAGAAAGAGATTTATTAAGGGAAAAATGTACAGGCAATACAATGAATGTTCGTTTTACTTTAGCGACGTGTATTGGTGGTACTGCAGAAAATTATTGGTCTTATCACGATAGAGTGATGTCTATAGTTAATGCTAATCCTATTTTAGGGGAATGGAGTTACTGTGATACTAATCCGATAACTGTTGCCCTCACTGGTAGCGATAAAAAGTTTATAAACGAATATTCAAATGTTACAGCAACTATTAGTAATGAAGCAACTCCATTAAAAAAATCTACTATTTCAAAGTATAGATTATCAAATGGCTCTAATTTTGTAGAAGATACTAACTATAAAAATGAGTTAACTCTTAATAATATAACTACTTCTACAATGATTTTAACAGTTTACGATAGTAGAGGTAATTCTTCTTACAAAGAAAAGAAAGTAGATAAAAATGACTTTATAGAATATCAAAAACCTTATCTTACAGAAATTTCTGCAGAACGTATAGGAGATACTACTGAAGATGTTATTTTAAAATTTAAAGGTAAGTTTTGGAACGGAAATTTTGGTTTAAAAAATAATCATATTGAGGTTTCATACAGATTCAAAAAGTCTTTTGAAAGTGAATATAAAGTAGGAATTACAGAACTTAAACCCGTCATAGAAGGAAATGATTTCTCTTGCGAAATGCAAATTGCTGGAGATTTAGAAGCAAGTGGATTTAGCTTAGATGAGAACTTTATAATAGAAATAGTTATTAATGATGAATTAACTAAAAATTTAACTAATGATACTATTCTTTCAGCAGGAAGCCCAGCAATTGCTTTTTATGGTAATTGTGTATCAATAGGTAGTGCTTATGATGAATCAAAGGGTGGAAGAGTTCAAATTTTTGGAGTTCCTATTGAAGAGTATATAAAAGAAATAATGAATAATAAGGAGACATAAAATGGCAAAAACGTTGGTAAGTTCTGACGATATAAAAATAGAACTTAATGGTGGTGATGTAAGTTTAAAATTTGTTCAAAGTGTCTATAGTCAAAAAGAAATCGATGAAAAGCTAGGAGAAATGGACAAAAAGATAATTGTCTATGGTACTTGTTCAGATGAAGAGTTAAACGGAGCAATACGAACTTATGAAGAAGAAGAAATTGTTGCAGATGTTGAATCTGTAAAAGAGCAATTGGTTAGTGAAAAAATGATGGAAGAAGAAAGAGCCGAGGAGAAGTTATATGAATAATGTATTGAAAGACAATGAGGGAAACATATTAAATCCTAAAATACCTAGATACGAAGGAACAATGAAAGAAATAAAGTTCGTTATGTGTTACAAAAATGCTATGCCCCCAACAGCTGCATACACACATCAGGCTGGTGGCTACAGAATTGATTTTGGTGCAATAACTACTTTTACTAATTATCCTTCTGACTTAAAAGAGCAGTTAGCTGTTGTGCCTATCGGATGTTATAAAACTGCTGACCCTTCTTGTGCTGGTGGTGTAGCACTATACGGTACAGGAGTTTGGGGACATGGATGTTCAAATGAAACTCACACTTGCATGGCTTTAGTTATTTACAGGTAAAAAAATGGAAAAGACTATAACAGTTATTGAAAAATATTGGAAGTTTATCACTACAATAGTTGCTATTATTACTTTTGTAGTTAGCTTATTTAGTTTTGGATATAAAATATTAGATGAAATGAATGCTCAAAATCAACTAATTGAATCTACCGCTAAATTAGCTCTAAAATCGCTCATATGGAATAGGGATATTCCGAAAGTAGAACGAGCAGAAAATTGTGATATTTATTTATCAAAGGGATATAATTCATATACTAAAAAGTTATGTGAAAATAATATATTAAAAGATATTGAATATGCTAATTCGGAGGAAGCTAATGAAAGAGAAATTAACTAAATTAATAGATTTAAGAACAATTATAACTATAATCACGACAATTGTTTTAAATATTGGATTTTTAACTGGAAAAATAAATGCACAAGAATATTTAGTTTTTGCAACAATGGTTTATACATTCTATTTTGTAAAAGAAAAAAAAGAAGGTAATCAGTAATGGAAAAAGCTATGTATCCAAGCAGATATATGAAAATCACACAGGTTGATCACGTGGGAACTCATAGAGATTCTTGGGCTTTTGATGAAGCAGGAAGCGACGCAGGAATTGATTATATGATAGCACCTTTCACAGGTGTTATTAAAAAAATATATACTTCGGATGCAAACGAAGTGTGGTTAGAGAGTTTAGATAAAGTACAATTTGCAGATGGCACTATTGACTATATGACAATTCTTTTCTGCCATGATAATAATGTTTCTAACTTAAAAGTAGGACAAGTAATTAAACAAGGGCAGAGATTTTATGAAGAAGGTACAAAAGGTAACGCCACAGGAAACCACTGTCACATGGAATGTGCAAGAGGTAAATTTAGTGGCACAGGGTGGCATAAAAACTCTGCTGGTTATTGGTCTATAAACAATGGGAAGAAAGCCACAGAATGTCTATTTATAGATGATTCTTATCATATTTTAAACAGTGCTGGTTATAATTTTAAGAATGTTAAATCAGTAGCTGTTCCAAGTGGGTCTGGTAAGAATTATTTAAACTTATCACCACAGGCTGATAGTTGGGCTGTTTATGATGTAAATGTATCGCCAGTTAAGAAGAATGCTAAAGCTAATTTAAATCCGAAAAAATTCGGTGGATTGTCATATTACATTTATGCCTACAAAGATAATGGCACTACAGCTGTCATCCATACTAGAGACTATGGAGAAGTCAAAATCTATATTAAGCATCCTTTAGCGAGTGTTACTATAGACAGCTATAAATATGGATTAGCAGGATAAGTTAAATTAAATAAAAAAAGGACAGGTATTAAACCTGTTTTTCATTGGTGTAAAAATTCTAAAAATTCATCAAGTAACCCTTTCAAAATTAAAAAATCATATATTTTTCTTACTGCTTTCATTTCTATTCTCCCTTGTTTTGTTTTTAATGTTCCTAATTATATTATACATACATTAGTTTAAAAATTCAATATAAATATAGAACAAATTTTCGTTATTTTTATAAGAAAGGACAGGTTTTGGTTTTGACCTTGTTTTGACCTTGTTTTTGTCAATCAAATATATTTATTAGAGCTTCAATAGGTTGACAAGAAGAGTAAAAAATAAAACTTTTTTCTTTATGTAATAGGGAATTTGTTGATATATCAAGGATTCTAAAAATATATGAACTAAATTTCCCTCATCCGCTCCAATATGTAAATTTACCCTTATTTTGTAAGGGTTTTTATTTTGATAAAAGGTCCAAAAAGTGCTTATCTTTACAAATTAAATTGAATATGATAATATATTAGGCGAAAGGAAGATTTGTATGTTAAACAACCAAATGAAGAAATCTATAAAAAAGAACAAGAAATCAATAACTAATATTGGTTGTTTTAGCGTATCTTCAAAATAGATTTGATTAAATTTATTGATATTAAAAGATTAATGACTTAAAACAATCAATGTGTTTTAGGTCATTTTTTAAATTGAAAGGAATGATAAAGATGAATTGGGCAAAAGAAGTAGCTTTAAAAATTATTAAAGAAAGACCAAATGAAGAAATTTATACAGTAGCAAGTGGGGTAAGTCCAAGTGGTTTTGTACATATTGGAAATTTTAGAGAGATTGCGACACCTTATTTAGTGGCCAAAGAATTAAGAAAATTAGGTAAAAAAGTTAGATATATTTTATCTTTTGATGAGTTTGATAGATTTAGAAAAGTACCAGGTAATATTGATGCTAGTTATGAAAAATATATTGGTATGCCATATACTGAAATACCAAGTCCTGTAGATGGGTATGAATCTTATGCGGATTATATGGAAAAAAGATTTTTAGCTGAATTAAAAGCTATGGATGTGGAAGTAGAGTGTATTTATCAAACTAAAGAATATCAATCAGGAAGATATAATAAATATATTAAAGTAGCAATGGATAACAGAGATAAAATCTTTAATATTATAGATGAGTTTAGAACACAAGAAGCAACTGAAGAAGAGAAAAAGAGTTATTATCCGATTAGTATTTATTGCCCTAATTGTAAGAAAGATTTTACAAAAATTTCTGATTATGATTCTCAAACTGGTGATGTTACATATTCATGTGCATGTGGATATGAGGGTAAATTAAATATAAACCACGCTACTAATATTAAATTACAATGGAAAGTTGATTGGCCAATGAGATGGATGATTGAAAATGTTACTTTTGAAACAGGGGGAATTGATCATTCAGCTTCTAATGGTAGTAAAGCAGTTTCAGAAAGAGTGGCCAAAGAAATATTTGATTATGAACCCCCAGTTTATATACCTTATAATTTTATTGGTATAAAAGGTGGACAAGCTAAAATGTCTTCATCAACTGGAAATGTACTTACAATTACAGATTTACTTAGAGTATATGATAAAAATATAATTTGGTGGTTTTATGCTAGATTTGATAATATGCATGCTTTTGATATTGCTTTAGATAATGATGTTATTAGATATTATAGTGAATTTGATAGATGGGTTAAATTATATTTTAATGGTAATATTGATGATAAAAATAGAAGTATATTAGATTTAACAGAAGTAAAAGAAGAGTATTTAAAAAATCCTAATTTTAGTTATTTAGCTACTTTTTTACCTATTGTTAATTTTGATGTAGATTTATTAAAAGAATTATTATCTAAAGAAAATATTGAGGTTAATACAAAAGAGTTTGAACAAAGATTAGAACTTGCTAGAAACTGGGTAAATGATTATGGAGAAGATTATCAAATAAACTTACTTGAAACTAAAAATGATGAGTTTTATAATAGTTTAACTTCTTTAGAAAAAGAATGGTTAGATAAGACAAAATTATTATTAGATAATAAGTATGATACTACTAATGATTTACAAACTGCATTATATGATGTAGTTAAAGATGGTGTTTTAGTAGATAAAGAATTAAAACAAGCTCAAAAAAGATATTTTCAAATTTTATATAATATGTTACTTGGTACTAATAAAGGTCCAAAATTAGGTCTATTTTTAATGGCTTTAGATAAAGAAAAAATTAAGTCTTTATTATAAAATTAATAAGTAAAATAATTAAGTAAAAAAATAGGAAGTTAGATACTAGTACCCGTCAAGTACTCACTAAATAAAAAGATTATTTAATTTGAATATTTAAGTCGATACTGTACTGGC
>CANRDQ010000003.1 GCA_947629395.1 uncultured Bacilli bacterium
ACTAATTTCTTAGTCCTCTACACCATTCATTTATCATAGTTTTTGGTTCCACCAACACTACTTGACATTGAACCTTTTAGATTGTTGGGTAAACATTTGGACCTATTGGTAAGCCTAATAGATACCATCCAAAGATAATAAGTAACCAAACTCCAGCACTTACAAAGAAGTATGGCATTATCTGTTTTATAGCTTTAGTTATAATAACAGGTTTTGATTTATCTTTATTATAAATATTTAAATACCCTAAATAAATTGTAAATGCAGCCAACAATGGTGTAATTCCATTTGTCATCGAATCAGATGCTCTCATAATAAATTGAGCAAATTGTGGAGAAACATTTGATTGCATCAACAATGGAACAACTACTGGTGAAAATATTTGCCACTTAATAGTTGGTGATGTAAGGAATAAATTTGAAACTGCAATAACAATAATTACTAATATAATCAAAGGTATTCCTGTAAAGTTAAGTGTTTCTACTAAATTAGCTAAACCACCAGCAATTACTGTACCAATTTCAGTTTTCTTAAAAATTGCTAAAAATTGTGAAGCAACAAACATAAGTAAAACAATACTTCCTATTTTTTCAAAATTAGTTGTTGCTTTTTCGACTATATCTTTATCATTTTTAACTGACCTAGCCCCAAGACCATAAGCAAGACCTACTAATAAGAAAAATAAACTAATCATAAAAGTAAATCCATCTTGGAAATATGTATTATCACCAAAAACTTGATCTAAATAAGTTTTCTTATCCATATCTAGTAATAATCCTGACTGTGGTAATCCAGGAATTAACATATAAACAAATATTCCTATTACAATAATAGCAGTTATTAAAGCATAACGTAAACCACGTGTTTGATTTTTTTCTTTTTCAATTTTCTTTTGTTCAAATTCTTCTATATCGATAATATCTAATTCTTGTGTTTTACTAAAATTCTTTTCTTCTTTATAAGCACTAAATTTTGGCGCAATGAATTTTTCAATAGCAAGTGTTCCAAATAAAGCAAGTAATATCATACTAACTATTATTATAAATAAATTTGAAGACAAACTAATATGGAAAGATTCATCTATTAAATGAGCCGCACTAGTAGTATATGGTATTAAAGAAACTTCCATAGAACCAATAAATATTGACACTCCATAGCCAAAAGCTACTCCACAAAATGCTGTTACAATACCTAATTGTGGATTTCTCTTCAATATTTTATAAATAATAGCGGCTAACGGAATTAATATAGCATAACCAACATCATTTATTAATGAAGAAAGAATACCTATCAATATAATTAAGAAAGTTAATTTTGGTTTAGTTAATTTTCGTAAATATTTCTTACTAAAAGCCTCCAAAAAACCAGTAGCTTCTGCTACACTAATTCCTATTAAAGAAATTAATAACATAGCAAGTGGAGCAAAACTAACAAAATTAGTAGTTGAATTACTTATTATATATTTCATTCCATCAAAATTAAGTAAGTTCTCTACAGCTACCATAGTAGTATCTAAATCATTAACATTACTATTAGCTAATTGATATGTACTTTGAATTTGTAATGCACTTAAAACAGCACTTAACAATACTAATACAATACTTAAGAACAAATATACTGTAATAGGATGGAAATAAAACTTTTTCAGTCTTAACCTTCTCTTTTCTCTTTTCATTTTATCACTCCTAAGAGATAACTTTTTTTATTTTTTTATTAAATTCAATTCTAGGAAGCATAATTGTTCTTCCACAATTACAACATTTTATTTTTACATCAGCACCAAGTCGAGTAATTTCAAACTCATTAGTACCACAAGGATGTTGTTTTTTCATACTTACTATACTTCCTAATTTATATTCTACATTATTTTGCATTATGTACCTCTATTTGTTTAAATGGTATTTTTATTTTAGCTTTATTTAAGGCATCAACAATTTCTTTTCTTAAAAATCTTTGTGCCGCATATTGTTGCATTGGTTTTACCAAAGCAGTCATTCTATATACTATTGCAGATTCCTCTAAATTGTCAATACCAAGTACACTTACTTCACCAGTTAAATCTTTCATTTTATTTGGTAATTCTTCAGCTAAATCTTGAAGTACCTTTTCAACTTTTTCTAAATCACTATCATAAGCTACAGACACATCTACAATAGCTAAAGAATCATGTAAATTATAATTTATAACTTTATTGATAGTATGATTTGCTATTATCATAGTTGCTCCTTTAAAATCTCTTATTCTAGTAGACCTTAAACCTATAAAAACAACTTCTCCTGTAAAATTATCTACACATACAGTATCACCAATTTCAAATTCATCATCTGCAATCATTGAAATACCAGCGATAATATCTTTAGCAGTATCTTGAAAAGCAAGTCCTATTAATGCTGCTGATACTCCAAGTCCAGCCACAATACCACTAACATTAACTCCAAACACAGATAAAATATACAAAATTATTACTACATAAATAATATATTTTGTAAAATTGATAAACATAGATTGTAAAGTTTGTAGTTTTTTTCTTTTAAAAGTGGATTTAGCTTTACTTCTTTCAATTGTTCTAATTATAAGTCTTTTTACAAATCTATAACAAATTATTCCTAAAAAGATACTAATACCACAAGCTAAAAGCTTATCTAAAACTACCAATAAATCGATACCAAACACTGCCATAAAAGCCCTCTTTTCTAATTATTTAAATTCATAATTTCTAATAATCTATTTAAATCATTTTGATTAACAAATTGAATCTCCAAACGATTATTTTTTATTTTTACTTTAGTTCCTAATTGTTCACATAGAACTTCTTCAATATACTTATATTCAAGAGATTGTTCTTTTTTAACAGTTTTAATTTTATTCTTTCTCACAAATTCAGAAGGTTCTTTAGTAATATCCTCTAATTGTCTTACACTAAGGCCTTCCTCTACTACTCTTTGTGCTAATTGTTCAGCTTGTTCTTGATTTTCTAGCTTACTTAATACTCTTGCATGACCCATACTAATCTTTTTATTAGTAACTAAGTTTTTTACTGCTTCTGGAAGATTTAAAAGTCCTAACATATTTGTTATATGACTTCTACTTTTTCCTAAACGATTAGCTAATTGTTCTTGAGTTAAATTTAAACTTTCTAACATTTTTTTGTAAGCTACTGCTTCTTCTAAAGCTGTTAGATTTTCTCTTTGTAAGTTTTCAAGTAAAGCTATTTCCATCATTTCATTATCAGTAAAATCTCTGATAATAGCTGGAATTTCTTCCAATCCTGCTAAAGCTGAAGCTTTAACTCTTCTTTCTCCAGCAATAATTTCATAACCTTTTATACTTTTCTTAACTATAATTGGTTGGAAAACTCCATGTTCTTTTATAGATGCTGATAATTCTCTTAATGCTTCTTCATCAAAATTTTGACGTGGTTGATATGGATTACTACGTAACTCTGAAATTGGAACTTTTTGAATTTCTTCTTTTGGTGTTTCTGTAATTATTTTTTCTTCTACTTTATTATAATCCATAGGTTCGTTTAAAAATAATTCTTCTAGTCCACGACCTAATGCCTTCCTCTTATTATTTTCCATTTCTTTCAATCACTTCCTTTGCTAAATTTATATAAGCTTCGCTGCCTCTACTCTTTGGATCATACGCTATAATTGGTTCACCATGCGATGGAGCTTCAGTAAGTCTTATTAACCTTGGAATAATTGTATTATAAACTCTTTCTTTAAAGAACTTTCTTATATCATCTACTACTTCAAATCCTAAATTAGTTCTAGAATCTAACATAGTAAGTAAAACACCTTCTATATCCAAATTAGGATTTAAACTCTTTTGTGCTAACATTATTGTATTTAATAATTGCATAATTCCTTCTAATGCAAAGAATTCACATTGTACTGGAATAATTACTGAATTAGAAGCACTTAAAGCATTAGTTGTAATTAACCCTAAAGATGGAGGACAATCTATTATAATAAAGTCAAATAGATCTTTTATTCCTTCTAAATGTTCTTTTAATTGATTTCCTTTAGAAAAGTCTTTGGCTGTTCTACTTTTTTCAATTAATTCGATATCTAAACCTGCTAAATTAATAGTAGCTGGAATTACATACAATCTTTTATACTTTGTCTTAATTATAGCCTCGTTAATAGAACACTTAGATATTAAAACATCATAAATACTCTTATCTATATCTCCTTTATTGATACCCACTCCAGTTGTAGTATTTCCCTGAGGGTCTAAATCAATTAACAACACTTTTTTACCTAAAAAAGCTAAAGATGCAGAAAGGTTTATACTAGTTGTAGTCTTTCCCACTCCGCCTTTTTGATTTACTAAAGATATTACCTTTCCCATACTTATCACCTTTCTTTTTTCTCTAATATATTGTATCAGAAAATGATATATTTTGAAATAACTTTATCAAAAAAAGTAGATTTATATAAATACAAAAAAAACTAGTATCTTTATATATACTAGTTTAAATATTATTCTTCTACAGAAGGTTTTTTAATTTTTATAACAATTTGATAAGAGTTTTCTAAATTCATTTCATCAGTATCAATCTCTAAATTTCTTCTTTCAAGTTCTCTTATTACTTCACGAATAGCATTAACTCCACCTTGAACTTCCATATCAGGTAACTTTGGAGGTTGAGCTACAGGTTCTTCCTCTTTTGGTTCTAATTCACTCTTTAAAGCACCTCTATAAGATGAATGATTTAAGCTATTGGCTGTTGCTCCATTACTCTTATTTCTCCTCCCATAATCTTCTATTGTGGGAGTTTTAAACAAATTTTCATCAAAAGTTGAAGATACTGAAATTGGCTTTTCAGCTTCTGGCTCATTGTTTTTATCATTATAAGAAATTAATCCTTCTTGTCGATCATTATCATCGTCATCATCAAAATTATCTTCAAAGTTTTCTAAATCATCATAAGAATCCTTTGTTTTTGGTAAATCCTGATCAACAGATCTATCTATTGTCGATTTCGGAGGATTAATATGTAATAAACTATCAAGTGAAGAATTACTATTATCAGATAAGTTATTCTTAGTTAAATCATCTTCAGTCATAAACCCACTATTACCACCAGTTGAACCGCTTAAATCATTAAATGTTGTTTGTGGTGTACTTGTATAATGTAATTTGCTTTCTGGATCATCATCGTCATCATCATCTTCTTCTAAATCACGATCAATTTCTCCATAATTAATAAATTTAGTATTATATGGTTCAGAATTTAATGAGAAGTTATCATTGTTGTTAGAAACTTCACGTGGGCGTGTATTTTGTGGAGTTTCAAAGACTATACTATCTTCTTGATCTCTTTTAGCTTGGTTATTCAAACTTTCAGTAACATCAGTAAAATCTATCATTTTATCTGGCATTGGAGGAGTAAATCTTGGCTCCTCTGGTTGTTGTACAGGCTGTGGCTCAGGTTCTGGTGCTACTGGTTGTGCTGGAACACTAAAACTTGGTTCTTCAAACATCTTTTCAGGAGCTTTAGGAATATCAATAGTTTTAGGTGCTTCCTGAGATATTTCCTCTTCAGCTACATTATCATGTTTAATTAAATTCTCTAAACTTCTAACCGTAATACGATCTTGAATTATTTGTTTTAATAATCTATCTTGCTCTTCTTTATCATGCACCATTAAAAGTGTTCTACCATGTTTTTCAGAAATTTTACCATTAAGTAAAGCATTTTGAACATTTTCAGATAACCCTAATAAACGTAATTTATTTGCTACAGCAGATTGACTTTTTCCCATTGTTTTAGCAAGTTCATCTTGGGTCATTTGATCTATTTCTAATATTTTTTGATATGTTTTAGCTTCTTCAATTGGATTTAAATTTTTTCTTTGTAAGTTTTCAAGTAGTGCTACTTTTGAACTTTCTTTGTCATCCAAGTTTCTAATAATTGCTGGAATTTTTGTAAGTCCTGCCAAAGCAGAGGCTTTATATCTTCTTTCTCCAGCTATTATTTCATATTTTTCACCATTTTTACGAACAATAATTGGTTGAATAACCCCATGTTCTTTAATTGATACCGCTAATTCCTTCAATGCTCTTTCATCAAAAACTTCTCTTGGTTGAAAACGATTAGGAATAATATCATCTAAATATAAATATACTACTTCATTTTCTCCTGGCATATAAGTCACCCACTTTATTCTTTTTTATTCTATGAACCTATTATCAATAACTATTATAACATTAATAATTATAAAATTTCAATAGATTTTACTTTTTTATCCTTATTGACATAAAAAAAGAAGCTCTATGCTTCTTCATTTCCTTCTTCAGGTGCATCTTCTGCTTCATTATAAGCACTTATAACTGCATCTTCGAACATAGCTCTTACTTCTGGATTAATTGGATGAGCTATATCACGATAACCACCTGTAGCGGTTTTACGGCTTGGCATTGCAATAAATAAACCGTTATCTCCTTCAATTATACGAATATCATGAACTGCAAAACTATCATCTAATAATACTGATGCAATTCCTTTCATACGTGATCCTTCTTTTTCAATCTTACGTACATTAACTGATGTAATTTTCATTTTTGTCCTCCCTCGTCATTATGCTATCTTAAAGTATCATCTACTTTATATAATCATTTTATAATAAATACAACGAAAATGCAACATTTTTTCGTAAAAACTATTATTCTATAATTTCTAAATTCTCAATTAAAATATCACTGTAGGTAAATGATTTAATTCGATTATCTTGATTTTTAATTTCAATAGTAAAAACAGCGGGATAGGTATCGATAATTCTTCCTTCAAACTCTTCAGTTTGATTTCTAGAACCATTAAATTTAAACTTTAATAATTTACCCTTTTTACAGTTCATTTCATTTCTGATTTTTTCTATATTCATCTTGGAAAACCTACATACATTGTACCATTAGTTATGATTCCACCTATCCCATTTGAACCATATTTAGTTTTTTCAATCATATTTATTAAATCTATATTCTTGTTTTTTTCTGATAAGGCAATAGAACTAGCTATAATAGCGGGATCTAAAGCATGGATATTAATTCGTTTTGGACTTGAGGCAAAATTAGCACCAGCTTTAATAAGTTGTTCATAATTAGATTGACAAGCACCAGCAATAATTATTAATTTATCTTGACTTTTTTCATATTTCCTAGCTTCTTTAATTGCTTCCACAAAATTTCTACTATTTTGATAATTATTTATATCTTCCATATCGTTTTTTCTTCGATAGTAAGCATCATGTCCCGTAATAACAATTATATCTGGTTTATATTTTTTTAAATATACAGTTATTTCTTTAGAAATCATATCTTCTTTTAAATTTACTCCATAAGCTTTTACTTTTATATCCCTATAAAAATTCATACATCTTGCCAAATAATCTTGATCCCCATCAATATGTAAAATAGTACCAGGTAAATAAAAATATTGACTTCTATCTAAATTAATTTCTTTTTTATTTTCCTCAATAATTAAACGATCTTCTTTAAATGAGTCAATATCTTCTTTTTCTTTTCTCAAATCTTCTAAATCACTATCAGCATATAATCTTAAATCTACTCCTTTTAAGATAGCTATGTCATTATTAATTTCTATTACTCTAAAGACAATATCATTATTATGTGAATTACGACTAACAATATCACCTATTTTAAAATTCATTTAATCATCTCCAAAAAAGTATATGTAAATAACTAAAAAAATATTTTAACAATAATTTAGAGCTACTATTTTTTATCTATTTTTAGTCTCTCCCCAATCAGATAGATTCTATAACCTTATTGAAATTACAATAAAAAATGACTAATCTAAATGATTAGCCATATCTACAAATACTTCTACTGGTAATTGTTCCGCTCTAGAAGTTAAATCTTTATTATATTTTTTAAGAACCTCTTCTACTTTAGTTAAATCATATTTCTTTAAATTATTACGTAAATTTTTTCTTTTAAATTGAAAAGAATCTTTAACTAAATTATTAAATTTACTTTTATCTTTTAATGGTAAAGTTTCACCTTTTTCAGATAATTCAATTACTACACTATCTACATTAGGTTTAGGAATAAATTCATTACGAGATACATTCATAAGTTTTTTTAAATTATAGGAATACCCTAATATTACACTTAAAGCATTATAACTTTTAGTACCATAAGTTGCAGTTATTCTATCTCCTAATTCTTTTTGAACCATCATCACTATTTTTTTAAATTTTATTCTACTTTCTACTAATTTAAATAATATAGGTGTAGTTATATAATAAGGAACATTACTAATAAAATAAATATTATCAACATCATAACCTTTAATATCTTCTTCTATATTTCTTTCTAAAAAATCACCAAATAAGATTTTTATGTTATCAACATCTGAAAACTCTTTCATTAATATATCTTGTAAAGTTTCATCTATTTCATATGCCAAAACATATTTAGCATTCTTTACTAAACATCTAGTCAGATTACCTGAACCTGGTCCTACTTCTATTACTAAAGAATTATCTAAAATATTAGTTTTTTCCACTATATTTTCTACAATTTTATTATTTTTTAAAAAATTTTGTCCGAACTTCTTTTTAAATTTAAAATCATTATACATAATATCACCTAATGTCTTTCTCGTCTAATATAGCAAAATTTAGGTCTTTATTCAATAAAAAATACTTTGTATTTCTACAAAGTATCAATTTGCACTGCAATTTTATCTTCATGATGTTCATTATTATTAACATTATTATTTTGTGGATTTGCTTTGTTCTTCTTTTTAAAATGCATATCACTTAAAGCTAAAAATACATCAGCAATACATAAACCATATATCATTACATTAAAGAAAGAAATTCCATCAGAGAAATAATTAAAGTTAATATTAAAACTATTTTTTAAACTATAAACCATATATGGATCTAACACAGCTCTTAAACCAACAAAAGCTATAGTAGCAAAAACTAAACAACAAGTTAAATTAAAGAAAACGTTTTTTGTTACTGCTTTTTGTCTAAAGAATATGTTAATTGCAAATAAAGCAAATATTAATATATGTGGTATAAATACATATATTAAACCTATTAGTGGTTTTTCTAATCTTTGATACATTCTAAATAAAACGAATAAAGAAGTTCCCACTGCTACTACATATAATATAAATTTTAAAAAGTAAAATAATCCATTAAATATCTTAGTCATTATTTCCTCCTCTTAAATCATTTTTCTATACCATCTAGATACTTCTAATAGTAAATCTACTGAATTTAAATAAGAACGATTTACTTCATTGTAACTATCACGTGCTACATCATAAATATCTCTCTTTGTATTTTCACTACTAAAATAATAACTACCATTATTTAATAACACTTTATATACATATTCAGTATCTTTTCTTAACATATCAGCATTTAATTTTATAAAAGGTGCTACTGCAGTTAAATCTGGATCTCTAAATTTAGCACTTTCTCCTGTTAATCCTAATTCATATAATTGACTTACAACACAACCATTTACAATTTTGTTTTGATACATATTTTGGAAATTATAAATATCAGTGGCTGTAAATTCCTTTTTATTTATTAGTTTTTGAAAATCTTCATCTTCATATTGATTAACACATAATAACAATTTTGAATTAATTGTCATTAACATTAATTTATCTTTTGATCCTCGATATGTATTAGGATTAAAACTAGCTATAGTATTTTTTACTTCTTGTAATTTAACTTTAACATCTTCATATTCACGTTGAGTGTTTTCTCCTGGAACATAAGCTTTTGAAATATCTTTATAATGATAAAAATTTAAAAATAGTAAGAAAAAAGCCGCTCCAAAAACCAAACCAACAAACGTATACCCAATTATTTTTGAATACTCTCTTAATAATTTTATCATCTTATCTCCTCCACTATTGGTTTTATATCAACTTTGTAATGATAATATTTATTCATCCAGTCTGTTTTTTCTGCACTTTGAGGAACCCAGACTTTCAACTCATATTTATAAGTCTTATTTTTTGGAATAGAACGAGCATCTAAAATATTATCTTTTATTTTAGACATACTTTGTTTTTCAATAACAATTCCATTTAGACTTAACTCATAACGAAGTTGACTTCTCTTTAATAATTTCTTCTCCGAACCTTTCTTAATATCCTTGATTACTACTTTATAATTAGCTGCGATATCACCATTATTAGAAACTTCAAATTCATAAGGTTCTAACTTTTCAGCTTCTCTATCAAGGAAAGGAAATAGCTGTTCAAGTTTAATACCTTCACCATTATCTTTTAAAGAAACTTCAATTTTCCCAATAATTTGCTCTTTTTTATCTGCAAAAATTTCAAATCCAATAAAAGATACGGCTGCTGTAAAAACTATAATAGCTATAGCACTTATTAAAATTACTATCCTTTTATCCATATCAACGACCTCCCTAGTTTTTATTAGATTTAAATGCATCTAATGTTTCTATTTTATCTGGATTTGAGTTATCATCTTTATTATCTTTTCCGTGATTATCCAATTCTTTATCTTTGTCTTGGTCTTTCTTTTTACTACTTCCTATCTCTTTTATGGTCTTAATTAATTTGATAATATCATAAATTATAATTCCTAAACATGGTATAACTATAGCTATTATCCAGCCATAAGTTTGTGATAAGAAGAATTGTAAATAACCTATTTTAGGTATAACTAATATAACTTTTCCATATATATCATCTGCTTTAACTAAAGCAGCATCTTCTGCATTATTATTATCACCTTTTGTTCTAAATAATACTTTATCAGTACCTTTATTTTCAATACCTACTATACGGTGTGTTATAGTAAGTCCTGAATATCTAGGATCTTTAGAATCAAAAGTAATAACATCATCTTTCTGTAATTTAGAAGCATCTGTTCTTTTTATAACTACTGCATCTTGAACTTTAATAGCTGGAACCATACTAGGGCTAACAATTATATAAGCATTAAATAAAGGAATAGGATTGCCTCCAGATTTTAAGTTCTTTTGATAGTCATATACATAGACAACAAGGGTTATGGCTGCAATAAGCAAAATTAAAAACACTGACCATAAAAACACTTTAGAAATATAATGAAGTACTGTTTTGACTATATTCCAAGCGGATTTATGTTCTTTATATTGCGCATTAATATCCTCTCGCATATTCTTCACCCTTCTCATCCTATTATATAACTTATCATAACACATTTAATTTTAAAAATCTAGTAATATCAATAAGCTTTACATCTTAAATAAACTTTCAGCGGTCTTACTTGTAATTCTACCCACTTCTTCTAACGATATATTTTTAATATCTGCTATTTTTTTAGCGATAATTGGTATATATTTAGAACTATTTTGTTTACCTCGATATGGATCTGGAGTTAAATAAGGACTATCTGTTTCTAAAATAATATTTTCAATATCAATAGCATCAACAACTTCATATAGTTTGCTATTTTTAAAGGTTACAACTCCCCCAATACCAATTTTATAACCCATTTTTATATAAATATTTGCCGTTTCTATAGAACCTGAAAAACAATGAATATCTCCTTTAACATTAGGAAACTCTTTTAAAATATTTATAGTATCTTCAGTAGCATCCCTAGAATGTATTACCACTGGTAAATGTAATTTTTCAGCTAATTGTAGTTGCTTTCTAAATAAATCTTGTTGCGCTTGTTTATTTTCTTTAGTGTAATAATAATCTAATCCAATTTCTCCTAAAGCTACTATTTTCTTAGTATTAGTTAATAGACTCTCAAGTGTTTCTAAATCTTTGTCTGTTGTTGTTGAAGCATACTCTGGATGAATTCCTAAACTTAAATATATAAAACTATTTTCTGAAGCATATTTAATAACTTCTTGATATTCTTTAACTTCACATGAACTCACTATTATTTTGGAAATACCAGCTTCTTGATCTTCTTTTAATACTTCCTCAATATCTTCATAAAATTCTTTTGATAAATGACAATGTGTATCTATAAACATCTTATACCTCCTGAAAATAAATATAATACACTTATTTTCTATATTCAAGTTTTAAAATAAAAAAATATCTTTCACAGATATTTCGTATGACTTCTATGTATTTTAATTCTAATATAATAATACGTTACAATACATAGATAACCTATATCAATAATATTTTTACCTTCTAAAATCATTAAGAATAAAAGTACAGCTACTGAGAAATAAGTAATATCTAAAGATTTACTTTTCACAAAACGTTTTAACATAAAATCTCCTTTATTTATTTCTACTTCGCACTTCAATCACCATTTTACTATATCACAAAAAAAGTAAGAAAAAAGTCATTTTATGTAATTTTTTTCTTACTTTACATCTTTTATTTAACTATTCTTTTGAATAATGGTTCTGGTAAATTAAGTTCATATTCATTATTTTCTAAGAATTTTGGCTCTTGTTTAGCTGTATTTAATTGGAATAAAATCTTATCACTTGTACTAGGCAAGAATGGTTTTAAAAATACAGCACAAACACGAATTGCTTCCAATAAATTATAAAGAACTGTTTCTAGTTTATCTTTCGCATTTTCATCTTTTGCTAAAACCCAAGGTGTTGTTTCATCTATATATTTATTACTACTTCTTAAAACATTAAATATTTCATCTATTGCTAAGCTTATTTCTAACTTATCCATTTTAGAATCGATTCTTGCTTCTAGATTATTTACTTTTTCTTTTAATGCTTCATCAAATTCAGTAGCACATTTTTTATTAGTTATTTTTCTATCAAAATATTTATCAGTCATTGAAATAGTTCTTTGAACTAGGTTTCCTAATACATTAGCAAGTTCACCATTAATTCTTTCTTCAAGTAATTCATAAGTTATATTTCCATCACTTGAAAAAGGTATTTCATGTAATAAATAGTATCTAACGGCATCAACACCATATTTTTCTACAAGCTCATCGGCATAAATAACATTTCCTACACTCTTACTCATTTTACCATTATTAATTAAAAGCCATGGATGTCCAAATATTTTCTTTGGTAGTGGTAAATCTAGTGCCATTAAGATAATTGGCCAATAAATAGTATGGAATCTTAAAATATCTTTACCAATGATTTGTAAATCTGGTTGCCAATATTTTTTAAATAATTCTGGTTGTTCAGTTTTAGTTGGATCATATCCCAAAGTTGTAAAATAATTTGATAAAGCGTCTATCCATACATATACTATATGCTTATCATCAAAATCTACTGGTACTCCCCATTTAAAACTTGTTCTTGAAACACATAAATCTTGAAGACCTGGTTCTAAGAAATTCTTTACCATTTCATTTTTTCTAGCAACTGGTTGAATAAAATCTTCATGTTCTTCAATATATTTCTTTAATCTATCTTCATATTTAGTAAGACGGAAGAAATAAGCTTCCTCTTTTACTAATTGCACCTCTCTATGACAGTCAGGACATTTTCCATCCACTAATTCTTTTTCAGTAAAGAATGATTCACAAGGTGTACAATATAAACCTTGATATTCTCCTTTATAAATATCTCCTTGTTCATATAATTTTTTAAAGACTTTTTGAACAATCTCTACATGATTAGGTTCTGTTGTACGTACAAATCTATCATAACTTGTATCCATCAAATCCCAAATTCTTTTAATTTCTGTGGCTATTTCATCAACAAAAACTTGAGGACTTACTCCTTTTTCATTAGCTTTTTGCTCAATTTTTTGTCCATGTTCATCAGTACCTGTCTGAAAATAAACATCATAACCTTTTAGTCTCTTATATCTAGCAATCGCATCAGATAAAACTATTTCATAAGTATTACCTATATGTGGCTTACCTGATGTATAAGCAATTGCTGTTGTCATAAAAAATTTCTCTTTTTCCATTTTATTTCCTCCTATCTATAAACTATTTAATAATAAAAAAATTATTATAATTACAAGGACGAAATAAATTCGCGGTACCACCTTGTTTTATAATAATTAATATTATACACTCAAATAGTTAACGCCTATATACGTTTATACCTACATATCGATATAACTGTTCCAGAAACCATACATTTATAAATCTGTATATTCTTTTACACCACACAAGAACTCTCTTTAATACAATATTTATAAAACTTTTCCTTCTTCACATTTCTGACTTATTATAACATAACAATTATTATTGTTCAACATATTCACTTAAAAATTTAGAAATTACATTAGCAAGTTTCTCATCTGTTACAGAAATATCTTCTTTAGTTGAGACAACTAGTACCACTCCAATTGCATCACCATTCATAATAATAGGTTGCGCAACATAAGTACAAGTTAATTTTTGCCCTTCAGCTAATTCTATTTTAGTTAAATCTTTTTCTACAACAATTTTTCTATTATCCATAATATCTTCTATATAAGTTGAGATATTCTTATTGGAATACTTTTCTTTTAATGGTCCAGATACTGCCAAGAAATAGTCTCTATCAGAGACAAGAACATTCTTATCAATTGTATCATTCACTACACTTACTAGTGATTTTGCTATTTCATCCATTCCTTTAATTGGAGAAGCTTTTCTTAAACCAATCATTTCTTTATCAACAAATACTTCCAAAAGTTCTCCATCTCTAATTCTTAAGCTTCTACGTATTTCTTTAGGGATAACTATTCTTCCTAAATCATCAATTCTTCTAACTACTCCTGTTTCTTTCATCTTGAACTCTCCCTTTCTTACTAGTATTATTATTACTTAATAATTGTTATTTATACTATTTTTTACGATTATGAGATTTTAACAATCTGTCTGTTCTTTAAATATATAAGAATTGTTATTAGTAAATAAATATCTTTCCCCTTGTTCTTTTATTCCATTAATTAAAGTAGTGTCTTTTACAAATATTTTTAACTCTATGTTTTCTAACAATTGTTTAGGATACTTTTTCAACATATATTTTGAAAAATCATTTTCTATTTCAGCTTTTTTCTCATCACTCATATCATCATTATTTAAAAAGCATTTATGAACTTGTTTTAAAATATCATTTTCAACACTTTTTTCAATCACTAGTTTTGCCTCTTTTTTTATTTGTTTATTAATTTCGGATAAAAATTTCTTAGTAACTTTAATAGTATCTAATTTTTTTACTGGTACAAATTCATCTACACCTTTAATTAATTTTTCTTCTCTAATAGTACTAATTGGAACAAAACCTTTTTTTAAACTTTTTCGATATTTTTCCAACATTTTTTCTGTTTGTTCTGTATCTAAAATAACATGATATTTTTTAGCTAAAGATAAAAGTTTACTTTTTATCAAGTCCATAGAATCAAGTGGTGGTTTTTGTAAAAGTAAATTGATATCATCATTGAATAATGACTGATTATTATTTCTAACTATCTCTTTTACTGCTTCTTTATAATTATTGAAAAGTTGTTGTTTAATTTTTTCTACTTCTTCTACCATATTACGTTCCTCTTCTATACTTTACTAATAAAGAATATCAATCATTTATTTTTTAGTCAATAGAGTTTTTATAATTAGCCTTAATTTTTTCTAGAAGTTCAATTAAATAATATAATGGATTTTTTTCTAGTTTAATAGTATCTAAAATAATAATAATTTTACTACTGGTACTTTTAAATCTAAACATTGGTGTAATTTCAAAAGAAGCCATAAATAATTCTTCGATATCTAAGTTTTTACTTACTTCTTTATCCAAATATAATTCAATATAATTTCTTGTTTGTACTACTTTATCAATATGAACATTTTTAGCTAATTTTTCAAACCACTCTTCATGCATATATAAAATCATATCTTCTGATAATTTTCCAAAACGATCTTCTAATTCTTCTTTTATGGCATTAAGGGAATCCTTACCATCTATAGAATTAATTTTTCTATGAATTTCAATTTTTAAATCATCATTATCAACATAATTATCATCAATATGAGTACTAACTTGAAATAATGGATTTTTATTTTCTTCAGTGTCTTCAATATCTTCTACTTTTTCACCTTTTTGTCTACTAATTTCTTGTTTTAATATTTTTAAATATAAGTCTATTCCAACTGAATCTATAAACCCTGCTTGTTCACTTCCTAACATATCACCAGCACCACGAATTGATAAATCTCGTGTAGCAATAGAAAAGCCACTACCTAATTCTGTAAATTCTTTAATTACATTTAATCTTTTTATAGCTGTTTCTGTTAAAACTTTTTGTTTTTTATACATTAGATAAGCATAAGCAAAGCGATTACTTCTTCCTACTCTTCCTCTAATTTGATATAACTGACTTAATCCAAATCTATCCGCATCAAATATTATCAAAGTATTAACGTTAGGAATATCAATTCCTGTTTCAATTATAGTAGTACAAAGGAGGATATCATATTTATGATTAGTAAAATCTAACATTCTATCTTCTAATTCTTCTTTTGTAAGTTGTCCATGGGCACATACTATTTTGGCATCAGGAATCAACTTTTGTATTTCAAATGCTTTTCTTTCAATAGATTCTACTCTGTTATATAACATAAATATTTGTCCACCACGTGATAATTCTTTATATACAGCATCTTTTATTATTTGTTCATTTTCGTCTATGACATAAGTTTGAATTGGATATCTATTCACAGGAGGTGTTTCTATTAATGATAAACTTCTAATTCCTGTTAAAGACATTTGTAAGGTTCTTGGAATTGGAGTAGCTGTTAATGTTAAAACATCTACATTATTTTTATATTCTTTTATTTTTTCTTTGTGTGCTACACCAAAACGTTGTTCTTCATCTACCACTAATAAACCTAAATCTTTAGGTTTTATATCATTACTTAATAATCTATGTGTACCAAACACTATATCAATAGTACCATCTTTTAAGCCATCAATAATTCGTTTTCTTTCTTTTGGCGTTGTAAAACGATTTAATAATCCTATATTTATTGGAAAATTCTTAAAACGTTCTAAAGCATTTTGATAATGTTGATTTGACAAAATTGTTGTTGGACATAAAAATAAAACTTGCTTAGAATCCAATATAGCTTTAAAACAAGCCACAAAAGCTACTTCTGTTTTTCCAAAACCAACATCTCCACATAAAAGTCTATCCATAGGTTTTGAAGATTCCATATCTTTCTTTATTTGAGAAATAGCTAATACTTGATCTCTAGTTAATTCAAAATCTATATCTTCTTCAAATTGTTTTAATAAATTATTATCTTTTGAAAAAGCAAATCCCTTTTGTGTTTCACGTAGAGCATATAATTTTATTAGTTTTTCAGCAATATCTTTTACTTTTTGTCTAACTCTAGCTTTAGTTTTTTGCCATTCAGTACCACCAAGTTTATTTACTCTAGGCACAATTCCTTCTTTTCCTGAAAATTTATTTAAAACATCAATTTTCTCTACTGGTATATATAGTTTATCACTACCTTTATATAAAACTTCTATATAGTCTTTTTTCAAACCATTTGATGTTAATTGACGAATACCATTATAAATACCTATACCATGAGTATCATGAACTACATAATCTCCAATTTCTAATTTATCAACACTTCTTATTTTATTGGTATATTTTAATTTTGTTTTATATTTTTTTGTTTCTGTTTTTACTTTAAATAAATTTTTCTCTGTTATGAATATATAATTTTGATAACAAAAACCTTTATTTATATTTTTCTCTATAACATTGATTTTATTTTCTTTTATATTGTTTTCATCTGTTAAAACAAAAGGTACATTTAAATTTTTAGTTAAAGCATTAATTTGATGTTTCTTTAAACATATAATTACTGTTTTTTTCTCTTTTATAGCATTTCGTAAGTAATTTTCTATTCTTTCTTGATCTTCATTGAAAAAAGGTACTTCTTTTACATCATATCTCGAAATAAATATATCTTTTAAGGTAATATTATTTAGATTCATATAATATATTTTAGATTTTGTTTCAACTTCATCTAAAGTATGCATGTAATTACCCTTAAATTCTTGATCTCTACTATTTCTATATACCATCATTTCTTCTTCTAAATTTATGTAACTAGCTTTTAGTTGTTCATAATCTTTAAAAATAGTAATAAAATCAGAATAAAAAGATAACGCTGATACTTTATCAGAATATTTTTCTAAATATTTTTGTTTTAATTCTTCTTCTGGAATATTTTTATCCGCTAATAACTCCCAACTAGGATAAATAGTAATTTCATTCAATTTAGAAATTGATTTTTGTGTTTCCGGGTCAAATGTTCTAATGGAGTCAATAGTATCTCCAAAGAATTCAATTCTGACAGGTAAATTTTCTCCGATTGGAAATATATCTAAAATATAACCTCTTTTGGCATATTCTGCTGTGTTAGTAACTAAAGTATCTTTTTTATAACCCATCATATATATTTTTTTTACTAATTCTTCAAAATCTTCATCTGTATCTTTTCTTAAAGTAATGATGTTTTCTTTATATTTTTCTGGTGTTGGTAAAAATCTTAAATATCCTGTTAAATTAGTAATGATAATTTTTTTCTTTTTTGAATTAATGATACTATTTAAAGTTTCTAACCTAGTAATCTGTAAATCAGGGCTCATAGCTAATGATTCACTAGTTAAAAAATCATCCATAGGAAACAAATAAACTTCATCAGTATAGTTTGCTATAGAATTATAGATTTTATTTGCTTCATATAGAGAATTTATAACAATTAATATATTTTTATCTTGTTGATTTAATAAATTATATAAATAGACACAAAAAAACTCATCCGTAATTCCAACTATACCCCTATTACCGATGTTTTTAGGATTATCTATTTGTATTAAATCATTAAAAATACTCATAATTTTCACCTATTTATTTTTTGTGTTATATTTACTCATCATAGTCGAAAAATCGACAGACATAAGATAATCATCTATTATATCATTAACTTTTGATTGCATATTAGCATATATATCTTTATCTTCTTTTTTTAGTTTACCCAAAACATAATCTTTAGTATCCATATTTTTGTTATTGGCAATACCTATTTTTAATCTTTTATAATTTTGACTTGATAACATGCGCTCTATATCTTTTAGACCATTATGACCTCCACTACTTCCTTTAGCTTTTAATTTATAATTACCAACTAATAAATCTAAATCATCTGAAATAATGAAAACATCATCTATATCTATTTTATAAAAACTCATGTATTCTCTAATTACATGTCCTGATAAATTAATAAATGATTGTGGCTTTAAAAAGATTATATCTTGATTATACATTTTTGCCTTTATAAATAAACCATTCATTTTATTACGAAAACCTGTAATACCTTTTGATTCCAAATATCCATCTATAAACATAAAACCAATGTTATGTCTAGTATTTTCATATTCTTTTCCTGGATTACCTAATCCTACTATTAATTTCATTTTTATCCCTTCTTTGTATGATATTCTTTATAAACTATAGATTTAGCTATTTTTCTTTCAGCAGATACTTTCTTTATAGCTTCTTTTTCTGTTAAACCATCTTCTAAATATAAATTAATATGTTCTAAAATAGTTATATTAGAAAAATCTTTAACTTCATGGTTACCATCAACTATTATTACAAACTCCCCTTTTAAGGTATCTAATTCTTCAATTATATCTTTTATAGTACCTCTATATATTTGTTCATATTTTTTTGATAGTTCTCTACAAACACAAATATTTCTATTACCAAAGACTTCTAATAATGAATTTAAAAACTTTTCCATTCTATGTGGAGCTTCATAAAATATTAAAGTATGAGTAATATTTTTTAGCTCTTCTAGTTCTTTTTTTCTTTTAGAATCTTTAGCATTTAAAAAACCATAAAAGGTAAATGGAGCCGGATTAATTCCTGATAAAGTAAGTGCCGGTACAAATGCCGTAGCCCCAGGAAGTGAAATTACATTAATATCATGTTTAATAGCTTGTTTTACTACTTCATATCCTGGATCACTTATAATTGGTGTCCCTTGATCTGTAACTAAAGCAATATTATGTCCTTCTTTGATTTTATTAATAACTTTTTCTGATATATTTTTTTCATTATATTCATGACAACTAATTAATTTCTTTTTTATATCATACTTTTGTAATAAACTTCCTGTAACTCTTGTATCCTCACATAATACTAAATCTACTGTCTTTAAAATATTTAGTGAACGCATTGTAATATCTTCTAAATTACCTATAGGAGTCGGTACTAGATACAAGCTACTATTACCATCATAACTTTTTTGACTCATCTAATTCACCTCACTCATAATACTCATATATTCTTCTGTTTCTTTTCCATCATTATATAAAATAAAAGGAGCTTCTACTTTTAATCCTTTTTTACCATTTTTCATACCTTCTATAAAAAATAGCTTAGGTGCTTTATCACTAGTATGTTGTACAAATCTCAACCTTTTTGGCTCAATATTATATTTTTTATATAACAACATTACTTCTGCCAATCTTTCAGTACGAAATATCATAGCAAAATAGCCATTATTTTTAAGCATTTTTCTAGCTGCTTTAAATATTTCTTCTAATGTAATTGACTCTTCATGTCTACTAACTCTTTTAGTTTCTGATTTAGATAATTTTTCTGTTGACGATACCTCAAAGAATGGTGGATTACAAACTACCACATCATAAGTATCAGTATTAACCCTATTTATATAATCCCTAATATCTTCATTATAAATATTTACCTGTGATTCTAAATTATTTAATTTAATATTTTCTATAGCTATTTCTGAAACATCTTTCTGAATTTCCACACCATCTATTATCGCTTTAGTACGTAGAGATAAAATTAAAGGAATTGGAGCAAGACCAACACCTAAATCTAACACTTTAGTTATATTTTTATTTAAAGATACTAGGTTTGCTAGTAAAAGACTATCAAGTGAAAAAGATAAAAAATCTTTACCTTGTATTATTTTTCTATCTTTATATCCTACTAAATCATTTGTTTTTAATTGGTATTTCATCACTTGCATACTCTATAATTCCTTGATTTTTATAATCTACTTTTACAGTTTTCTTAAAAACATCCACTGAAGTAATTTTTCCAATGCCATCCTTTGTTTCAACAATTGTTCCAATAGAAGGAAGATCTTTTTTTAATTCTGTATAAGTATCATCCTCATAATTTAAACAACATAAAAGTCTACCACATACTCCATTAATTTTACTTGGATTCAAAGCTAAGAACTGATTCTTTGCCATATTTATAGAAACACTATTAAAATCAGTTAAAAAAGTATTACAACATAAGAATAATCCACAAGGTCCTAAACCCCCAATTATCTTAGCTTTATCCCTAACTCCGATTTGTCTTAACTCTATTCTTGTTTTATATTTTTGCGCTAATTTTTTTGCCAATTCTCTAAAATCAACACGTTGAGATGAAACAAAGTAAAAATAAAGTTGATTACGAGAAAATGTATATTTAGCATCTACAAAACTCATTTCCAAATCAAACTCTTTTACTATTTTTTTAGCATAACCTAGTGCTTCGTTAGCATCTTCATCATTTTTCTTACATTTCATTAAATCTTTCTTAGTGGCAACACGTATCACTTTTTCTAATGGTAAAAGTACATTATCTTTACTTTCTTGATAATTTGCTTTTTTTACTGTACCAATTTGTTGTCCATTTTCTGTATCTACAATAACAATATCATTCTCTTGTAATTCTAAATTATTTGGTGAAAAATAACTAAGCTCATTACTATTATTTAATAATACTCCTACTACATCATACATTTTCTTTCACCTCCATATATTTTATAATAAATTGATCTAACCATAATTTAAAATTAACATTATATTTAAGTTTAGCCTTTTCAGTATTAATTACCTCTATAAATGCCAGTATTTTATTAGTTTCAAGATTTTTTATATTATCTTTAACGACATCTTCTTCTAATTGATTCTTATCATATATATAATTATAATATTTTTTTTGTAGTAAATCTAATATTTGAATAGTTTGTTTTTTATCTATAAATAATTCATTTAAAATTTTATTATAATTTAAATAAGCATTTTTACTTGACGAAAATAAATCAAAAAATTGGACAAGTAAATTTTCAATATCTTCAGAAACAGTAAAATTATTATTATCTATTGTTAAAACTTGACATCTAGAAATAATAGTATCCAATAACATATATCTATTTTTTACTACTAAAAGAGCTATTATTCCCTCACTAGGCTCTTCTAAAAACTTTAAAATAGTATTAGCAGCATGATTATTCATTTTATCCGCTTCAAAAATAACATATACTTGTTTATTATCTATCGCTTTTGTCTTAAATTTATCTTTAACAGAAATAAGTTGTTCTTTTTTTATTATTTGATTTTGTGGGTAAACTTTTTGAAAATCAGGAAAATTATCTTGATCAATTAAAGTACTTATCTTTTGATAACTCGACTCTGAATTATCTGAATTACTATTATATATAATATATTTTACTAATTCTAGTACAACACTTTCATAATCATCACAATCATTTGTTTCTATTATATAAGCATGAAAAGGCTCTTTTTTATTAGAAAAATTAACTTGGACTTGTTTATAAAAGTTGTTATATTTCATTATTTCTGTTAACATACTTACCTCACAAAATAAACATTTTTAAAATTATTAAAGTTAAAATTGCTGGACTTCCTAAAATTCCTACCAAAGAAATAGTAATTAAATTAATTGGTATAACTAAATTAAAGTTGGCAGCAATCAGGTTATAACCATATAAAACAAAAGTTCCTAATACAAAACGTTTTATATACACAAAAATTTTCTTCATACTTGTCCTTTCTGTAGTATAAAGTATGAAAAAAATTTATATTTTATGATATTAGTTTTCTATCATTTAAAGCTCTTTCCAATGTTAAAGTATCAATATACTCCATATCAGCACCAATTGGTAGCCCACTTGCTAATCTAGTAACTTTAATATCTAAACCTTCAAGTAATTTTTTTATATAAAGAGATGTTGTTTCTCCTTCTACACTTGGTTTAAAGGCTAATATTATTTCATCAAAATTTTCATTTTTTATTCTATCAATAAGCTTATCTAATCCTATATCTTCTGGATTAACACCATCTAATGGAGATATTAATCCATTAATTACATGATATAAACCTTTATACACTTGAAGTTTTTCTATTAAAAAAACATTTTTAGCATCTTCTACAATACATAATGTTTTTCTATCTCTTGTTTCATCATTACAAATTAAACAATTACCTTTTTCTACAAAAGCATTACAAGTATCACACACAGTGATATTTTTTTTAATATTTTTTAAATTATCCACAAATAGTTCAATTACTTCATCATCAAAGTCTAAAGCTGAAAAAGCTAATCGTTCAGCTGTTTTTTCTCCTATTCCTGGAAAGTATTTAAAAGATTCAATTAATTCAGTTAAACTTTTTGGATACATATCCTACCTAAAATAATCCTGGTAAAGCACTTGTGTATTTTCCAAGTTTTTGTTCTGTTATTTTATCAACTTGTTGTAATGCATTGTTAGTAGCTACTACAATCATATCTTCTAAAATTTCTAATTCTTCTGCAGTTAGTTCAGTATCTTTATTGATTTCTACTTTTACTACTTCTTTTGTACCTTTTACTGTTACTTTTACTAAAGAACTTTCCCCCACAAATTCCATTGCATCTATTTCATTTTTAGATTTCATCATATCTTTTTGCATAGCTTGAGCTTGTTTCATAATTGCTTGCATATTCATAAAAATCATCTCCTCTATTCATATTCTACTATATCACCTAGCATTTCTACAAATGTACCTTCATCCTGTTGTGGTGTATCAACACTTGTATTTTCCTTTTTAATTTGAGAAATACTTGGTTCTTCTTTGTACTCATATATTATACCATTTTTTTTATTTTTAATATACTCTTCTTTTGTTTTTAGCCATTTTTTATCACTTATTAAAGCAATTTTCACATTCAATCCTGTAACTTTTTTATAAACATCTTGTATTTTATCTATATTTTCTAAATTTTGCTTTACTGATGAATCATATTCATAACTTATAATTATATTTTTATCACTAGCTGCACAAATTTTTCCATCCATGATATCGCATATCAAATAACCAATTTTAGTATCAAATGTATAATCACTAAATTTAGTAAACAATTGTTGATGCTTTATTAATTCCTGTTTTGAAGCTAAAGCTAAAGTATTATTAATTCTAATATCATTAATTTGATATAAAAATTCCAAATTATCTGTTTTATCTTCGTTTACATTTTTTTCCACAACTTTAGTTTCTATGTCCTTTTTCGGTAACTCAACCTCATCACTAATATTTTTTTCTTCTATATTTGATTTAGAATTTCCACAGGTTTGAGAGTTTGAAGACTCTAAAGTCTCTTTTTTAGCTTGTTTCTTAGATAATTTTCTTAATACATTTAATATCATTATTTCAAAATAAATATTAGGATTACTGCTTTTTTTAAGCTCGAACATTTTTTCGTTCAATGTATTTGCTAAAATTTCAACAGTATCAACATCAAAATCCTTTTTTGCTCCAGTACCTAAATAAAAATTAACTATTTGATCTGTCATTCTATAAATTAACTGATTAGTAATTTGAATTATATTTTTACCATCTTGAAAGAATTTATTTGTTTTTCTTATAACTTCATCTATTTTCCCCAAGCACAAACAATTAATAAAATCATCTAATTCATTAGATCTAAGTAAAGAATTCAATTCGTAAAAATCATCCAAAGTAATTTCCCCATTTATATATATAGCTAGTTTATCTAACATACCTAATGAATCTCTCATTCCACCCTCAGATGCTTTTGCTATTTCATGTAATACTTCATCTTGAACATTTATATTTTCTTGTTCCGCAACATATTTCAACCTTTTAACTATATCTTCTTCAGATACTCTTTCAAAAGAAAATGTTTGACATCTAGAAATAATAGTTTCTGGGACTTTATCTATTTCTGTTGTTGCTAAAATGAATATGCTATGTGCTGGTGGTTCTTCTATAGTTTTTAACAAAGCATTAAAAGCACCGATAGATAACATATGAACTTCATCTATAATATAAATTTTATATTTTAAGCTACTTGGTACTAAATTTACTTTACTTTTTAATTCTCTTATTTCATCTACTCCATTATTAGATGCGGCATCTATTTCAATTATATCCACACATTCAGGTTCTTGAGAAATTTTACAATTAGAACATTTTCCACATAATAATTTGCCATCCAAGTGTTCACAATTAACAGCACGAGCCATTATTTTTGCTAAAGAAGTTTTTCCAATACCTCTTGGTCCATTAAAAATATACGAATGACTAATCTTATTATTTTCTATAGCATTCTTTAGAGTTTTTATTACAACTTTTTGACCAACTACATCATCAAATGTGCGAGGTCTATATTTTCTATATAAAACTTGATACATAATTACCTCCAAACTAACATTATTATACCAAACAAAAAGAAATAATGTTATCTTTTCTTTTGAAAAAAGCTTTTCATTATTTCATTTATTTCTTCTTCACAAATACCTGATTCATATAACACTTCTTTATTATTCTTACTTTTACCTAAAATCATATCTATTATTTCTTTATTTTTTTCATCTTGATTACTTAATCCATAATAAACTTTTTCAATACGCGACTGTTGAATAGCACTAGCACACATTGGGCACGGTTCTAATGTGACGTATATTTCACAATCATTTAGTCTCCAATTATTTAATTTTTGTTGTGCTTGTTCAATCGCAATAATTTCTGCATGTTTTAAAACATTATTTAATTTATTTTTTTGATTGTAACCTACAGCAATTACTTTATTATCTTTTACAATAACTGCACCAATAGGCACTTCATCTAGTTCATAAGCTTTCTTTGCTTGTTTTATTGCTTCTTGCATAAATTCATATTTCATAATATCACCCTAAAAAAATAAAGATGCACATAAACAACAAATGTTAAGGCTGCTATCTTCCGATTCTGACCTGGTTCCACTGATGTTTATTGCATCATTGCAATTATAATATATTTTTAATTTAAAAGCAACATTAATATATTTTTTAACAATTATTGTTTATGTTTCACGTGAAACAAATTACATTTTTATTTCCCGGGAAATAATTTTCACTAATTTTAATTTCCCAGGAAATACTTAATTTTATTATTTACTTATGTTTCACGTGAAACAAAAAAAGAGTTCTAAATGATTGAACTTTATTTTTATTAAATAGTTGTAATTCAATCATATTTAGTAACTCTTTATTCTTCTACAGGTTCTTCTTCCTCTTCTGTTTCAGGTTCTTTATCAACTACTGCAACAGTTGAAACATATTGATTATCTTTTAAGTGAATCAATCTAACTCCTTGTGTAGCACGTCTTAATATAGATACTTGAGATAATGGCATTTTCATCAATACACCGCTATTAGTAATAATCATTAAATCTTTTTCTGATATATCACTAACATATTTTAGAGAAACGATACTTCCGTTTTTCTCAGTTATATTTAATGCTTTAACACCTTTACTTCCTCTATGAGTTAATCTGTATTCATCAATAATTGTCTGTTTTCCATAACCTTTTTCTGAAATTACAAGGATATAATTACCTGGTTTTACTACTTCAGCTCCAACAACATGATGTCCATCTAATTCCATTCCTTTAACACCAGATGCTGTTCTTCCCATTACTCTTACTTCATTTTCAGAGAATCTAACCATACGTCCAGAACTTGAACCTATAACTATTTCATCATGTCCTGTTGTTGCTTTAACGCTCATTAACTGATCATCTTCTTTTAAAGTAATAGCAATTTTTCCTGTTTTTCTTATATTATCAAACTCTTCTACTTTAGTACGTTTAATTAATCCATTCATTGTTGTAAATACTAAATATTCCATTTTTTCGTCTGCATCTGCATCATATTTAATTATTGAATTAATTTTTTCATCTTTTTCTAAAGCTAATAAGTTAATTATAGGAATACCTTTTGATTGTCTACTAAACTCTGGAACACTATATCCTTTCATTCTATATACTTTTCCTTTATTAGAGAAGAATAATATATAATCATGAGTTCTCATAGAAATTAAATGTTCCACAAAGTCCTCTTCATTTGTACTCATACCTTTAACACCAACTCCACCACGGTTTTGTGTACGATAAGTATCAGATTTTAATCTCTTAATATAACCTTTATTCGTTAAAGTTACGATAATGTTTTCCACAGGTATTAAAGATTCATCTTCTATATACTCAATAGCTGTCATATCAATATCTGTTCTACGTTCATCTTTATATTTGTTTTTAATTTCAGTCATTTCATCTTTAATTATATTTAAAACCTTTTGTTCACTAGCTAATATAGACTTTAATTCCTCTATTTCAGCTAATAACGCAGTTAACTCATTTTCTACTTTTTCTCTTTCTAATCCTGTTAATCTACGTAATTTCATTTCCAAAATTGCTTGAGCTTGAGCTTCTGTTAAATGGAATTTGGTCATTAAGCCATTCATAGCTTCTTCATCACTCTTAGAACCTCTAATTAAAGTGATGATTGCATCAATATGATCTAAAGCAATTTTTAAACCTTCTAATATATGAGCTCTAGCTTCATCTTTTTCTAAATCAAATCTAGTACGACGAATTATAATTTCTTTTTGATATTCAATATATTTAGAAATAATATCCTTTAATCCTAAAGTTTTAGGAACACCTTGATCTAACATTAGAAAATTAATGCTATAAGTTGTTTGAAAAGCTGTATGTTTATATAAATTGTTAAGTACAACTTGCGGATTTGCATCTTTTTTCAAAGTAATAGTGATTTTTACACCATCTTTTAAATCAGTATGATAATCAGAAATACCATCTATCACTTTGTTATGAACTAAATCAGCAACTTTATTTTTTAAATCTAAAGTATTTATACCATAAGGTACTTCATCAATAATTATATATTGTTTTCCTTTTTCTTCTTCTATTCTAGCTTTACTTCTAATGGTAATAATACCTTTTCCTGTTTCATAAGCTTTTTTAATTCCACTATTTCCCAAAATAGTAGCACCAGTTGGGAAATCAGGTCCTTTTATAAATTGCATTAATCCATCAACATCTATATCAGGATTATCAATATAAGCAATACATCCATCTATTACTTCACCTAAATTATGAGGAGGAATATTAGTAGCCATACCAACTGCTATACCCATTGTTCCATTAACTAATATATTAGGGAATCGTGATGGCAAAATTTCTGGTTCTTTTTCAGATTCATCAAAGTTAGGTACAAAATTTACCGTATTTTTATTGATATTTCTTAATAATTCCAAAGAAATCTTTGATAATCTTGATTCTGTATAACGCATTGCTGCTGCTCCATATCCTTCAATATTACCAAAGTTTCCATGACCATCAACCAACATATAACGATATGAGAAATCTTGAGCCATACGAACCATAGCTTCATAAATACTAGAATCTCCATGTGGATGATATTTACCCATAACATCTCCGACTATTCTAGCACTCTTTTTATGTGGTTTATCAGGAGTATAACCTGATTCATACATAGAATATAAAATTCTTCTGTGAACGGGTTTTAATCCATCACGTAAATCAGGTAAAGCACGAGAAACAATAACACTCATTGAATACTCTAAGAAAGAATTTTTGACTTCATTAACAATATTATTTTCTTCTAATCTATCCATCTTACCTTACCTCCTCTAAATATCTAAGTTTTCAGCAAATACAGCATTTTCTTCGATAAATGTTCTTCTTGGTTCTACTTCTTCTCCCATTAAATTAGAGAAAACTTCATCAGCAAGCATTGTATCTTCTACTGTTATTTTACGTAAAACTCTCTTTTCTATATCCATTGTTGTTTCATTTAACTCTTCTGCATCCATTTCTCCTAAACCTTTCATTCTCATAATGTCATATTTAGTATTTGGAGAAAGAGTTTTTATATATTCATCACGTTCTTGTTCATTTAACACATATTTAATATTTTTTCCATGTTTAATAACAAATAATGGTGGTTGAGCAGCATATACATGCCCTGCTTCAACTATAGGACGGAAAAAACGATAAAATAAAGTTAGTAATAATACTCTGATATGAGATCCATCAACATCAGCATCTGTCATGATAATAATCTTATCATATCTAAGTTTCTTTAAATCAAATTCATCACCTATTCCAGTTCCAAAGGCTGTAATTATAGTTCTAATTTCTTCATTTGCTAAAGCACGATCAAGTCTGGCTTTTTCCACATTAAGAATCTTTCCACGTAAAGGTAAAATAGCTTGTGTCATACTATTTCTACCCTTGATTGCTGAACCTCCAGCAGAATCTCCTTCGACTATGAATATTTCACTTTCACTAGCATCTTTGCTCTTACAATCAGAAAGTTTTCCATAGAAATTAGTAATATCTAAATCCCCTTTACGTCTAGTTAATTCTCTGGCCCTTTTGGCTGCGACTCTAGCACGTGAAGCAGTCATAGCTTTATCAATAATTATTTTAGCCTCTGATGGATTTTCCATTAAAAATCTTTCAAAAGATGCTGAAAATACTCTATCAGAAATACCACGAACTTCACTATTTCCCAATTTTGTTTTAGTTTGTCCTTCAAATTGTGGGTTTGGATGTTTTATAGAAACAATCATTGTAAGACCTTCTCTTACATCATCACCACTTAAAGAAGCTTCATTTCCCTTAATAAAACCATTATTTACAGCATATTTATTTAAAATTCTAGTTAATGCTCTTCTTACTCCATCTTCATGTGTTCCACCTTCTGGTGTTGTAATATTATTAACAAAAGAATAAATGCTAGAATTGTAAGATTCATTATATTGTAATGCTACTTCTACTGCTATATCAGATTCCTCTCCTGAACTATAAATTATAGTATCGTGAATAGGATTTTTATTTTTGTTAAGCATTTGTACATATTCAATGATTCCACCTTCATAATGGAAAGAGTCCTTTTTGTCATCTTCTCTATCATCATATAAAGAAATACGTAAACCTTTATTTAAAAAAGCTAATTCTCGAAGTCTATTTCTCAAAATATCATAATCAAAGATGGTTGTTTCTTGAAATATAGTACTATCAGGTTTAAAACGAACAGATGTTCCTGTTTTTTCTTCTGAACAACTATCAATTATTTCAAGTTTTCCTTCTGGATGTCCTCCATTTGTATACTTTTGATAGTAAACATTACCATTTTTATATACTTTTACCTCTAACCATTCACTTAAGGCATTTACGACACTAGCACCAACTCCGTGAAGTCCACCAGATACTTTGTATCCACCTCCACCGAATTTTCCACCAGCATGTAACACTGTATACACAGTTTCTACAGTACTTTTTCCTGTTTTTGGATGAATATCTACTGGAATTCCACGACCATCATCTCTTACGGTAATAGTATTTTCTTTACCAATAATTACTTCAATATGAGAACAATAACCAGCCAATGCCTCATCAATAGCATTATCAACAATTTCCCATACTAAATGATGTAATCCCCTAGAACTAGTACTACCAATATACATACCAGGTCTTTTTCTTACAGCTTCTAGCCCTTCAAGTACTTGAATGGAAGAAGAATCATATTCTTTTTCTTTTAGTTCTGCCACTATGTTTCCCTTCTTTCTATATTGCCATTTTTTACAGAAAAAACATAACTATTATCTATATTTTTTCTTTTGATATTCCTTAAATCAGTAGTTGTAATTATACTTTGAATATCTTTTTTTACATAACTTAATAATTTATTTCTCTTTTGACTATCAAGTTCACTAAAAATATCATCTAGTAATAACACCGGTGAAGTTTTACATGCATCTTGAAATATAGGTATTTCTGATAATTTATAACAAATAATAGCTAATTTTTGCTGACCTTGACTTCCAACATATTTTAGATTATTTTCCCCTAAATAAAAGGAAAAATCATCTCTATGCGGTCCATATAACGTTATTCCATAACTTAATTCTTTTTTATAATTACTATCATATATTTTCCTTAAATTATTAGAAATAGCTCCCGCATCATAATTTTCTATGGAAATGTTAGGTTCATATCTAATATTTAAACCTTCAGTGGATGAAATATCTAAAAAAATTGAGCCAATATTCTTATTGATATCATCAATATATTGTTTTCTATGTTGATATATAATAACTGCTTTTTCTATCAATCTATCAGTAATAATATCCAGATAATGTTTATCTGCAATAGAACTTGTAATCAACATTTTTAAATATTCATTACGCATCTTTAAAAGTTTGTTATATTCATTATAAACATTGAGATACTCCTTTGATAATTGACTTATTTCCACATTAATAAAGTTTCTTCTAACACTAGGTGAACCCTTAATAATTTCAATATCATCAGGGGTAAATACAACAACATTTAAATTTGAAATATAATCAGCTATTTTCGCTATTTCCCTTTTATTCTTCCTTACTTTTTTGGAGTTTTCAGAAATTTCCACTTCTAAATCTCTACGAACATTACCATCACGTACTTTTCCTTGAATTTTGGTCTTTTTCTCTCCTATTTTAATTAAATTTGATTCGTTTCCTATTCTATGAGATTTAGTTAAGCCTAAAATTTCAATACTTTCCAATATATTTGTCTTTCCTGCAGCATTGCGTCCAACAAAAATATTTAGTTTAGAATGTAGTGAAATTTCAATTTTTGAATAATTTCTAAAATTTACTAGTTTTAATTTCGATAATATCATTTAAAACCTAAAAAAAGACCCATATCATCACCTACTACCCATTTCGGTATTCCTATACATGCATATTTATTATACCATATTTGCATATTTTTTGCATTAAAAAAAGTTACATATTATAACTTATTGTAACTTTTTTCTATTCCTAATTATTGATTCTAATCTAGTGGCTCTTAAAAGTTGATTTTGAAATGATCTATACGATATAGGTAACACCATTTCTTTATCATTTTCAAATATTATTTTTAAATCTCCTGTTTCCAACTCTTCATAATATTTCACTTGTTTAGCTGCTATCCAAGCACATTGTGGATCTCTAGGTGAAATAGTTGGAAAAAAGACCAAATTACTTGAATCTTCCACTATTATAGGTACTTTATAATCCACACCTAAAATAGATTTAGATCCTTCCTTTCGACCATTATAAGAACTTCCAAAGTACTTACAACTTTCATCCATTATTTGAAATGGATTCTTATCAATAACATATTCCTTATTATCCTCCAACACTTTACTTGTGTCTTCATTTTCAGGAACAATTGCTAATGTCCCTTCACTAATTTCATAACTCATTATTAATCCCCCTTACTGAAAGCTAGAGTTTCGGCTTTCAAGAACATATTATCATTTTCATTTGTCGAAAAAGACAGATTTATGTCGTTTATCAAAAAAATGTCAAAAAAAAATACTATTTCTAGTATTTTAATATGTACGAATTGGTAAAACTAATTGCGTTAAACTTTCATCATCACTTGCTTTTATAATGATAGGCTTAATTTCACCTACAAAGTTAATATCCACATTTTTTGTGGAAAAAGATTTTAAAGCATCCATCATATATTTAGCACTAAAAGATATTTTTATATTTTTTCCACTATTATTGTGGATAGTCATCTTTTCTTCTACTTTTCCTATTTCAGCAGCTTGACTTCTAATATATAAATCATTACCGTCTGTTTCTAAAGTAACAATATTCTTTTCTTTATCACTTATAAGGATACTAGCTCTATCTACAACACTATAAAATTGATTTAAATCCACAGAAATATTAAAGAAATACTCTTTTGGAAGTAAATTAGTAGTATTTGGATATGTTCCATTTATAATTCTAGATTGGAATTTTAAATTTTTACACTTAAATAATACTTTATTATTAAAGATATGTACTTCTAAAGTTTCATTTTCTTCATCTAAAATCTTGATTAATTCCTCTAAATTATGGCTTGGTATAACAATATTATAATTTTCTGTTAATTCTTTATTTAATTTTATAACTTTTCTTGCTAAACGATAAGAATCAGTAGCATTACATTCTAATACATTACCTATAAAATTAAAGTTAATACCTGTTAAAATTGGTTTTGTTTCTTCATGTGAAGATGCAAAAGATGTTTGCATTACGATTTGTTTTAAATCTTCACTAGTAATTTCTAGTTTATCTTTACTTTCATTTAAAGATATATTAGGGAATTCTGATTCTATAATTCCATTTAAATTAAATTCACTATTTTCTGTGTAAATTCTAATTCTAAAACCATCAATTACTTCTATATTAATAAATTCACTAGGTAATTTTCTTACTATATCTAATATATATTTACCTTGTACAATAATACTTCCTTCTTTTTCAATGATAAAATCTTCATCATTTTCTTTAGGAATTTCTATTTGAATTGTAATATCATTATCTGATGCTGTAAGTAATAATCTTTTCTTATTTAATTCCATTTTAATACCAGATAAAACAGGTATTAAGTTCTTTGTTGATATTGCCTTAGATACTTTATTTAAAGCATCCATCATTAATTCTTTTTTTATTATAAATTTCATGTATATTCCTTCTTTCTTATAAATTGTTTTTATTATTACTGTGGAAAAAGTTTAAAACTTCTTTTTTTCCCTTTAATTTAATGTTTTTTAGTTAATTTTTACTGTGGAAAAAAAGTTGATAAGTATTTGTTTTCCACATTCCTATATTATTCGATATCTTTTTTCAATTTTTCAATAACATTTACCAAATCTGGATTAACTTTTAATTCTTGTTCTATTTTTTCAACAGAGTGCATAACAGTTGAATGATCTTTTCCACCAAATTCTATCCCTATTTTAGGAAATGATTCATCAGTTAATTGTCTGCACAAGTACATAGCAATTTGTCTTGCAAAAGTTATATTAGAACTCCTCTTTTTACCTCTTATATCATCTACACTAAGCTGAAAATATTCTGAAACAATCTTTTGTATTCTGTGAATATCATTTTTTTCTGCCATTCCTTTACTGATAAAATCCTTAAGAGCTTCTATAGCTACATCTAAATCAATATTACAACCACCCATCATTGTTGAATACGCTACCAAACGTGTGATTGTTCCTTCAAGTTCCCTGACATTTGTCCCTATATTAGAAGCAATATAATCAATAACATCATCAGGAATCTCTTTTTCTACATTACCTGTAGCTATTTTTTTCCTTAGAAGTTCTTGTCTTAATTTAAAATCAGGTGGATAAATGTTGGCAGTCATTCCCCAACAAAATCTTGTCCTCAATCTATCTTCTAGATCTTTTAAATCATTTGGAGATCTATCTGATGATATAATTATTTGCTTACTATCATTATGTAATCTTGTAAATGTATGGAAAAATTCTTGTTGTGATTGAGTAGCATTGCTTAAAAATTGTATATCATCTATCATTAAAACATCAATATTTCGGTACTTATTTTTGAAAAAATTGACGGAATCGAAGTTTGTCCCCTTTTCATCTTTTCGATTTATACCAACAAAATCTTCAACAAATTCTTCACTAGTAACATACAACACTTTCTTATTACTATGTTCTACTATATAATTACCTATCGCATACATTAAATGGGTTTTACCTAAACCACTATTACCATATAAAAACAAAGGATTATATATTTTTCCAGGATTTTCTGCAACAGATAAAGCCGCATCATGGGCTAATCTATTACTATTCCCTACTACAAAATTATCAAATGTAAATTCTGACTTTAAATTATTTTTTTGACGATTACTAACATAAGGTGTTTCATCATGTATTATATTATGATTTTCTTCCTTTATAACCTCTTCTTGTTCTAATTTATCAACTTCTTCTTGTAATAAGAATTCTAACTCATAATTACTACCAGTAACATTTTCAAGTGTTTCAGTTATAATTGGTAAGTAATTTGATAATAATGTTTTTTTATGAATTGCCATAGGCACTATAATTATAGCTTTACCGTTTTCAAGTTTATATAGTTTAGTGTTTTCAAACCACGTACTATAGGAGATTGATGAAACATTCTGATTAATTTGTTTCAAAAAATTAGACCAAATTATGTCAATATTCATTCATACCCACTCTCCCCTATACAAAAAAGTTTAAAGATGATTCTAGTGTATCGTATTTTGATAAAAGTGTAAATGTTTTTTTTCAAAAATTTAAATTTGTTGAAAAATAAAGGTATCAACAAGCTTATGAAAATTTTCTTATAAAAAAATTGTCCTTTACTGTGCAAAAAATGTGCAAAAAAAATCTGTCAAAAATTATGCACAACTAATCCACAATTTTATCAACAACTAAAACATATATAAAATAAGATAAAATTGAATTTTTCCACATTTTCCACAATTTGTTATTCACACCTGTTAATTCAATATTCCACAGGTATGTGGAAATTGTGATTTTAAATAAAATAAACAAATTTTATGATAATAATTGACAAAACTATGATTTTACTATTATAATAATGGGGATTTATGACTGGAGGTGGACTAGAATGAAGAGAACATATCAACCAAATAATAGAAAAGCAGCAAAAAAACATGGTTTTTTCGCTCGTAAAAAAACTAATATTTTAAATAGACGTCGTCGTAAAGGTCGTAAAAGACTTTGTAAGTAGTATATTACCACTTTAAAGGGAGTGGTTTTTTTACTATTAAAATGAGGTGTTTTATGAAAAAAAAGTTTGTTGTTAAAAACAGTAGAGATTTCGACAAAATTATCAAAACAGGAACATGCTTAAAAAATAGGCATTTAATAGTCTATTATTTAAAAAATAATTATCAATATGACCGTTTTGGTATTTCAGTAGGAAAAAAATTAGGAAATGCTGTTTTTAGAAATCATTATAAAAGAAAAATACGTAGTATAATAGATAATTATAGAAAAACTAGTAGTAATTCATATGATTATGTTATAATAATGAGAAGAAATATGACGAAGTTATCATATCAGGAGATGGAGTCGTCATTTAAAAAGATAATGAATGATGTAATGAAAGGATAACCTATATGAATACAAAGAGTAAAAGAAAATTGAAAGTTTTAGTAATAATGCTTATTTCTGTATGTTTTTTATCAACAGGATGTACTAAAACTTTAGTTGGAAAAGACAATAAAGCAGTAAAAAATGAAGTTACAGGTCAAAACTTAACTGAAAACATTTTATGTAAGCCAACTAATAAAGAAACTATTAAAGCTTACAAAAAAAATAAAGTAAATATTGATAAATTACCTGAGTGTGATAATTTTCAAATTAATTCTGGTAAGTATGAAGGCCTATGGACTACCATATTTGTTAAACCATTAGCATTTATTTTAATTTTGTTAGGCAAATTAATCAATAACTATGCCCTATCACTAATTATAATAAGTTTAATAATTCGCCTTCTTTTATATCCTGTTACTAAAAAAACAGCTATGCAATCAGAATTAATGAAAAAAGCACAACCAGAACTTCAACGTATTCAAAATAAATATAAAGATAAACAAGATCAAGAATCAATGATGCGTCAAAGTCAAGAAATGATGATGGTTTATAAAAAATATAATATGAACCCAATGTCAGGATGTTTATTTTCATTTATTCAACTACCCCTTTTAATAGCTTTCTTTGAAGCAGTTCAAAGAACCCCTGCTATATTTGAAGGTAAGTTTCTAGGTCTTCAATTAGGAACTACACCAATGGTTGGAATAGGTACAAGTGCTTGGTATATTTATTTAATAGTGATGATTTTAATCGCTGGTACTACATTCTACTCATTTAAGATGAATATGTCTGGAAATACTTTAGATGATAGTATGAAATCCATGCCTTATGTTATGAGTGGAATGATTATATTAATGGCTCTATTTATGCCAAGTGCATTAGGAATTTATTGGATTACAACCAATGCATTTACAATTTTCCAAAATCAAATAGTTAAAAGGAGTACCAAAAAATGAAAAAACAAAAATATACAGGAAAAACATACGAAGATGCCGTAAAAACAGCAACAATTGATTTACAAGAAACAGAAGATAACTTAATTATTACAGAAACAGAAAGTAAACAAGGACTTTTTAGTAAGAAAGTTGAAATTGAAGTAGTAGAAAAACGTGATGTTATCGATTTTATTAAAAATTACTTAAAAGGACTTATCAAAGATTTAGGAATGTCTGCTGATATCGAAGTTAAAAAGAATGAAGGAGTACCTACTTATTCAATATATTCAGATCATGATGCTTTATTAATAGGTAAAAATGGAAAAAATTTAAAAGCATTATCTACAATCACAGCTAATGTTGTTAAAAAAGAAGTAGGGCAACCATTCAAATTTTTAATAGATGTTAGTGATTACAAAGAAAAACATGAACAATCTTTAGTTCGTTTAGCAAAACAAGTGGCAAGAGAAGTAGCTAACACTAAAATAGAAGTAAAAATGGATTCTATGAATTCTTATGAAAGAAGAATCATTCACAATGCTTTAACTAACAATAAGAAAGTTTATACTGAAAGTATTGGGGAAGAACCAAATCGTGCCGTTGTTGTAAAACCAAAAGAGGATTAATAAATTCTCTTTTTTATTATTAGAAAATATGCTATAATATCACGGAAAGAGAAAAAGGAAGTGATATAATGAATGACACTATTGCTGCAATTTCTACTAGTTTAGGAGTAGGTGCAATTTCCATCATTAGGGTAAGTGGTGAAGAAGCAATATCTACAGTAAATAAATTTTTTAGAGGTAAAGATTTAACAAAAGTAGAAAGTCATACTATTAATTATGGATATATTGTTGATCGTGATGAAGTAATAGATGAAGTATTAGTATCTATAATGAAAGGTCCTAAAACATTTACAAGGGAAGATGTAGTTGAAATCAATTGCCATGGTGGAATCATGTGTACCAATAAAATTTTAGAATTATTATTAACTACCAATATCCGTTTAGCCGAACCAGGTGAATTTACTAAAAGAGCTTTCTTAAATGGAAGAATTGATTTAGTGGAAAGTGAAGCTATAATGGATTTAATAGAAAGTAAGAGTGAAGAGGCACGACGTGTAGCGATTGATCAAATGTCAGGAAAAACTTCTAATTTGATAAAAAAATTTAGAGAAGAGTTAAAAGCAATCATTTCTAATATAGAAGTAAATATTGATTATCCAGAATATCAAGATATAGAAGAAATAACTAAAGATAAAATAAAAGAAGTTTTACCACAATTACAATCTAAATTAGATGAATTAGTAGAACAATCTCAAAATGTTAAATTAGTTAAAGATGGTATAAAAACAGTTATAGTTGGAAAACCAAACGTAGGTAAGAGTAGTATTCTAAATTTATTTTTAGACCAAGATAAAGCTATTGTTACTGATATTCCTGGAACTACTAGAGATATAGTCGAAGGTGAAGTTTATTTAAATGGAATATTATTAAATATTATAGACACTGCAGGAATTAGACAGAGTAGTGATGCTGTTGAAAATATAGGAGTTCAAAAGAGTTTAGATTCTATCGAAGAAGCAGATTTAGTAATATTAGTGCTTGATTCTTCAAGAGATTTAGATACAGAAGACTATAAAATTATAGAAAAACTAAGAGATAAAAAATATATCACAGTCCTTAATAAAAACGATTTATCAAAAAGAATAAACTTAGAAATAGAAACAGAACTAAAAAATGTAGTTTCAACTAATACTACAAGTCCTGAAGGAATAAAACAATTACGAGATAAAATAAAAGAACTATTTGATTTAGAAGAACTAAATAAAAAAGATTACAATTATTTAACCAATACCAGACAAGTAACTTTAGTAAAGAAAGCTTCAAATAGTTTAAAAGAAGCTAAGAATGCTTTAGATAACGAATTACCTGTAGATATGATTGAAGTTAGTATAAGAGAAGCATTCGATTTGTTAGGTGAAGTAATAGGTGAAGTGTATGATGAAGAAATACTTGATCACTTATTTGAAAATTTCTGTGTAGGAAAATAGGAAGTGAATAAAATGAAATATGAAATAATAGTAGTAGGTGGAGGACATGCAGGTTGTGAAGCATCTTTAGCTGCAGCTCGTATTGGACACAAAACACTACTTATAACAGGAAATAAACACAATATAGCAGATATGCCTTGTAATCCATCAATAGGAGGACCTGCGAAAGGTATAGTCGTTAGAGAAATAGATGCTCTAGGTGGAGAAATGGGTAAAAATGCCGATAAAGGTTCAATTCAAATGAAAATGTTGAACACCAAAAAAGGTCCTGCTGTAAGAGCATTACGTGCTCAGGCTGATAAAATAGTTTATCCAAGAGAAATGTTAAAAACTATGGAGCAGGAAGAAAATTTAACTATTTTAGAAGGAATGGTTGAAGATTTAGTTGTCGAAAATAAACAAATAAAAGCTGTAGTTTTAGCAAACGGAGAGAAAATAGAAGCTCAAGCTGTCATACTAACAACTGGAACTTATCTTAAAGGACAAGTTTTAGTAGGAAGTGAGAAGAAAAGTAGTGGACCACATGGAGAAAAACCAAGCTTATATTTAAGTGATAAATTAAGAGAATTAGGTTTTACAATATTAAGACTAAAAACAGGAACACCTCCTAGACTTGAAAAGTCTTCAATTGACTATACTAAAACGCAAGTAGAAACAGGAGATTCAGAAGTACACAACTTTTCTTTCTATGAAAAGACAGATTATATTCCCGAAGAGCAAACTCCATGTCATTTAATCTATACTAACGAAGAAACTCATAAAATTATTAGAGAACATTTAAACGAATCAAGTATGTATGGTGGTTATGTAGAAGGAGTAGGACCTAGATATTGTCCATCAATAGAAGATAAAGTTGTTCGTTTTGCTGATAAAGAACGTCATCAATTATTTTTAGAGCCTGAAAGTCTTTATTATGATGATATATATCTTCAAGGTTTTTCTACTAGTATGCCTCACTATGTTCAAGAACAAATGGTACACAGTTTACCAGGTTTAGAAAATGTTAAAATTTTAAAATATGCTTATGCTATAGAATATGATGCTATTGACTCAAGACAATTAAAAAGAAGCCTAGAAAGTAAAATAGTAGAAGGTCTATTCACCGCAGGTCAAATTAATGGTACTAGTGGTTATGAAGAAGCCGCAGGACAAGGTCTAATCGCCGGAATTAATGCAGCATTAAAAATAGAAGGTAAAGAGCCTCTAATCTTAAAAAGAAATGAATCATATATTGGAGTTTTAATTGATGATTTAGTAACAAAAGGAGTAAAAGATCCATATCGACTTTTAACTTCTCGTGCCGAATATCGATTGTTACTTCGTCATGATAATGCTGATTTAAGACTTAGTGAATATGGACATCAAGTTGGATTATTAAAAGAAGATTATTATCAAAAGTTTTTACATAAAAAAGAAGATATTCATAACTTAATAGAATTTTTACAAACAAATAAAGTTACTCCAACCAAAGAAGTTAATGAACATCTAAAAAATATTAATTCAACAGAATTAAAAGATGGTATTACTTTATATAATTTATTAAAGAGACCAGAAGTAACAATGGAAGATATTAAGAAATTTTATCCATTAGATTATTCAAAAGAAGTATTAGAACAAGTTGAAATAAATATTAAATATGAAGGATACATCAAAAAATCCTTAAGAGAAGCTCAAAAAATGTTAGAATTAGAAAATAAAAAGATTCCAGAAGATATTGATTATGAAAAAATTCCTAATATAGCTAGTGAAGCTCGTCAAAAATTATCAGAAATTCGTCCTACATCCATTGGACAAGCCTCTAGAATAAGTGGAGTAAATCCTGCCGATATTTCTATTTTAATGGTTTATTTACGAAAGAAGAATCGTGATGACATGGAATAATTTTTTAGAAGAAGTACACTTATTAGGTATTGATTTAACTAAAGAACAACAAGAAAAACTACTTAAGTTTTATCAATTATTAATAGAATGGAATCAAAAAATAAATTTGACTAGAATCACAACTGCAGAAGAAGTCTATGAAAAACATTTTTATGATAGTTTAACCTTAATTAAAGTAGTCGATTTAAGAAACCAAGATACTTTACTTGATATAGGAACAGGAGCAGGTTTTCCAGGTATCGTTTTAAAAATATGTTTTCCAAACTTAAAAATAACTTTATTAGATTCACTATTAAAAAGAGTTAATTATCTAAATGAAATAATAAAAGAATTAGACCTAAAAGATATAGAAGCTATCCATGCAAGAGCAGAAGACTATCAAAAAACACAGAAAAAATACGATGTAGTTACTTCCCGTGCTGTAGCGAGATTACCTAAATTATTAGGTTATACATTACCTTTTGTAAAAGAAAATGGAATGTTTGTTGCTATGAAAGCCAGTGTCGAAGAAGAAATAAAAGAATCTATCAGTATTTTAAGCAATAAAAAGTTCTACATAGATAAAATTGAAACTTTTACTTTACCAAAAGAAAAAAGTCTACGTAATCTAGTAGTAATTAAAAAGAAATAAAAGTTCTAAAACAAATAGTCCATCATATAATCCATTAGGAGGAGCAAATGGACAATAAAGAAACAATCACTAATTATAATCATGGTGTTAATTTAGTAGAACGAAAGAATCTAGTGATATCCGGTGTAAAGAAAATAGATAATTTTGATAAAGAACAATTCTTAATAGAAACAGTAATGGGATCTTTATTGATTAAAGGTGAAGAACTAGTATTAGTAAAACTAGATACTTTACAAGGTAATTTAGCCATCAAAGGAATGGTAAAAAGTTTATCCTATCTAGACGAAAGTCAAAAAAGAGATAAAGATAATAGTATATTTAATAGGTTATTTAAATAATGAATTTAAAAATCCAAATAATTTCATTACTAGTATCTTTAATATATGGTTACATCTTTTCTATTTTAGTAAACATAAATTACTATTTTCTTTTTTCTAAAAAAAAGAGCTTTAAAATATTAATGAATATAATATTCATCTTAGATTGTGGCTTATTATATTTTTTAATTATAAAAAAAATAAATAATGCTAATATTCATTATTATCTATATATAATGATAGGTATTGGATTTTCATTAGGATATATAAAAACAAAATTTCTACGAGAATATTTATTAAAAGTTTATTGCAAAATCTGTAAATACTTTAAAACACAAGAGTAACTTTAAGCATAACATATTTAAAGTTATTCTTTTCTTTTTCTTTTCAATATTATGTCTAAAAATGTCAATGACAAAAAAATACAATAACTTTTCTTGAAGAAAAATAATAGAATGTTATAATGTATGTTAGAAAGGTAGGTAGACATTATGGCCAAAAAGAAAAAGTTAAAAAAGTCTGGTAAACGTCTTTTAGTATGTGGTTTAGGCTCAATTTTTGTTATAGTGTTTACCACATTTACTATTGGAAGATATTGGGTAGAAATAGCTGATAAATACCAAGAAAAAAAAGAATTAACAAAGCAATTAACAAAGTTAAAAGAAAAAGAAGAAGAACTTCAAGGTGATGCTGAAAGACTACAAAATTCTGACTATATAGCAAGATATGCTAGAGAAAAATACAATTATTCTAAAGAAGGAGAGTTTATTTTACGAATTCCGTAGAATAAACTTTTTTATTTTTATTGATATCTGAGACTAAATTAGATACAATGTTATTTGGAGATGAAGTTATGAATAACAGACTAGAAGAATTTAACTTTCAAGAAAATGATACTGTTGTTTTAGGATGCTCTGCTGGACCTGATTCTATGGCATTATTTAATATGTTATTAGAAGCTAGAGAAAAATATAAAATAAATTTAGTATGTGCTCATGTTAATCACAATAAAAGAAAGCAGAGTATTGAAGAACAAGCTTTTTTAGAAAAGTTTTGTCAACAACAAAAAGTTATGTTTGAAACTATGACCATCACAGAATATGGTGATGATAATTTTCATAATGAAGCCAGAAATATACGTTATCATTTTTTTGAAGATATAGTTTTAAAATATGATGCCAAATATTTAATGACAGCTCATCATGGAGATGATTTAATAGAAACAATTTTAATGCGAATTGCTAGAGGATCTAATCTTCAAGGTTACAGCGGATTCCAAGAAATTGTAGATATGGATAATTATCAAATAATAAGACCACTCATAAATGTTACAAAAGATGAAATTTTAGAATATGATAAAAAACATCATGTAACTTATTATATTGATGAATCTAATAAAGATGATAAATATACAAGAAATAGATATCGTAAATATGTGTTACCATTTTTAAAAGAAGAAAATCCTGATATTCATCTTAAATTCTTAAAATTTAGCCGTAATCTAAAAGAAGCTTCAAAATTTATTGAACAACAAAGAGATAAAGCTATGAAAAGAACTGTTAAAGATGAAAAAATTAATATAGAAGAATTTTTAAAAACCGACGAATATTTACAAAAAGAAATATTATATTATTTAGTATCAGAGTATTATCAAGATGATTTACTACTAATTAGTGATCGTCATATAGAATTAATGTTAGAAATGATTCATAGAAAAAAAGCTAATATTGAAATTAATTTACCAAATGATGTATGTGCAATTAAAAGTTATAACACTTTTTATCTTAAAAGAAATACAGAAGAGGTTAATCAATATGAAATACAATTTGATACCTATTCAAAGTTACCTAATGGTCATGTAATCGAAAGCGTTTTAGAAGTAGAAGGCAATAGTAATAACATTTGTAGATTAAATAGTGCCGAAGTATCTTTACCATTAACAGTTAGAACCCGAAATGTTGGAGATAAGATTGCCGTAAAAGGTTTAAATGGTACTAAAAAGGTAAAAGATATTTTTATTGATAAGAAAATAGCCTTAAATCAAAGAGATATCTGGCCAATAGTTGCCGATGCCAAAGGTAATATAGTGTGGATTCCAGGATTAAAAAAATCTAAATTTGATAAGAAAAAAAGTGAAACATATGATATAATATTAGAATATCGATAAGAAGGAGAAGAAAAATGAATACAATGAATAAGAAAAATGTAAAAAAAGGACTACTTCCTTATCTATTTTTAGCATTGATATTATTAGGAGTATTTTACTTTTTCAATGTTTTAAATCAAAAAGTAAATGTCTTAACCTATAATGAATTCATGAAACAATTAGATAAAGGTAATGTCGAGGAATTAGAATTAGTTCCAAGAGAAAGAGCAGTTACTTATGAAGTTACAGGAAAAATTAAAGGTTATAAAGAAAATGAAACTTATTTTGCTAGATTACCACTTAGTGATGAAGTTATTAAGAAAATAACAGAAGCTAGTGAACATAATGATTTTGAATTCACAACAGAAGCAGATCCAGAATCAAGTTCATTACTATATGTTATCGTTAACATTTTACCATTTGTTATCTTAATTGGAGTTGCTTTCTTCTTCTTTTCACGTCAAATGGGTGCTAATAAGAGTTCCCTTGATTTTGGAAAGAGTAAAGCAAAACTAAATAGTGATAAAAATAAAGTTACATTTAAAGATGTAGCCGGCTTAAAAGAAGAAAAAGAAGAAGTAAAAGAATTAATTGATTTCTTAAAAAATCCAAAGAAATTCCAAAAATTAGGAGCTAGAATTCCTAAAGGAGTTTTATTAGTAGGTCCTCCAGGAACAGGTAAAACATTACTTGCTCGTGCTGTAGCAGGAGAAGCTAATGTACCATTCTATTTTATAAGTGGTTCTGATTTCGTAGAACTATTTGTCGGTGTTGGAGCTAGCCGTGTTAGAGATATGTTCCAACAAGCTAAAAGAAATGCACCATGTCTAATCTTTATTGATGAAATTGATGCTGTAGGACGTCAAAGAGGAACAGGACTTGGTGGAGGACACGATGAAAGAGAACAAACTTTAAACCAATTATTAACTGAAATGGATGGATTTGGTGAAAATGAAGGAATTATTATCATTGCTGCAACAAACCGTCCTGATGTTTTAGACCCAGCTTTACTTCGTCCAGGAAGATTTGACCGTCAAGTAACAGTTAATCTACCAGATGTTAGAGGACGTGAAGAAATTTTAGCAGTTCACGCTAGAAATAAGACTTTAGCAAGTTCAGTTACACTTAAGAATTTAGCTAAAAGAACTCCAGGATTTAGTGGAGCCGATCTAGAAAACTTATTAAATGAAGCTGCTTTACTTGCTGTTCGTAGAAATAAAAATAAAATTACTATGAGTGAAGTAGATGAAGCAACAGATAGAGTTTTAATGGGACCAGCTAAAACAAGTAAAAAATATAGTGAAAATGATCGTAAATTAGTTGCTTACCATGAAGCAGGACATGCCGTTATTGGTTTAAAACTACAAGGTGCTTGTGATGTTCAAAAAATTACAATCATTCCACGTGGACCAGCTGGTGGATATACAATGATGTTACCATCTGAAGAAAAAATAAATGCAACTAAAACAGATTTATTAGAACAAATTACAGGATTACTTGGAGGTCGTGTAGCTGAAGAATTAACATTTAAAGAAATTACAACAGGAGCTCATAATGACTTTGAAAAAGCTACTAAAATTGCTCGTTCTATGGTTACAGAATATGGAATGAGTGATTTAGGACCATTACAATTTGAACAACAAGAAGGTAGTGTCTTCTTAGGAAGAGATTATAACAAACCACAACATTTCTCAAATGAGGTTGCACATGAAATAGATACTGAAATGAGAAAAATAGTTAATGATTGTTATAAAAAAGCAACTACAATCTTAAAAGAAAATAGTGATTTATTAGAATTAATTGCTAACGTATTACTAGAATACGAAACTATCACAAAAGAACAAATTGATTATTTAGTAGAACATAAAGAAATGCCAAAAGAAGATGAAAATACAACACTTGAATCAATGTCTATTACTAACTTAAGAAAGAAAGCTAAAGAAGAAGGAATAGAATCAGCAGATAAGATGACTAAGGCAGAATTACTAAAGAAATTAGATAGTTCATATAAACTTGATAGTGATGATGAAGAAGAAGTAGAAGAAGAAGATAAAGAATTGGATGAATAAAAATCATTCAATTCTTTTTATTTTGTAAGTTTTCTGTTATAATAGGCGTGTTAGGAGTGATTAGATATGAAAAAAGAATCAAAAAAAGTAGCAAAAATAAATAAAGAGGTAAATGATTTTAAAGCATTTATTTCACGTGGTAACGTCGTTGACATGGCTGTCGGTGTTATCGTGGGTGGTGCTTTTGGAAAAATAGTTACTAGCTTAGTAAATGATATTTTAATGCCACTTATTGGAACAATATTAGGAGGTTTAAACTTTACATCTTTAAGTATTAAAATAGTAGATGCTAATATAGCATATGGTAATTTTATTCAATCAATTGTAGACTTTCTAATTATTTCATTTTGTATTTTCTTAATGGTAAAATTCTTTGAAAAAATGAAAAGACATGATGAAAAAGAAACAACAGAAGAAGCACCAAAAAAAGAAGAATATATTGTTTTACTAGAAGAAATTAGAGACTTATTAAAAGATAATAATAACTAGAAAGTTGGTGTTAGTATGCAATGGAAAATTGGTGATGTAAATATTCAAAATCAAGTAGTACTTGCACCAATGGCTGGTATTTCTAATTCTGCTTTTAGAACTATTGTTAAAGATTTTGGTTGTGGCTTAATCTATGCTGAAATGGTAAGTGATAAAGCTATAACTTATCAGAATCAAAAAACAATAGATATGCTTTATATGACTGATTATGAACGTCCAATAGTTCAACAAATTTTTGGATCAGATGAAAAATCATTTGTCGAAGCAGCAAAGTATATATATGAACATATGCATCCAGATATAATTGATATAAATATGGGATGTCCAGTTCCTAAAGTAGCATTACGTGCTCAAGCTGGAGCTTCGCTTTTAAAAAATCCAACTAAAATAAAAAAAATTGTCGAAGTTGTAGTAAAAAGTGTACCTATACCAATTACAGTAAAAATAAGAAGTGGCTGGGATCAAGAGCATATTAATGCCGTGGAAGTCGCAAAAATTTGTGAGGAAGCAGGAGCAAGTGCAATATGTGTTCATCCTAGAACTAGATCACAAGGATATAGTGGAAAAGCTGATTGGAATATTATCAAACAAGTCAAAGAAAGTGTACATATTCCTGTGATTGGTAATGGTGATATCAAAACAGCTGAGGATGCCAAAAGAATGTTGGAACAAACTAATTGTGATGCTGTAATGATTGCTAGAGGAGTATTAGGTAATCCATGGTTAGTAAGAGATATTATAGAATTACTTGATAATAAACCAAAATCTTCTCCACCAACAGCTCAAGATAAAGTAGATATGTGTTTAAAACATCTAAATTTATTAGCAGGCACCAAAAATGAGAAAATAGCACGACTAGAAATTAGAAATCATGTTGCCTGGTATTTAAAAGGAATTAAAAATTCTAATGAAATAAAAAACAAAATATATAAATGTGAAAATATTCATGATATAATTTTAGTATTAAATGCTTATAAGGAGGAACTTCAAAATGAAGAAAAAAGAAGTTAGCAAAGTTATTACTGAAAAAAATTTAATTTCTAATAAAGCATATTTCTTTCAAAGATTAATTGCTTATATTTTAGATATGTTTATTGTTACTTTAATTGTATCATTATTATCACAGCCTTTTATAGATTTAAAAACAATGAATAAATTACAAGAAGAAGAAAGTAAGGTTGTAGAAAAATATATGAAAGGTGATATTAAACCAGAAACTTATGTATACCAATCAATGGATATTAATTATCAAATAGCTAGAAATAATGGAGCTTACTCATTAATTTCTATGGCAGTCATAATCTTATATTTTGTGGTATACCAATTTTACAATAAAGGTCAAACAATAGGTAAGAAAATAATGAATATTCAAATAGTTAAAGATGATCGAACTAGTTTGTCTATAGATGATTTGATTTATCGTAGTTTAATTATCAATTCCTTAATATTTAATCTGTTAACCTTTGCCTTGATGACTTTCGCATCTCGTACCGCCTATTTTTATGGAGCAATAATATTAGAAGTTATTCAATATATTATTTTAATAGCTATATTCTTTATGGCAATCTTTAGAAAAGATGGTAGAGGACTTCATGATTTAGTTGCGAAAACTATTGTAGTAAAAAAAGAAATCTTAAAAGAAGAGGAGTGTAATGCATGAGAGAATTTACAGAACAAGAACAAGTAAGAAGAGAAAAAGTAGAAAAAATAAGAGAATATTGTAATCCATACCCAGATAGATATGAAACTAATTATGAAATAAAAGATGCTGCTCAATTAGAAGATGGAGTAGATGGAGTATGTGTTGCTGGAAGAATTATTTTAATGAGAAAAATGGGAAAAATGAGTTTCCTAACAATTGGAGATATATATGGTAAAATCCAAGTATCCGTAAAAATAGATATGATTGGAGAAGAAGCATATAAGAATTTCAAAGCAGACTATGATTTAGGAGATTTTATTGGAGTAAAAGGTGAAATCTTTACTACTCATACAGGAGAAAAAACAATCCGTGCTAGTGAAATTAAATTCTTAGGAAAAGCTTTAAAACCACTTCCAGAAAAATTTCATGGAGTAGAAGATGTAGAAATTCTATATCGTGAAAGATATTTAGATTTAATAGCTAATGAAGAAACAAAACAAAAGTTTTTATTCCGTAGTCGTTTTATCAAAGAAATGCGTAACTACTTAGATGAAAAAGGTTACCTTGAAATAGAAACACCTATTTTAAATAATAAAGCTAGTGGAGCCTTAGCAAAACCATTTATTACTCACCATAATGCTTTAGATATTAATTTATATTTAAGAATAGCTCCTGAAACATATCTAAAAAGAGCAATCGTTGGAGGATTTACTAAAGTATTTGAGATAGGTCGTTGCTTTAGAAATGAAGGTATGGATGCTACTCACTTACAAGACTTTACTATGATAGAAGGATATGGTGCTTATCTAAATTATAAAGATAACATGAAATTTTTAAGAGAAATGTTACAAACTATTGTTGAAAAATTATTTGGAACCTTAACTATCGAAATTGAAGATCAAATGGTAGACTTAAGTGGAGAGTGGGAAAGCGTTAGCTTTAGAGATTTAATTTTAAGATATTGTGATATAGATATTCAAGTTTATAATACTAAAGAAGCATTATTAAATAAAATTAAAGAAGATAAGATAGAAATTGATAGTGAAACACCATTAGAGGACTTAGGATTTGGTAATTTAGTTGATCAATTATATAAAAAAGTGGCTCGTCCACACGTTATCAATCCAATTTTCTTAACTGAACATCCAATTGAATTATCACCCCTTGCACGAGCTAATGATGAAAATCCAAACGTAACAGATCGTTTCCAACTAGTAATAAATGGTGCAGAAATTATTAATGCATATTCAGAACTTGTTGATCCACAAGAACAAGAAAGAAGATTAGAAGCTCAAGCAAAACTTAAAGCTTCTGGTGATGAAGATGCTATGCCAATGGATTACGATTATATTAATGCCATGGAATATGGAATGCCACCTATTTCTGGTTGGGGAATGGGAATAGATAGAGTTGTACAACTATTAACTAATAGTAAAAATATCAAAGATGTTGTTATGTTCCCATTAATGCGTCCATTAGAAGAAAATAAAAATGAAAAGATGTAGTTAAAAAAGCTACATCTTCTTTTAAAAATGGTATAAAAACTTGTTTTTTCTATATTTTATAGTATAATAAAGTTGTTAGGAGGATTTTAGATGAAGAAAAATAACATGCTTAAGATTGTTCTTGGGTTAATGATTGTATTAATGATTATCACTTGGATTATACCAGCTGCATATTTTCAATCAACTCTTGTAGAACAAGGTAGAGTACAAATGGGACTATTTGATCTATTTAATTATCCAGCTACTACATTAACATATTTTGGATATGTTTCTATATTCATACTATTAGTTGGTGGTTTCTATGCTGTTTTAAACAAAACAGGTGCATATCGTAAATTATTAGATAAAATAGTTAGTATTTTTAAAGGAGAAGAAAAACTTGCTTTAGCAGCTATTATGGTATTGATAGCAATTGGAGTATCTGTATGTGGTTTACAACTTGCACTTCTTATGTTCTTCCCACTTATTATCGCTCTTATCCTATTAATGGGATACGATAAAATTGTTGCAGCACTTGCTACAGTAGGTTCTGTTACAGTTGGTTTAATGGGAACTACATTTGCTTACAATATCACAGGTGTATTAAATCAAATATTTACTACTGATGTATATACAGAAATTATTACTAAAGTTGTAATTTTAGTATTAGGTTTAATCATCTTAATCTTTAATACTATTAAATATATTGATAGTAAAAAAGGTAAAAAATCTAAAGATGCTAAAGAATTAGAATATTTAGTTCCAAAAGAAGAAAAAGATTCTAAAAAGAAAAAAGTTTGGCCTTTAGTTGTAGTTTTAGATTTAATTTTTATAATTACAGTATTGGCATTCATTTCTTGGGATGGTGCATTTAGTATTGATATCTTTACTAAAGCTCAAGAAGCAGTAACAAAATTTGAAATTCAAAAATTTGCTATTTTTGGAAAATTACTTGGAAATGTAAATGCATTTGGAAATTGGACAGTTGCAGAATTAGAAGTTGTTCTAGTAATTGCTTCAATTATTCTAGCATTAGTTTACAAAATCAAATTTAGTGAATATATTGATACAATGATTGAAGGTGCTAAAAAAGCATTCAAACCTGCATTATTAGTAGCATTAATCTATACATGTTTAGTTATTACAACTTATCATCCATTCCAATTAATAATTTATGATTGGTTCTATAACTTAACAAAAGGATTTAATGTAGCTACAACTACAATAGTAGCAGCTTTAGCAGGATTATTTAATGTAGATGGTGCTTATAGTTTCCAAAGCGCTGCTCCATATTTACAATCTTTAGTAAGTGATCAAGCTGTTTATCCATTAATCACAATAATTTTCCAAACTATGTATGGATTAGTAATGTTAATCGCACCAACAAGTGTAGTATTAATGGTAACATTAGATTACTTAGAAATTTCTTACAAAGAATGGCTAAAGAATGTTTGGAAGTTAGCATTAGAACTATTAGTAGTTCTAGTAATTATCTTCACAGTTCTTTTAGTAATATAAAAGTTAAAAACTTAATCGCAAAGATTAAGTTTTTTTGTTTGTTAAAAATCTGTCATTTTTTTGGGAACATATTTTATTGAATTTAGACTCAAAATATTCATAGAATATAATAGGAGGAGATAAAATGTTTTCAAAATTTAATGAAGATGCTCAAAGAGTTTTAACTAACTCAAAAAAAGAAATGCAAAAGTTGAAACATCCTTATGTAGGAAGTGAACATTTATTACTAGCTATTTTAAATATGCAAGACTTAAATGTTACAAAAAAACTTAATCAATTTGGTATTAATTATAATAATTTTTATAAAGAAGTATTAAATGTAATAGGAGAAGGAACAGAAAGTAATAGTTGGTTTTTATATACTCCTCTATTAAAAAGAGTAATTGAATCAGCAGCCTTAGATGGAAAAGAAAATGAAAATGGAGAAGTTACAGTTGAAAATTTATTCTTTGCCTTATTAGAAGAAGGAGAAGGAGTAGCCATAAGACTATTAATAGGTATGAATATTGATACAGATGAATTGTATGATGAATTTATGGATAAGTTATCTCCAAAACATGGAGAAAATAAACATAAATTATTAATAGAAGAATATGCTGTAGATTTTAATAAAAGAGCTAAACTTGGAGAAATAGATCCCGTAGTAGGTTGTGAAAAAGAAATTCAACGCTTAATAGAAATACTATCTAGAAGAACCAAAAATAATCCTTTATTAATAGGAGAAGCAGGAGTTGGAAAAACAGCTATAGTCGAAGAGCTAGCTAGAAGAATAGAATCAGGCAACATTCCTGAAAGTTTAAAAAACAAACATATTTATTCTATGACCATGTCTTCTTTAATCGCCGGTACTAAATATCGAGGAGAATTTGAAGAAAGAATAAATAAAGTTATTGAGAGTATTGAAGAAAATCCTAATATAATAGTTTTTATAGATGAAATTCATACTATGGTAGGAGCAGGAGGAGCTGAAGGTGCAATAGATGCTTCTAATATATTAAAGCCAGCTTTAGCACGTGGAAAAATAAAAATAATAGGTGCTACTACTAATAATGAATATAAAAAATTTATTGAACAAGATAAGGCCTTGGATAGAAGATTTCAAAAGTTAGAAATTAAAGAGCCTAATGCAGAAAAATTGAAACAAATTTTATTAAAATTAAAACCATTATATGAAAGTTATCATGGAACTCAAATAGATGATGAAATAATTGATTTAATTATAGATTTTAGCAATAAATATATACATAATCGAAAACAACCTGATAAAGCCATAGATATATTAGACGAAGTTTGTGCCAAAGCTTCCTTAATGTTAAATCCTTTAGAAAAGCAACAAATAGATACTATTTCAGAATTAAACAGATACAAAGAATTAAAAAATAAAGCAGTATTAAATCAGGATTATGAGAAAGCTTCTAATTATAAAGCCAAAGAACAAGAACTAGAAGATAAATATAACAAACTACAACTTAAAATTTCCAAAAATACTAAAACAAAGAAAATAACTAAAGAAATAGTAAAAGATGTCGTATCTCTTCAAAGTAAAATTCCTATTTATGAAAGTGAAGATATGTTAAAAGTAGTCAGAAACTTAAAAAAAGAACTAACCAAGAAAATAATGGGTCAAGATGATATCATTGAAGACCTATGTAAATTTACTATGAAATTAAAGTGTAACTATTTAAAAATGAAACCTTATTCATTTTTGTTAGTTGGTCCAACAGGTGTAGGGAAAACTTACTTAGTAAAGGAATATGCTGAAAATCTTTATAATAAAGAATCTTTTATTCGAGTTGATATGAGTGAATATAAAGAAGCTCATAGTGTGAGTAAAATTATTGGTTCTCCACCAGGATATATAGGTTATAATGACTGCAACAACGTGTTAGAACTTGTAAAAAACAATCCTAATTCTATTATATTATTAGACGAAATAGAAAAAGCTCATCCTGATGTTATAAAACTTTTTTTACAAATATTAGATGAAGGGAAAATAAAAAATTCCAAAGGAGAAGAAATATACTTTGATAATACTTTAATATTTATGACTTCTAATTTAGGTTGTGAAAAGTCCAAAGTTGGATTCACAAAACAAAATCAAAAAATTTCCACAGAAATGAGAGACTTTTTTAGTATAGAATTTTTAAATAGAGTAGATAAAATTTATTATTTCCACAATTTATGTGGAAAAGATGTAAAAAATATAATAAGTTATAAACTAAATCTGTTGAAAAAACAATTTTTAGATAATATTAAATTAAATTATTCACAAGAAACTGTGGAAGATATTTTATCAAGGTGTGAATATTTAGAATTTGGAGCTAGAAAAATAGATAAAATCATAAATGAATATATAGAATCAGAAATAACTTCTCAACTTCTCATAGGTGCTAGAGAAATTGATTTTAAAGGACTTAAAATAGCTTAATAAATTTGGAAAAATAAATAACCCGTGTTATAATGGCTTGTAGAAGTAGGTGATTTTATGAAATTATATAATACTTTAACTAGACAAGTAGAAAAATTTATTCCTCGAGAAGAAGGAAAAGTTAAGTTATATACTTGTGGACCTACTGTTTATCATTATGCTCATATTGGAAATATTCGTAACTACATTGGCAATGATATTTTAGAAAAAACATTAAAATATGTCGGATATGATGTAAAAAGAGCTATGAATATTACTGATGTTGGTCATTTAACTAGTGATTCTGATTCTGGTGAAGATAAGATGGAAGTAGCTAGAAAAAGAGAAGGTAAATCTGCCTATGATATTGCCAAATATTATACAGATGCTTTCTTTGAAGACTTTAAAAAAGTCAATTGTGCTGTACCAGAGTTTGTTTCACCAGCTACTGATAATATAGATATGTACATTAAAATTATCACTAGATTACTTGAAAAAGGTTATGCTTATGAATCAGGAGGTAATATTTATTTTGATATTACTAAGCTAGATGATTACTATGTTTTAACTAATCACGTAGAAGATAAAATGGTAGTAGGTGTACGTGAAGGCGTAGAATATGATGATAGAAAGAAAAATCAAGCCGATTTTGCTTTGTGGTTTACTACCAGTAAGTTTGAAAATCATGAAATGGTTTGGGATTCTCCTTGGGGAGTAGGTTACCCAGGGTGGCATATTGAATGTACAGGTATAAGTATTAAATATTTAGGAGAATATTTAGATATCCATACTGGAGGAATAGATAACATTTTTCCACATCATACTAATGAAATTGCTCAATCTGAAGCTTATTTGGGACATAAATGGTGCAATTACTGGTTTCATAATGAACATTTAATCGATGAATCAGGTAAAATGAGTAAATCAAAAGGAGCTATTTTAAGAATAAAGACCCTAGAAGAAAAAGGTTATAATCCCTTATCATTCAGATTTATGTGTTTAAACTCTAATTATAGAAAACAATTATTATTTACTTATGAAGCCCTTGATCAAGCTGAGGCTACTTTAAATAAATTATATAGTAAAATTTCTTCTATTCCTAAAGAAGGAGAAATGCAAGAAACAAAATTTACCGAATATAAAAATAAGTTTATAGAAGAAATGAGTAATGATTTAAATACATCTAATGCCATGACTGTACTTTATGATTTAATTAAAGATAATGAAGTTAATGGTAATACAAAAAGAGAATTAATTTCTAGTTTTGATGAGATATTTTCTTTAGATTTATTAAAAGAACATAGTATGGAAATATCCGCTGAATTAGAAGAATACATAAAAGAAAAAATAGAAGAAAGAAAAATAGCTAAAGCTAATAAAGATTATGAAAAGGCAGATGCTATTCGTGATGAACTTTTAAAGAAAAATATTTGTCTTAAAGATACAAGAGAAGGAACTACTTATGAACTAATATAGTTTCTTCTTTTTTTATTTTGATGTATAATTATGTCGGAAGTGATTAATATGCAAACAAAAGAAATAAATGTTTTGGTATTAGCTTATTTAGGAGATACTATTTATGAGAATTATATAAGAAGATTTTTAATAAGTAAAAATATCGGCAATGTAGATTCTCTTCAAAAAGAAGCTGTTAAATATGTTAGTGCCAAAAAACAAGCAGAATTTCTAACTAAAATGATAGAAGAAAACTTTTTAACAGTAGAAGAACTTACTCTAGTAAAAAGAGCTCGTAATTATAAAACTAAATCCCATCCTAAAAATTGTGATATTATTACATATAAATATGCTACTGGTTTAGAGGCTTTAATAGGATATTTAGATTTAGAAAATAATAAGGACAGAGTCACAGAAATTATGAATTATATAATAGGAGGTAAATAATGTTAGTATATGGTAAAAATGTTGCATACGAAATATTAGAAAAAAAGATAAAAATTAACAAAATATATTTACAAGATAGCTTTAATGACAAAAAGTTAATTTCTGCTTTAGAAAAAGAAAAATCTCCTAAGATTATTTTACCAAAACATAAAATGGATAATTTGATAGATGGACTTCATCAAGGTATAATTATCGATATTGAGAACTATCAATATTTAGATTTTAATACTATTCAAAATGATGAAAATATCAACAAGATAGTTATTTTAGATCATATCGAAGATCCTCATAATTTTGGTGCTATTATCAGAACTTGTGAAGCTGCAGGTATTGATGCCATTATCGTTCCTAAAGATAGACAAACTTTAGTTAATGCTACTGTTATCAAAACTAGTGTCGGTACTGTTTTTGGAATGAAAATAATAGCGGTATCCAATTTAGCCAATACAATAGATAAACTAAAAGATAATAATTATTGGATAGTAGGAACAGCCTTAGAAAATAGTGTAGACTATCGTGATATAGACTACAATGGTAAAATAGCACTAATAATTGGTAATGAAGGAAAAGGAATGAGTCCTTTAATAACTAAAAAATGTGATTTTATCGCTAAAATTCCTATGTATGGAAAAACAAATAGCTTAAATGCTTCCGTAGCAGCAGGAATTATGATTTATGAGATGGTTCGCAATAGAAAGTAGGAGGACCATGAATTATAAAAATATGAATGATTATGAATTATTATATTTAATTTCCGAAAATGATGAATTTGCAAGAGAAATATTAATAAATAAATATAAGCCAATTGTTCATTTTATTGCTAATAAATATTATAAAGTTAATAAAAGTAAGGGTGTAGAACTTCAAGATTTAATTCAAGAAGGATATTACGCCCTTTTGAAGTCTACCGAAACTTATCAACCAATCAAAAATAATTTATTTTATACTTATACTTCAGTTTGTATCGAAAGAACTATCCAAGCTTTCTGTAGAAAATTAAATACCAAAAAATATGAAATATTAAATCAATCATTTTCTTATGAAGTTTGTGAACCAAATAGTAACCAACAATATAAAAATATTATATCCGATACCAAAGAAGATGAACCATTCACTAAAATATTAATAGAAGACTTTTACCAAGAATTAAATCAATTAAGATTAGATTTAGATACTGAATATAGTGAAATATTTGAACTTAGATATAATGGTTTTTCCTATAAAGAAATTTCCATTTTATTAGATATTAAAGTATCGAGAGTCGGAAAATGTTTAGAATCAGTCAGAAAAGAACTAAGAAAGCGAGGTTTACAAACATTTTTAAACAAATATTAATTGTTTTTTAAAGAAAAATATTATATGATATTACTAGAATAGGTGATAATAATGAAAAGTATAAGTATCGGAGAATATCTTAAGACTCATCAAGATCCTGGCTTTAAAGAAGGTCTTTTTAATAATATCTTATCAGAAATGCAAATAATTCATGCCCAAAACTATGTTATAAAAGATTTCTCTTTAGAAAATATTAATACTGATGAAAATCAAAAAATAACATTTAAGAAAATATCAGCAGTAGAACAAAAATATTTATCAGATAATATTAATATGGATAATTTAAAATACTTAATGTTAATGCTTAGTTCTTTTTTAAACATTACAGAATATGATGAAATAAAAAATAAATTAAAAGAAAATGGTAATATTACCACCTCTGAAGTAGCAGAATTATATTTCAGAAATAGAGAATTTTTACCTGATTTTGTTCATGAAAAATTTGGACAATCTAAAACTAATTCCCAAAGTTCAATGAGCAAAGGTGGAAAACAGTATACTAAAAGTAACGGAAAAAGTATTTTAGGTGATGAAAACAGACCAAATGGTTTTGTAAGTTTAATAATATTCCCTGCTTTAATGATTTATTTCTTTTTAATGGTTGCTTTAGTATATTGGATTTTAGTATTAAAGTAAAAGATTTGTTGACATTTCGATTGTTTTATGTTATTTTAATGTTGAAACACGTCGAGGTGTTTTTATTTTGAAAGAAAAGATTAGGTGAATAAGATGGCTAAAAAAACAAATACAAATAAAAAAGAAATTAAGGGACAATCAAAACAAAGTAAAAAACAGAATTTATGGGTAAGATTTAGAATTTTCTGTCATGGTGTAAAATCAGAAGCAGGAAAGGTTCATTGGCCAAATAAAAAAGACATGATTAAATATTCTGTTGCTACAATCCTTTTTGTTATATTTTGTTCATTATTCTTTTGTGGAGTTAATGTAATATTTGCATTATTGAAAACATTATTTAATTAATAGTAAGAAGAGGTGAAAAGTATGGATAAACAATGGTATGTAGTAAACACATATTCTGGACATGAAAATAAAGTTAAAGAAAAACTAGAAATGCGTGCTGAATCTATGAATATGGAAGACTATATTTTTAGAGTTATAGTACCAGAACAAAAAGAAGTAGAAATCAAAGATGGTGTTCAAAAAGAAAAAGTAAAGAAAATGTTTCCAGGTTATATTCTAGTAGAAATGGTAATGACAGATGAAGCTTGGTATGTAGTAAGAAATACACCAGGTGTTACAGGATTTATCGGATCTAGTGGAAAAGGAGCAAAACCAACACCACTTCAACCAGAAGAAGTTGATAGAGTTTTAGCTAATATGGGAATTAGCAGAATGGAAATCGATGAAAATCTTGAAGTTGGAGCTAAAGTTAAAATTATTAATGGTCCATTCCAAGGAATGTATGGAACTATTGATAGTATAGATATGGAAACTCAAAAGATTAATTTATTAGTTGATTTGTTTGGTCAAGAAACTTCAGTAGAAGTAAATCTTAATGAAATAGATAAAGCATAAAATATTGCAAAAGAAATATTTTTATGTTATTATAAATTGGCTATATGAAATTACATATAGATTTAGTGGGAAGCATGGTTTGCATTTAAGCGGAGATCAAGCTATTATGACCACTCGCGAAAACTAAAAATTAGGAGGTGTTTTTCGTGGCAAAGGAAGTAGTAAATAAAATCAAATTACAAATACCAGCAGGAAAAGCTACACCAGCTCCACCAGTAGGAACTGTTTTAGGACCAGCAGGTATTAATCTACAAGAATTTTGTACTAAATACAATGATGCAACTCGTGATAAAATGGGAGATATTTTACCAGTTGAAATTTCTGTATATGATGATAGAAGTTTTGACTTCGTAATTAAAACTCCACCTACAAGTTTCTTATTAAAGAAATATGCTAAGGTTCAAAAAGGATCTGTTAAAGGAGCGAACGAAATAGTTGCAACTTTAACAAAAGACCAAATCAGAGAGATTGCAGAAACTAAGTTACCTGATTTAAACTGTTATACAGTAGAAGAAGCTATGTTAACTGTTGAAGGAACAGCAAGAAACATGGGAATTGCTGTAGAAGGTGTTAATGATGAAGAACTAGAACATCAAGCAGAAGAAGCTAAAGAAGCAGAAAAAGAAGCTGCTAAACGTGAAGCTGAACTTGAAGAGATGGAAGAAGAAGTACAACACTTAAATGAACAACAAGTAGAAGTAACTACTGAAAAAGAAACAGAAGAAGAATAATAAATTTTCATATAGGTAATCTATGTGGAAGGAAATATCCGCTAAATACCACATAAGGAGGAAAAAATGAAAAAGAGAAGTAAAAAGTATTCTGAAAATGCTACTAAAGTTGAAAAAGGAAAACTATACAATAAAGAAGAAGCTGTTAAATTAGTTAAAGAAACTTCAAGTTGTAAGTTTGATGCATCAGTAGAAGTAGCAGTACGTTTAAACTTAGATACTAAGAAAGCTGATCAACAATTAAGAGGAGCTATAGTTCTTCCAAAAGGAACTGGTAAAGAAACTCGTGTATTAGTTATCGCTAAAGGTGAACAAGCTAAAAAAGCTGAAGAAGCTGGAGCTGATTATGTTGGTGACGTAAACATGTTAGAAAAAATCGAAAAAGAAAATTGGTTCGAATTCGATACTATGATTGCAACACCAGATATGATGCCATTACTTGGTAAGTTAGGACGTGTTTTAGGACCTAAAGGATTAATGCCAAACCCTAAAACTGGTACTGTTACAACTAATGTAGAAGAAGCAGTAAAAGAAGTAAAAGCCGGACGTGTTGAATACAGAACTGATAGTTATGGAAACATTCACGGTGTAATTGGAAAAGTATCTTTCTCTGAAGAAGATTTAATCGCAAACTTAGATGCTTTTATGAGTACTATTATGAGAATAAAACCAGCAACTGTTAAAGGTGATTATGTTAAAAACATTTCAATCTCATCTACAATGGGACCTGGTATCAAAATTATGAATAGTTTTGACAAATAATAAATAATATTATATAATAAGTTTAATTTGTTGGTGCCATAGACAGTAGGTTGCTAGTAATTCCTACCGAGGACTAAAATAATGAGTTTAAAGTTCTTGGTGTGTCTATCAAGAACTTTTTTATGGTACGTGCACATAAAGGAGGAGGTGTGTTATGGCAAACGAGAAAATCTTACAACAAAAGCAAGAAATCATTAATGAAATTAAAGATCGTGTAAATTCTGCATCTTCAGTTATAGTTTTCGATTATCGTGGAATTACAGATGAAGAAGTAAAAGAATTAAGAAAATCTTTAAAACAAAATGAATCAGATTACAAAGTATACAAAAATACTTTAGTATCAAGAGCTTTTGATGATTTAAACATTGATATGAAAGAATTTTTAGTTGGACCAAGCGCTTTTGCTTTTGGTAGTGATCAAGTAGGTGCAATTAAAACAATTTCAGACTTTGCAAAAACACATCCAGCTTTAATAGTAAAAGCAGGAATCATTGATGGAGAGATAGCTGATCAAGCAAAATTAAAAGAATATGCTGCATTACCATCAAGAGAAGGTCTACTTACTATGTTAGCTGGTGGTATGATTGGTCTTGTAAAAGATTTATCTATTTGTTTAGACTTATATGCAAAACAAAAAGAAGAAAATTAATAATTAATAATATATAGGAGGAAAGAAAATGGCAAAATTAAATAAAGAAGATTTTATCAGTGCTTTAAAAGAAATGAATCTTTTAGAAATTAAAGAATTAGTAGATGCAATGAAAGAAGAATTTGGTGTTGATCCATCAGCAGTAGCTGTTGCTGCACCAGTTGCAGGAGAAGCTGCAAGTGATGAACCAAGCGTAGTTACAGTAACTATCGCTGACGCTGGAGCTGCTAAAGTAGCAGTAATCAAAGTTGTTCGTGAAATCACTGGTCTTGGATTAAAAGAATCTAAAGATATCGTTGATAACAACGGTGTAGTAAAAGAAAACATTTCTACTGATGAAGCAAATGAAATTAAAGCTAAGCTTGAAGAAGCTGGAGCTAGTGTAGAAGTTAAGTAATTTAACTTCTTTTTTTCTTATAAAGTAAAGGAGTATTAACTGTGGAAAATATTGAAACATTACAAACACTTATACATAACAATAATAAAAAAGAAACATTAAATTTTATAAAAAACAACATAACTAAAGAAAATGTTGATTTTTATCTAGATAAATTAAAAAAAGGTAATAATATCAACACTCTTTATCAAGAAGTTATAGAAATATTAGAAGAAACCAAAAGTCCTATAGATATTGCTTTATTCATTGATAAAGATATTTTAAAGAAAAAAATAACTAATGATAATATTATAAATATTACCGGAGAAAGTGGAAGTGGCAAAAGTACCTATTCTAAAAAATACCAACAAGATGATAACTTTATAGTAATAGATACTGATACAATCTTCAGTAATGGAAAAATTCATAATAAATATGAAGAACAATTGAAAGCAATTTTTAGTGAAAAGTTTGGGAGTAACTGGCAAGATAGAAAAAGTGGTTTTTTAGAAAATTTTGATTATTGTTATGAATATATTTTAACTTATTTAGAAAAAGAAAGATCAACTAAAACTATTGTAATAGATACAGCTCAATTTAGATGTATGCAAGATATTACAAAATTAAAAGGTGAAGTTATCGTTATTCGAACAGCCGTAGATAATTGTTATAATAGGTGCATACAAAGGTATATAGATGATCATGAAAACTATACTCCTGAAGAATTAGAAATATACAAGAAGAAAAAGTTAAAGTTATATAATTGGTATAAACCTTTAAACAAATTTATCGAAAAAATCATTTAATTCTGTAAAATGTGTTAAATTTTTGCAGAAAAGTTAAAAAAATGTTGACTTAACTTGTTTTTTATTGTATTATACTTTATACGGAAAGGAAGACAACTATAATATTTTTGATTATAGTTGTCTTTTTACTTATGTGAGGATGATTTGATGGCCCAATATTTTGAAAATGCAAAATTACCAAGTAACATCAAAACTATAAAAGTAAACTTATTAGGGAAACAATTAACTTTTTTAACAGACAACGGTGTTTTCTCTAAGGAACAAATTGATTTTGGAAGTAAATTATTGCTTGAATCCTTACCTTTATCTTCGATAGGTGATAAAGTTTTGGATGTAGGCTGTGGATATGGTGTGCTCGGTATAACGTTAAATAAAGTTTTAGATACTAAAGTAGATATGGTTGATGTTAATTTAAGAGCCATACATTTAGCTAATAGGAATATTAAAGAAAATAATTGTCATGATATAGTAGCCTTTGAAAGCTATACTTATGAAAATATCCATGATAAATATTCAACGATTATTACTAATCCCCCGATTAGGGCTGGTAAAAAAGTTGTATATGATATCACTATGAATGCTAAAAACTATTTAAAGCCTGGCGGTAATTTGTTCTTGGTGATTAGAAAAGAGCAAGGCGCTAAATCGCTAATAGTCGACTTAGAAAAAATATATAATGTAGAAGTCATAGCTAAAAAGAAACGATTTTTTATAATTAAATGCAATATTTGATTGACTTCTTGACAAATCTATGTTAATAATATAAATTGGCAATGTTTTATTTTTGTTGACTTTTTATGCTTTAGCAACAAAAATAAGAGACTTGTAAAATAAAAGTTCTTTGAGTTAATAATATGTGTATAGGGGTGAATAACGTGTCATATAAAAATGTAAAATGCGGAGATTATCGCAAGAGAAGAAACTATTCAAAAATTAGAAATACTTATGAATTGAAAGATCTTTTAGAAATTCAAAAAAAATCATACCATCAATTTATTGAAAGTGGTATAGGTGAAGTTTTCCAAGATTTATTTCCAGTAGAAAACTTTTCAGGAACCCTATCTTTAGAGTTTGGTGATTATCATTTTGATGAGCCAAGATTTTCTATCAAAGAAAGTAAAGATAGAGAAACAACTTTTTCTGCACCTTTAAAAGTAGAAGTGCGTCTTTTTAATCGTGAAACAGGAGAAGTAAAAGAACAAGAAATATTTATGGGTGATATGCCTATCATGACTGATAGTGGAACATTCATAATTAATGGTGCTGAACGTGTTATTGTATCACAATTAGTTCGTTCACCTAGTGTATACTTCAACCATGAAATTGATAAGAATGGACGTGAATTAATCACTTCTCAAATTATCCCATCTCGTGGAACATGGTTAGAATTTGAAACAGATGCTAGAGATGTATTATATGTTAGAATTGATCGTACAAGAAAAGTAACATTAACAACATTATTAAGAGCATTTGGTCTATCAAGTGATCAAGAAATTTTAGATACATTTGGTCATGATGAATATTTAGAGAATACAATTGCTAAAGACTCAACTAAAAATACAGATGAAGCTTTAATTGAAATCTATGAAAAATTAAAGCCAGGAGAACCAGCAACTTTAGATTCTTCTAAAAACCAAATTATTACAAGATTCTTTGATGAATTCCGTTATGAATTAGCTCCAGTTGGACGTTATAAATTCAATCGTAAATTAAATATTACTGACCGTTTATTAGGCCAAACTTTAGCAGAAGATATCGTAGTAGATGGTAAAGTATTATTTGAAAAAGGTGCTGTTATTAACAAAAATGATATTAAAACATTAAAAGAAGTATTTAATGAAGGATATAATCTTGTTAATGTACCAATCAATGAAGAATTAGATTCTTATGGAGAAGTACAAACAATCAAAGTTGTAGATCCTAAGAATAAGAAAAAGAATTTAATTATAATGGGAAATGATTATCGTATAGATGAAAAGAGATTAACTATTTCAGATGTATATGCTTCAATTTCTTATTATTTAAATCTTTTACATGGTGTTGGAAACTTTGATGAAATCGACCATTTAGGAAACCGTCGTATTCGTCAAGTAGGAGAACTTTTACAAAACCAATTTAGAATTGGTGTTTCTAGAATGGAAAGAGTTATTCGTGAAAGAATGACTACTCAAGAAATGGAAGAAGTTACTCCAAAAACATTAATTAATATTAGACCAGTTACTGCTGCAATGAAAGAATTCTTTGGAAGCAGTCAACTTTCTCAATTTATGGATCAAACAAACCCTATCGCAGAACTTACTAATAAACGTCGTTTATCAGCATTAGGACCAGGTGGACTTTCTCGTGATAGAGCTGGAGTAGAAGTACGTGACGTTAATACTTCTCACTACGGAAGAATTTGTCCAATTGAATCTCCAGAAGGACCAAATATCGGACTTATTACTTCACTTGCAAGTTACGCAAGAGTAGATGAATATGGATTTATCATGACTCCATATCGTAAAGTAGAAAATAGTAAAATAACAGATGAAGTAGTATATTTAACAGCAGATGAAGAAGAAGAATTTATCATTTCTCAATCAACTGTTGATACTACTGAAGACAATGTTATTATAGAACAACAAGTACCTGCTAGATTCCGTGGAGAAAATATTTTAGCAACTCCAGATCAAGTAGATTACATAGACGTTTCACCACAACAAGTTGTATCAGTTACAACAAGTTGTATCCCATTCCTTGAACATGATGATGCAACCAGAGCCCTAATGGGAGCAAACATGCAACGTCAAGCAATGCCACTTATTGAAACTGAAGCTCCTTTAATAGGAACAGGAGTAGAATACATAGCAGCAAAAGATTCAGGAGTTGAAATTGTTGCAAAAGCAGATGGTATTGTTGAATATGTTGATGCAAAGAAAATAGTTGTTAAAAATGCTAAAGGACAAGATACTTACTACTTATCTAATTTTGAATTAGCAAACTCAAGTATTTGTAGTCACCAACGTCCAATAGTTCATGTTGGAGATAAAGTTAAAGCAGGAAAAACAGTTTTAGCTGATGGTAACTCAACAGATAAAGGAGAACTTGCTTTAGGTAAAAACGTAGTAGTTGCTTTCATGACATTTAATGGATACAACTATGAAGATGCTGTTATTTTAAATGAAAACTTAGTAAAACGTGATGCTTATACATCACTTCACTTAGAAGATTATGAAATGCAATGTCGTGAGACAAAGCTTGGACCAGAAGAAATTACTAGAGATATTCCAAATGTTAGTGAAGAAGCAAGAAAGAACTTAGATGAAAATGGTATTATTACTATTGGAACTGAAGTAAAAGAAGGAGATATCTTAGTTGGAAAAGTTACTCCAAAAGGAGTTGCCGAACTTACTTCAGAAGAGAAGTTATTACATGCAATATTTGGAGAAAAAACTCGTGAAGTTCGTGATACATCACTTCGTGTACCACATGGTGGAGACGGAATTGTTCATGATATTAAGATTTATTCTCGTAAAGATAATGATGAATTACCAGCAGGAGTTTCAAAAGTAATCCGTGTTTATATAATTCAAAAACGTAAGATTCAAGTTGGAGATAAGATGTCTGGACGTCATGGTAATAAAGGTGTTATTTCCTTAATTCTTCCAGAAGAAGATATGCCATATTTACCAGATGGTACTCCAGTTGATATAATGTTGAACCCACAAGGTGTTCCTTCCCGTATGAACTTAGGACAAATCCTAGAGTTACACATGGGAATGGCTGCTAAAAAATTAAACGTTCATGTTGCTACACCAGTCTTTGATGGAGCTCATATTGAAGATATCGAAGAAATGATGGAAGAAGCAGGAATGGACAAAGATGGAAAGACTGTTCTTTATGATGGTCGTACAGGAGAACCATTTGATAATAGAATAGCAGTTGGAGTTATGTATATGATTAAACTACATCACATGGTTGATGATAAATTACATGCTCGTTCTACTGGACCATATTCATTAGTTACTCAACAACCTCTTGGAGGTAAGGCACAATTCGGAGGACAAAGATTTGGAGAAATGGAAGTTTGGGCACTTTATGCTTATGGTGCTGCTCATACTTTACAAGAAATCTTAACAGTTAAGTCTGATGATGTTATTGGTCGTGTTAAAGTATATGAATCAATAGTTAAAGGACAAGAAATTAATCAAGCAGGAGTTCCTGAATCATTTAGAGTATTAATGAAAGAATTCCAAGCTTTAGGTTTAGATATTTCTATTGTTAATGATGAAGGTAAGACTTTAGAATTAAAACAAATAGAAGAAGATGAAGATAAAGAGGATAATAAATTTTCTATAGATGAACTTGAAAATGTGTCAGTTCAGTTAGATAATGAAAATCCTCCAGAAATAGACGATAATGATGAAGAAAATGATGAGACATTGGAAGGAGAAGATGTTTAATGTTAGAAGTAAACAAATTTGAAGCCTTAAAAATAGGAATAGCTTCTTCTGATAAGATAAGAGAATGGTCTTATGGTGAAGTTAAGAAACCAGAAACAATCAATTATCGTACTCTTCGTCCAGAACGTGATGGCTTGTTCTGTGAAAAGATTTTCGGACCAACAAAAGACTTTGAATGTGCTTGTGGTAAATATAAGAGAATCCGTTATAAGAGTATAATTTGTGATCGTTGTGGAGTTGAAGTTACACGTGCTAAAGTACGTCGTGAACGTATGGGGCATATTGAACTTGCTTCTCCAGTATCACACATTTGGTTCTTTAAAGGTGTACCATCTAGAATGGGACTTGTTCTTGACATGAGTCCAAGAGATCTAGAAGAAGTATTATATTTTGTAAGTTATGTTGTTATTGATAAAGGAAATGCTCCTCTTGAAAATAAACAAACTTTATCAGAAAAAGAATATCGTGCTTATTATGAAAAGTATGGTAATGGCTTTAAAGTAGGTATGGGAGCAGAAGCCATTAAAGAATTATTAAAACAAGTTGATTTAGATAAAGAAGTAGCAGAAATTACAAAAGAACTTGAAACTGCTCAAGGTCAAAAGAGAACTAGATTAATCAAAAGATTAGATGTTCTTGCTGCTTTCCAACAATCAGGAAATAAACCTGAATGGATGATTTTAGATGCAATTCCAGTAATTCCACCTGAACTTCGTCCAATGATTCAATTAGATGGAGGACGTTTCGCAACAAGTGATTTAAATGATTTATATCGTCGTGTTATTAACCGTAACAATCGTTTAAAGAAACTTATTGATTTAAGTGCTCCAGGAATCATTATTCAAAATGAAAAGAGAATGTTACAAGAAGCAGTTGACGCTCTATTTGACAATGGTAGACGTGGTAGAAGTGTTACAGGTGCCGGAAATCGTCCTTTGAAATCACTTTCTAGTATGCTAAAAGGTAAACAAGGACGCTTCCGTCAAAACTTACTTGGTAAACGTGTTGACTATTCTGGACGTTCAGTTATCGTT
>CANRDQ010000004.1 GCA_947629395.1 uncultured Bacilli bacterium
ATTTTTTTACTAACCATGAAGGCTGAATAAAAGCCTACTCCGAATTGACCAATAATATCAATATCTTCTTTTTTGCTTTTATCCATCATTTCTTTAAATGCTAAAGTACCACTCTTAGCAATAGTACCTAAGTTGTTTTCTAATTCTTCAGCACTCATTCCACAACCATTATCAATAACTTTAATAGTTCTGTTGTCTTTAGATACTTCAATATTAATCGCTAAAGTATCTTTTCTAATTCTTAATTTTTTATCTGTTAATGATTTATAATATAATTTATCAAGAGCATCACTAGCATTAGAAATTAATTCTCTTAAAAATATATCCTTATTTGTATAAATTGAATGAATCATCAAATCTAATAATCTTTTTGACTCTGATTTAAATTGCTTTTTCTTCATAATTGCCTCCTAAAAACTTTTACATTATTGTTATAACACCACTTTTAGCAATTGTCAATAGTGAGTGCTAAAAGTATACAAATTTTTTTATTTATCACAAGACAAAAACGAAAAAATTTGGTATAATATAATAGAATTAAAAATGAAAGGAATTGATTATGTTTAAAATTGGAGATTATGTTGTATACAGAAAAGATATTTGTCAAATAAAAGAATTAATCGAGAACTATTTTAATAATGAAGACTACTATGCTTTACAATCGCTTTCAGATCCTTCATTAAAGGTAAATATTCCTGTAGCAAAGTCTGATAGCTTACTTAGAAATTTAATTACTAAGGAAGAAGTAAATAATATTATTAAAGAAATTCCTGAAATTGATACTATTGATTCTAATGAAAAATTCATTGAGCAAGAATATAAGGAGTTAATGAATTCTGGAACTCATCGTGATTTAATAAAAATAATTAAAACTACTTATTTAAGAAATAAGGAACGTTTAGAATCTAAGAAAAGAGTTGCCGAAGTTGATAGTACTTATTTTGAACTTGCTGAAAAGTATCTTTATAATGAATTTTCGATTGTTTTAGATTTAAGTTTTGATGATACTAAAAAATATATCATTGAACAAGTTGAACAAATTGCAAATTAGATAAAAACAGAAGATTATTTTTTAACCTTCTGTTTTCTTTTGTCTAAAGATTCTGTAGAAATAGCATAAGCTAAGTTTAAGATAAAAGCAGCGTTACTATTTATATAATATTTACCTGGAAATCTAGACATAATATTTAATCGATCTGATATATTCATAGTAAATAACTTATCCATAGCTTTTTCTAATTGTTTTCTATCAAGATTTTCTATTTTTAAAGTATAATTATCAACTATTCCTTTTATTTGACTTGGTTTTATATTTAAGTGTTTATTTTGATCTAAATAATTATCTTGTAAATCTTGTTTAATATCTTCATCTATATCATTACTTTCCAGTAGTCTTTCTAAAACTTTTTCTTTAGAACTTAATTCATCATATTTAAATAGTGTTTCTAAAATTAAAGATAATCTCATTTTATGATCAAGACTATGATATTTCTGTTTTATATCATGTCCTCTATCTCTTAGTTCTTCCCAACTTTTATCTTCTTCTCTTAAGAAAGCATTAGAGAAATGTTCAAATATATCACAAGATTTCTTTATTAATTTAGAACGTAATGTATAAATTTTTATTCTTTCATTCTCATCTTTTGGTTTAGTCGTAAAAATGTATTCATAACTATAGTTATTTATTATAGTAGCTACTTCTTCTACCATTAAGTCAGTATTTAAATAATTTATGTTATTTTTATTTTGTTCAAATACTTTTTCAGTGATTTCTAAATTATTATTTTTTTCATAACTTACTAGTTCTGTATTATAGATATTACCAGCCATAAGACTAGCTTTATAAAATGAGTTAGTTAGCTTTAATAAAAGATTAATATCTCCCTTTACCATTTGTTCTCCTGGATATCTAGAAGTAATATTAATTTTATTACTTACTTCTTTAGAAGACATTTGTTGTAAGGTAGTTATTTCTTCTGTGGTTAAGTCTGAAAAAGCATCTTTATATTTATCTTTAATTAAACTATAAATTTCATAAAGATTATGTCCTTTGTTTTTAATACCTTTCCAGTCTAAACCTTCTTTTAATAAAATAGCTTTACCTAGATACTCACAAGTATCACTGGCAATATTCATAGCTCTGGAACTTAAAACATAATACTTTACCATATTTTGTTCAACATCATTAAATAAAGTTTTACTGTCTTCATCGAAGTCAATGAAAACATCTTTATAATTAAGATTATTATAAAGATTTGTTGCTTTTCTATTTATAGGGTTTTGATTAAAATATTCATCAAATTCTTTTAAGTTATCAATTGCATCTTTTAACTCATTAAAAGTTAGATTGGCATACATATAACTTATTTCTTGTTCATATTTACTGACTTTATATTTGGCAAAAAAGGAAGTGGTAGGAATATACTCTTGATGGATATATTCCCCTCTTGCATATTTCTCTTCTAATAACTCTAAATCTAAATACATTTTACGACTCCTAAACTTTGAATTACATATTTTCTTCTCTTAATTTATTAACTTTAGTATCATCTGTATATTCATCAAAGTTTAAAGGTCTATCAACCCATTTACCATTTGGGAAAATTTCAATTACACGATTAGCCACTGTGGCATTAAGTTCATAATCTCGGGTAGTAAATAAAAGTGGTCCTTCAAATCTTTCTAGTCCTTCATTTAAAGAAGTGATACTTTCTAGATCTAAGTGGTTAGTAGGTTCATCTAATATTAAAGCATTAGGTTCTTCTAACATTAATTTAGAAAACATACAACGACTCTTTTCACCACCTGATAAAACATTTACGTGTTTGAAAACATCATCTTTAGAGAATAACATTCTTCCTAAGAAACCACGTAAAACGGTTTCATCTTCAATATCATAGTATTTTCCAATCCATTCCATGATAGTAGAATCTGTATCAAAATAAGCATTATTATCTTGAGGAAGATAGCCTAAGGAAATAGTTTTACCCCACTCTATAGTTCCTCCATCATATTTTTCTTCTCCACTAAGTATTTTAAATAACATAGTTTTAACACTATCATCATCACATAAAAAGGTTATTTTATCTCCTTTTAAAACAGTGAATGATAGTTTATCAAATATTTTTCTATCTCCTACTTTTTTAGTAAGATTAGTAACTTTTAAAATTTCATTACCTATCTTTTTAGAGATTTTAAAATCTATATAAGGATATTTACGTGAAGAAGGAACAATTTCATCTAATTCTATTTTTTCTAACATCTTCTTACGTGAAGTTGCTTGTTTAGATTTAGAAGCATTAGCAGAGAATCTGGCAATGAAATCTTGTAGTTCTTTTATCTTCTCTTCTTTTTTCTTGTTGGCTTCTTTCATTTGTTTTAAAGCAAGGGTACTTGATTCGTACCAAAAATCATAGTTTCCTACATATAGTTTCATCTTTTTATAGTCAATATCAACTATATGAGTACATACTTTATTTAAAAAGTGTCTATCATGTGATACAACAATAACGGTATTTTGAAAGTTAATTAAAAATTCTTCTAACCAACGAATAGCTTTGATATCCAAACTGTTAGTAGGTTCATCTAGAAGTAAAATATCAGGATTATCAAATAAAGCACTAGCTAGTAATACTTTAACACGTATTTTAACAGGAATATCTTTCATCTTCATGTGATGATACTCTTCTTTAACATCTAAATTATTAAGAAGAGTCGCAGCATTAGATTCAGCACTCCAACCATCAAGCTCTAAGAATTCAGCTTCTAGTTCCGCAATTCTCATTCCTTCAGCTTCGGTAAATTCACTCTTACCATACAATTCTTCTTTTTCTTGCATAATAGAGTAAAGTTTTTCATCACCCATCATAACAACTTCAAGAGCTTCTTTATCTTCATAAGCATAATGGTCTTGTTTTAAAACTGAAAGTCTTTCATTTTGAGACATTACAACTTCTCCAGTAGTAGTATCTAATTCTTTAGATAAAATCTTTAAAAAAGTAGACTTTCCACTTCCGTTCGCACCAATTAAACCATAACAATTTCCTTTAGAGAACTTCAGATTTACATTTTCAAATAAAGTTCTTTTTCCAAATTTTAAACTTACATTATTTACTTGTATCATATAGACACCGCCTTTTCTTATTTCAAAATCTTTTATAGTATATCATAGTTACAATTATATTACAAAGAAAAGGACCAATTTTATAGTTTTGGTCCATTATTATTTTGACTATAGTGTTGTCTTACTCGCTGCATAAAAGTATCATTTAAAATAAAGTTATATAAGTCTTCTATATTACATTTTATAATTCCTCTTTCATCTTCAAGTAAAAGCATTCCTTCATCATAAGAAGTATATTTTATTCTATCAAGATGAGATAAACAATTTCTAATAATTCGAGCAGTATCATTATTAGTAGTCAATTTATACTTTCTATTATTATAAGTAATTATCTCTTCTTCACCAGCTTCACTATTTTTAAGTCTTTCTCTGCTGTCAGTAAGTTGTTTACTCAATTTTTGAATTAATTTTTCTTTTTTCTTACTAGATTTAAAATCAGGATTATTTTTAAGTTTCTCTAATTTATTTTCTAAATTTTTTATTTTATTTTCTAATTCAGTTCTACCAATAGAATAACTTTTATAGGCACCACTACTATATGAAGGTATGTCTTGTAAATCATCTATTTCTTCATAACCTTCTCTATCAAAGATAGCTTCTTTATTCATGGCATAAGTTGTTATACCTAAGGCTGTTACTAACCCTAATTCTAAAAACTCATGAACTTCAGCTGTATTTTGTCTTAACAAGAGAGCCATTTTTATTATATTTTCATTATATAAAGTGAGATCTTCATTACTTATTAAATCTCTTTCACTATATTTTTTACTATATTTAGAATATAGTTGTTCGTTAAAACATTTAATAGTACCTAAAGAAAGTTGAATACTTTCAGGCTCAAAACCATATTGACCAGTTAAATAATATTTTAGATTATTACGATCTTCTGGTTCAAATTCAACAGTATGACTATCACCAATAATAATACTATCATAAGTATTAGGTAAACCTTTACTCTTACGATATTGATGAATGAAGTCTATAGTTTTACCTCCATCATTGTTTAAATTTAAAATATAATCTATTATTTCTTTATATTCAGTATAATCAGGATGATTCTTTAATTCTTGATTATATATTTTCATTGTAGAAATTAAACTTTCTAAAGAATCTATAACTGATGTTTTAGACATCTTATAATTTTTGATTAATTTATTTACTAAAAAAGCATATTGATTTTTATATTCTTTTTTTTCAAATATTTCTTCTGTATTATAAAGTTTATTTATATCATCTAAAGCATTAGGATCTTTTATTTTTTCAACACTAACTTCTACTTTAGGAAATTCCTTTTTTAATTCAGTTATTAATTTTTGTTTAATAAAATTCCATTTAGCTTCATAAGATAAATATTCTAAATTATTTTGAAAAATCAAATTAGAAGTATTTACATACATGAAGTTTTCTATATATCTTTTAACTAGGTTTTCATCTAATGGTTCTTGACTTTTAACTTTAATATCATAGGTAATAATATTATCTAGAAATTTTTTTATATCATCTTCATTATGAAAGTAGTCTTGCATTAGAAGAGTATCACTTGTTAAGAATATTCCTTTTACATTTACTTCTCTAGCTATTTTATTATCTAGAATATGATATTGGGCATAGTTATTAAACCATTCAAAAGGAATATCACAATATAGGTTACCATCAGGTATAGGATTATTTATATTTATTTGTTGTTCTTCTAAATTTATAGAATAAGCATTATGTAGTAAGGAGTCTCTGATACTACCTATTATCCAACGAGGAGAATTATCATAGGCTTCATATATTTTAGGTGGTGTTTGACAAAACTCTTCTGTGAACAAATAATCTAAATTTTTAAAATCTACATTACTTTGTTCTTCTTTAGCTTTAATCATATCTTTAGTTAAAATCATATAAGATAAAGATAAAGCTAATTCAAAGAATTGATTAGGTTCAAAAAATTCTACTAAATTACCACTATTTAATTTATCTTTTTTATCAACAATTGTTTTTTGTAATAGCTGATAAAACTCAAATCCATCTACCTGCATATTGAGACTCTCCTATTCTAATATAGGTATACCATTTATTGCCTTGAAAGTCAAAAAAAAGGTACTTAATAAGTACCTAATTAACACATTCTTTTTCTTTTTTAAATAAGTCTTTATATACTTGTTCATAATTAGAAACAAAATTAAATTTTATTTCTTTTCTAATATCTTCTGGTATTTCATCTAAATCGTGTTTATTATCATCTGGTAGATAAACAGTTTTTACTCCTGCACGGTGCGCTCCAATTACTTTTTCTTTTAGTCCACCTATTTCTAAAACTTTTCCACGTAAGGTTATTTCTCCAGTCATAGAAATAGTACTGTCAACTGGTGCTCCTGTGAACAAACTGATAAGTGTTGAGGTTAAAGCGATTCCAGCACTAGGGCCATCTTTAGAAACTGCACCTTCAGGAACATGGATATGAATATCATTCTCTTCTAATATTTTAGAATTAATTCTAAATTTCTTCATATTAGCTTTGATGTAACTTAAGGCAATTCTAGCAGATTCTTGCATTACTTCTCCTAAAGAACCTGTTAAAATTAGATTTCCTTTACCAGGATAATAAGTGGCTTCTATTGGTAGAATATCTCCACCAAAAGCTGTATAAGCCATACCATTTACTACTCCTACTTCTTTCTTTTGGGATCTAGTTTGGTAATCATATTTTTTCTTACCAAGATACTCTTCTACTTTTTTATTATCTATTTTAAAGAATACTAAGTTTTCATCATTTAATAAAGCTCTTACTAATTTTCTACAAAGAGACGCAACTATTCTTTTTAATTCTCTGACTCCAGCTTCTTTAGTATAATTTCTAATTAAAGTTAAAATAGCTTCATCTTCAAATTGAACTTGTAATTCTGTAAGTCCATGTTGTTCTAATTCTTTAGGAATTAAATAGTTTTTCGCAATAGAAAGTTTTTCGTATTCTGTATAACTAGAGATTTGAATTAGTTCTAATCGGTCTTGTAATTCATATGGTATTTGATCCATATAATTAGCAGTAGCGATAAAGAACACTTGTGATAAATCAAAATTTTCTTCTATATAATGGTCTGAAAATTTATCGTTTTGTTCTGGATCTAAAACTTCAAGTAAACTACTGGCAGGATCTCCTTTTATGTCTTTTGACATCTTATCAATTTCATCGATAATAAAGACAGGATTAGTTGAACCAGCTCGACACATACCTTGAATAATACGTCCTGGGTTTGCCCCTATATAAGTACGACGGTGTCCAACTATTTCAGCTTGATCATTAATTCCTCCTACGGAAATTTTAGTATATTTTCTTCCTAAACTTTTAGCGATACTTATAGCAAGTGAAGTCTTACCTACACCAGGAGGACCTACTAAACAAATTATTGGACTTTTTAATTGTTTGGTTTGTTGTTTAACAGCTAAATATTCTAGAATACGATTTTTAACTTCGGTAAGTCCATAATGACTTTCATTAAGTTGTCTTTCTACATCTACTAAACGTTTGGTGTCTCTAGTGTAATAGTGCCATGGAAGATTTAACATCCAATCTAAGTATTCTCTTACCATACCTATTTCAGGAGAAGATGATGATAAATTACTATAACGTTCTATTTCTTTTTTTATTCTTTCTTTTACTTGGGGACTACATTTTAATTTAGATAATTTTTTTTGCATTTTAGTTACTTCTATATCTTTACTATTGATATCACCAAGTTCTTTTTGAATAACTTTTATTTTTTCTCTTAAATAAAATTCTTTTTGACTATCACTTAATTCTTTTTCTACTTCATCTTCTATTTCTTGTTCTAACTCAATTAATTTAAGATCTTCTTTCATATCTTCTATTAACATCTTAAATCTCTTAATCGCATCAGTTTCTAATATATAAGCTTTCTTTTTAGAATAATCAAATGGTAAAAAAGCTCCTACTAAATCTGTTAATTCATCTAAGTTATATACGGTAGTAAGTTTTGAGATTAAGGCATTAGAAACATAAGGAACTTTTGTTATATATTTTTCTAATGATTTAATTAAAATATCTCGATAATTTCTATTGTTAGTTTCTTTTTGTTCGATTTCTTTGATTTCAGCTTCAAATATTCCGTCATTAAAATTATATTTTGTTATTTCTACTCTTCTAATTCCAGCAAGAACAACACGACTTTTACCATTAGGGATGTCCATCTTCATAACAAGTTCCGCTAAAACACCTACTGATGGTAAATCAACAATACTATAGTTTTCATTACTGCTTTTTTGGACAAGAGGATTCGCTACTACTAACTGTTTTATATTTTGACTTTCAACATTGTTAATGATATTTTTTTCCTCTTTATATTTACATTCGATACGTATTTCGCTATTCGGAAACAGAACAATATCATCTACTAATAATAATGGTGTTTTTTTACTCGTGTCTGAATTCATTGCCTGCAACCTCCTATCGAAATTAGTGCTTTCTATTATATATGAAATTTCGAAAATTACAATACCTTTTTAACATTTTTAAGAAGAAATATTTACCAATTTTTAAAATTAAAAAAAGGCAACTAAAATGTTGCCTAATTGTTACTTAATTTTGATTTAAATTTTTTCTAACTTCACTTTTATAAGCTTCTACTCCAGGTTGATCAAATGGATTAACTTCTAATAATAAACCACTGAAAGCAGCACTTAATAAGAAGAAATACATTAATTCACCCATAGCTTGACTATCCATTTTTTGAAGAGTAATTATATTACTTGGAGTATGCCCATCGTAATGAGCTTTTGCCACACTATCACTTATAATAAAGTTAATTTTATTAATGTCAGTATTATTATAAATAACTTCTTTACTTTCTTCCATACGTATTACAGTTTCAAATATTATAGGACTACCACTTTGGATAAATTGTCCTAATGAATGTAAATCTCTGGTATAGATAGTAGATACTGGGAATAATCCTTTATTATCTTTTCCTTCACTTTCACCAAATAGTTGTTTTAACCATTCATTGAAATAAGCAAGGCTTGGTTCGTAAACTACAAAGTTTTCTATTTTGTAGTCTTTTTTATAAAGACTATTTCTGATACAAGCATATTCATAAGCTTTGTCAAAATATTTTAATTTAGAATTTTGATATCCCTCTAAGAAAGTATCAATATTAATACCTGCGACAGCGATTGGTAAAAGTCCTGCTGGAGTGGCAACAGAGAATCTTCCTCCTATATTTCTTGGAATTTCAAATGAAGTATAACCTTTTAAGTCAACTAATTTTCTAAGTTTACCATTTTCTTTATCAGTAGTTACAATAATTCTATCTTTTAGTTCTTCTTCACTATATTTTTCTGATAGTTTCTTTAAGATTAAATCAAAAGCAATACTAATTTCCATAGTAGTACCAGATTTAGAAATAACGTTAACAGTTACATCTTTATCTTCAATATATTCTAGTAATTGGTGCATATATTCACTAGACATATTATTACCACCAAAGATTACTTCAACACCATCTTCTTTTTTGAAGTAATTTTTAAAAGTTTCAATAACGGCTTTAGCTCCTAAAAAAGAACCACCAATACCAAGTACTAAAAATACAGATGAATTTTCTCTAATGGCATTACTTACTTTCTTTATTTCTTCCACTTCTTGATTAGAAATACTTTCATCTAACCAGCCGATCATTTCATGTTTTTTTAATTGTTCGATTATATCTTCTTTCTTATTTAAAAAATTATTATAATCTTCTTCATTAATATAAGAATTCATATAAGTAGTAAAATCAAATTTCATATTATCACCTCTAGCCTCATTATATCATAAAAAAATTAATAGTAAAATAATATTATTTTACCCTACTATAGAATATTCTATAGATAATTTTTTAAAACAAAAAAGGAAGTTTAATCTTCCTTCTTTTTAGTTTCTTTTTTGATAATATAAGAAATCATAAAATACGCAATAACCATAAAGATAACACCTATGATATTACCTACTACTGAAGAATTTACTCCTGTGTTAGGTACTTCTACAGTAGTACTGATATTTTTATTATCTTCTTTAGCTTCATCTTCTTTAGTTTCTTCTACAGTTGGCTCTGTTTCATTTTGTTCTACATCTTCACTTTGGTCTGTTTCAGTTTCTTGGTTATCTTCAACATTATTATCTTCTTGTTCTTCTTTTAAATGAGGATCTGTTTCTGGAGTAACTGGACCATTTCCATCTCCATAGTCAACTATTGGTGGACCAATTTCTTCATCTTCTTCTACATAACCCATATCAGGCTCACAAGTATATTCATCACGACAACTAATTAAATATGTTTTATAATCTGTTGAAGCAATTGTTTTAGTATTAGGGTTGATAAAAGTAAAAGAGATAATTACTAAAAATAATAATACAAATTTTTTCATTATATTCAACGCCTCCCAAAATAACGGACTTATTATAACACTTTTTTAGTTTTTTTTCAACTAAAGCTAAAATGAAATTAAAAAGAAAAGATACTTATTTCATGTATCTAATCTTTTACTTCTGGCATTTCTTTGTCAAATTCTACTATATTATTAGGTTTTATTTTTTGTTCTTGACATAATTCTTTATATTTATCATCCCAACTAAGTCTATAAGAATCTTTTATATTTAAGCCAAGTTTTGAAGTCCAATATTTAACAACTTCTTCAGGATTTTTATTATTACTTTTATTTTCTATTTCTAAGGCTATTCCAAATGGGTATTCGTCTATACTTATTTCAACGTCTTCATTTCCATATACTGTTCTGTATCTTTCATAACTTTCAACAATATTAAAATGCATTACATTTTCTATAATAAACAAAAAGTTATCTATATCCTTATAAGGAATTTCTACTTCTTTTTCTTCTTCTTTATTTACATCAGTTTCTTTTGTGTCTTTTAATCTACGTTTCCAACTAAGTTTTGATTTTTTACTTTCTTCTCTAACAGACACTCTAAATCTAAATCTACCATCTATTTCTTTTGAATAAAAATCATATCGTTCATCACAATGATTAAATTGTGTAGTTTTTTCATATGTTCTAGGAACTTTATTTAACTCCTTAAATGTAGATAATAATTCATTTAAATATTTTAATTTGTTTTTACTATAATAGTATCTAACTTCATATTCCATACTATGCCTCCTGTGTTAATGAATACATATTCATTTCTTCTTTTATTATACTATTTACATCAGCAAATCTCAAATTATAATCAGAAAAGTTTTGTTCAGCTAATTTGACTTACTTTTATTATATTCTCAATTAATTCTTTAGTATTTTCTTTTAAGTCAAAATATTAATATTAAAATCTATCCTTATAGTAGATTAAAAGAATAGATATTTAACTATCTACTATTTATCTTTTAGAAAAATTTATTCTCTCTAACTAAAAAAGAAGGTTTAATCCTCCTTTTTATTGTTTATAAATACATCTACTTTATGAACTTTACCATCATTTATTAAAGGAATGATATCGTCTTTTAATAGATGATTATCTAGCTTAATTTTTTCTTTTGAAGCGCTATTTACATCAATAATATATAAAGTATTCATATATTTATATTCTAAAGTAAACTTATTCCAACTAGATGGCATAGCAGGTTTTATTTGAAGAGTGTCTCCCGATTTTTTAAATCCTAAAATATCTTTTAACCCGATTCTATAAAACCAACCAGCACTTCCTGTATACCAAGTCCATCCTCCTCTAGCTTTATAATCTACAGAAGAATAAATATCACCGGCGATAACATAAGGTTCAACTTTATATCTGCCTACATCAGTATTAGTTTTACTTCTTTCAATTGGATTAATCATTTGGAAGATATTGTAGGCTTTATCAAAGTTACCTGTACGAATCAAAGCCATTATATACCATGAAACAGCATGAGTATATTGACCACCATTTTCTCTTATTCCAGCTGGATAATTCATAATATAACCTGGATTATTAAGAGTCTTTTCAAAGGCTGGAGTTAATAGTTTAACAATTTTTAAGTCTTTATCAACTAGATAATTATCTACGGCTTGTAAAACTGTATTTATCTTATCTTTAGGAATAACATCACTTAATATAGAGAAACTTTGTGATATTAAATCTATCTTACATTCATCATTAGAAAGACTACCTAATTTATCTCCATTATCGAAGTAAGCTCTTAAATAATATTCTTTATCCCAAGCTTTATTATTTAAGTTTTCTTTTAAGGTTTTATTAAAGTCAAGATATTCTTTTACTTTAAATTTAGGTTTATACACTTTAGCAAACTTAGTAAATTTAGTAATGACATCATATAGGAAAAATCCTAGCCAAACACTTTCTCCTTTTCCTTTGATACCAACTTTATTCATACCATCATTCCAATCTCCTCCACCCATTAATGGAAGACCATGACGTCCCATATTATCCATAGAAAGTTTAATAGATTTAATACAATGTTCGAATAAAGTTTCTTTTTCTTCACTATAAGTATAAGTTATACCTTTTTCATGTTCATAAGGTCTTAAAGTTTCAGCTTCTACATATGGTACTTCTTCATCTAGGATTGAATAATCATTAGTTACTTCTAAATATTCACTGGTAGCGTAAACTAACCATAAATAATCATCTTTATAACGACTACGAAGTCCAAATTTAATATGTTCATGCCACCAATGAAGAACATCTCCTTCTTTAAATTGATGAGCAGCATTTTCTAAAATTTGTTTTCTAGTCTGTTCAGGATTGACAGTAACAATATTCATAGAGTCTTGTAATTGATCACGATAACCAAAAGCTCCACTAACTTGATAGAAACCACTTCTCGCTAAAATTCTTGAAGACATAGTTTGATATAAATACCAACCATTCATCATATAGTTAAAACTAATATCTGGAGTTTTTACATTAATAGTTGATAATTCTTCTTTCCATTTATCTTTAACTTTCTTAAATTCTTTCTTAGCAGTTTCTTCATGTTGATATTTATGTAATAAATCTAGAGTTTCTTGATCACTCTTACCACTACCTAAACTGAAAACAATAACTTTCTCTTCTTCTCCTTTTAGAGTAACCTTATTAGTAATAGATTTAACTAAAACTTGATCATCAATAACTTCAGAAATCTTCTCATTTGAAGTCATAAATACTGTTACATTATTGAAACTTCCATGATAAACATTTCGCATTTTTAGGAAGTTATCAGCTCCCATATACTCAGTTAGAATATAACGACTAGTTTTTTCTTCTAAAATACCAAATGTTGGATTAATAAAGAATTCTATATCAAGTGAAGTTTTAGTTTTTTGTTTATTTTTGATTCTTAACATATAAATTTTTACAGTATCTTCTAATGGTACAAATTCGGTTAAACTCTTATCTAAATTATTATCACTTGATTCTAGAATAGAATAACCAAAACCATGAATACATCTAGTAGGTTCAAAAACTTTACCATTTATTTTGAAACCTTCACTTTTATCATTAACAACATTTTCATTAGTCCATGAAGTTATTTTAAATTCTCCACTGTTATAAGCATAAGTATAACCACAACCATTATTAGTAACAATAGTTCCAAAGTCTTTACTAGCAATAACGTTACTCCATGGAGTTGGAGTATTTGGATTAGTTATAACATATTCACTACCCTTTAATCTAAAGCCACCAAAGCCATTAAAACAAGTAAGTTTTGGTATTTCTAATTCTAAGTTTTCTTCTTTTAATTTAGGGTATTCTTTACTGATAGAATTTGTTCTTTGAATTTCTTCTACTTTTTCTTTTAAGGATTTATGATCTGAAACATCAAATCTAAGTCTTGGTACCATATTTAGTAAAATCTCTTCATCTTCAGTAATATCTTCATAATTTACTAATTTAACAATACCAGGTGTATGATAGAAGTTATTTAAAGTATACATTCTATAAAGTTCATCATCTACTTCTTTACTAATGATATCAGCATACTGTTTGTTTTCAGCATTAACAATAATTATATCTACAAATATGGAATTATTTTTATAATATTCAAAACATTTTAATATTTCCATTACAAATGATATATCACTAATATCAGTTATTTTAACAAGAATAATTGGTCTATCTCCACTTATACCAAATTTCCATAATCCTGTTTGTGATAAAGCATTTTTCTTAAGAACTTCTTTTCTTTCTTCATTAATATTATATTTAGAGGTTTGATATAAGTAATTTAACATCATATTGTAAAGTCTCATATCTTCACCAGTAATATTTAGAGTTTTAGTATTGATAATATTAGAAAGAGCTGATACATCAAAAGCTTTATCAATAGTTCTTTTATTGTGATATGCCTCAATGATTTCATCTAATTGTTCTGTACTTCTTCCAAAACCATTAATAAAATATACTACTTCTTTACTATTTGGTTCTATTTCTATAGTATTTCTAAGAGACATAATTGGTTCGATGTTAGCACCTACATGACTGGATAATTCTTGATTTAAAGCTTGAGGATTTTCTGTAGTATTACCTCTACCTATAAAGTTAAATCTATCTGTTTCATAGGTGTATACACTTTTAGGATTTTCTATTAAAAGTCGTTGAATCATATAACTACTAATACTACTTTCTCGAGAAGTTCTTTTCATAGTTAAAGTATTTTTATCTCTATCATAACTACAAGATAAGAACATATTATTAAAGGCTTTATGAGATAAATCATCAGTATTTTCACAAATAATAGGTTCTGTATAAGTAGTAAGTTCTAATCGTTTTACTTCATCACTTTCATTTTTGAAACTAATTTTTCTAATTTCAGCATGGTGATCATGAGTAACAATTATTTCTGTAGTAGTAATAATATCATTATCTTTTCTAATATATTTAACTTTATCACTAGCAAAAATTATTTCATACTTATCAGGTTTTATATTCATTGGAGCGTAAGTATTACTCCATACATAGTTAGTATCTAAATCTTTAATATAGACGAACATACCATAATCTTGTTCTGTAATTTTACGATATCTATTAAGTTGTAAAGTTCTATATCTAGAGAATCCTGTTCCCCTATCATTAATAAGTAAACAATATTTTTTATTTGATAAAACTGAGAACTCTGGTATTTCTGAAATATAAGGGAAAACTCTAATATTATTTTCAACTTGTTCTTTCTTATAATTATATTTTTTATATTTAGCCATTTTCATATCGATATTAACTTTTACTTGAACTTTCTCTTTTAATAGAAGTTCAAAAGTCTTTACAGAAACATCATTATGGAAATAACCTTTTAGTTTACCTTCTGTTAAGTAATTCGCAAAAGAAAGTAAATTCATTCCTTGATGGTGAGCAAAATAAGCTTTAACAACACCTTTATTATCATAATCATAAGATTCATAGAAACCATATTTATCATACATATCTAAATTAGTAAATTTCTTTAAGTTACGATATACATCTTTTGGGAATAACTCTAAAGCCATAATGGAAGAATATGGAGAAATAACTATTCTATTTTCACTATCTTCTTTAGCTTTTAAATATGGAGTTGAAAAACTTTGATATTTATAGTTTAAAGAATTATCTAATTCATTATAAGCACTTTCACTAATTCCCCAAGGTAGTTTTCTAGAAACACTTTCCATATATTCTACCTGACACATATGCGCAAAATGATAGGTTTCATCTAATAAAGTGTTCTTATAATTTTTCATAAATAAGTAAGGCATAAAATATTCAAAGGAAGTTCCTGACCATGAAATAAGTCCTTTTTGATTTTTATAAGTAGTTAAAGATTTATCAAGTGATAACCAATGTTTACTAGGAACATCTCCTTTACAGATGGCAACAAAACTAGTTAAACGTGATTCACTAGCAAACTTATTATAATTATAGATTGATAAATGTCCTTCAGCTTCATCATAACCAATTGAGAAGACATCTTTTTTTGTATATAACTTTTTAAAGTTAGTATTTTTAATAAGTGATTCTATTTTGTTTAATAATTTTGTATGTTCACCTTTAGAATCAGTTACTTCGATAAAGTTTTTAACAATAATTAAACACGCTACAAAGTTACCTGAATCAACGGTAGATATAAATTTAGGATTCATAACTTGTTTAGTTTTTAAATCATACCAATTATATAAATGACCATACCATTTTTCTAGATGAGAAACTGTTTTTATAATGTTACCAATTAAATCTAGAGCTTTATTATAATCAATAAATTCTAATTCATAAGCAGAAATGATACTTGTTAAGGAATAACCTATATTAGTTGGAGAAGTTCTTAAATCTAGTTTCTCTTCTCTATTGTCTTGATAATTATCTGGCATAAGATAACCATATTCTTCTTTTAAAGAATCAGAGAAGAACATCCAAGTACGATAAGCCATTTTCTTAATATTATCATTTTCTTTTTCTTCAAGTGGTGTTAAATCAGTATCTATCTTTTTACTAACATGATAAAGAATGAATGGTGATGAGATAAATACTAAACCAATAACTATGGATAAAACATTTAAGTAAATAACACCAATGATAATCATGATTAATCCAAGTATTAGGTTTAAAGCAAAATCTTTAACATAACTCATTAAGTCTGTTTTAGCTTTTTTCTCTGCTTCTTCCATAGAAAGCCAATTAAGAAGATTTTTATGACTAATAAACATTCTATAAATACTACGAGTAAAAGCATCTAAATAAAGTTTAGAATAATATGGAATAGTTGAAAACATAATATAGGTTTTTAAGAATAAAGCTTTTCCACCAAACATTAAGTTTTTATAGTAAAGTGTTAAAAAGTTAGTTTTCTTTTTATATAGTTTAGTTCTTAAGAAGAATAATACTTCTAAAGCTATTACTAGTAAGACAAATATTAAGTAAACATAAGGAGGTAAAACGCCTAAATATAAACCTAATAGTAAAGTTAATAATAGTGCTGGCATTAAAAACATACGGGCTATATTATCAAAGATTTTATATTTACCAAGTAAAGAAACTGGATTTTTTTCTCTTTTATTTTTATAACCTCTGACTGTAAATTTTAGCCACTGAAGTATTTGAACATCTCCTCTAGCCCAACGATGTTGACGAGTTACATCTGTTAAAAAGTTAGCTGGAAAACCATCAATTACTTCTACATCAGAAACATAAGCACATCTTAGATAATTTCCTTCTAGTAAATCATGACTTAATATTAAATCATTTGGAAATCTATTGTATAAAAGTTCATCAAACATTTCGAGATTATAAATACCTTTACCAATAAAACTTCCTTCAGAGAAAGAATCTTGGAAGACGTGTGGTATAACAGCACTATAAGCATCAAAGCCACCTACTCCCGCAAATATTTGAGCATAAAGAGAATTATTAGTAGATTCAATATCAACACTAACTCTTGGTTGCATAATTCCATAGCCATATTCTACTTTAGTTTTATCTTTATTAAGAACAGGTCTATTTAAAGGATGATCCATAGCACCAACAAGTAATAGAGCTGTATTTAAAACAAGTTCTGTATCTGTATCTAAAGCAATTACATATTTTATATCATTTTTTATTTTAGAAATTGTTTCTGTATAAAATAATTTTTCCTTATCTTTGTCACTCATTTTCTTTCTTAATAAATGACTAAAATGAAGAAGTGCTCCACGTTTTCTTTCATAACCTAAATAACTTCCTTCACTTTTAGAATAAAGTCTTTTACGATAAGCAAAATGAAATATATCATTACCATATTTTTCATTTAATCTTTTACAACATTCAATTCCCATTTCAGATATTTCTTTATCAACATCTACATATTTTTTACTTTGACTACTGGCATCACAAAGTAAAGAAAAATAAAGATTGTTAGATTTATTTACTAAATAATAAGTTTCTAATTTTTCAAACATTTCTTTTACTTTATTACCATCTTGTCCAATAGTAGTGATAACAACCATAGTAGAAGCTTCTTCTGGTATACCTTTAGTATAATCCATTTTACATAATGGTTTTGGTTTTACAAAAGTCGTTAAAATATGACTAATAATTTGGATTATTAATTGACTTACAGGAATAAGTAAAATAACAAAACCTAAGACTTTATTATCTATGAAGAAATAAGAAAATAATCCTGTAAAGATGAAGGAAAGTATTACTACAGTAAGTACATAAATTCTTACTTTAGTAGTATTCTTTTTAGGTTTGAATAATAAACTTCCTATATGATAGTTAGTACTATTGGTACTTTTTAATAATTCTATAATATAGGCAATTTCACTCATCTTTTTACGTTTGGCATCTTTAATTATTTTTTTTCTATATAAAGTCTTTGTTTCAGGTGTCATTTTAGTATAAAGTTTATCTTGAATAAGTTTCTTTTCACAGTAGTTGGCACCTTTAATTAGTTCTTCTAAAGGGTTACTATCAAAGAATTTTTTTATACTATTAAAAATATTAGAAATAACAATATTAGAATCCATTCTTCTTTGATATTCATCATTTAAAATTTCTCTAATACTAATATTTTGTTTTTCTAAAATTAAATTTAATTCTCTAAAAGCTTGATTACTTCTCACACCAAATTCTTTTAATTGATTATTAATTTCAAAAATATAATTAGTACGATTATTTATAGAATTATTTAAATCTACAAAATCACTAATTTGTATTTCTTTAGAATTATCTTGTTTATCTTTTATTATTTTTTCTACTTCTTTTTTATCTAGCAATCTAGAATATTCTATTTTACAAGTTTGATTTAATTTTTCAGCATATATAAAAATTAACATTAATGGAATAACTTCAAATTCATCATAACTTAAATAATTACGGGTTTCTTTTTGATATTTATTTAGTTCTTTTATCAAACTATTAACATTGATATTGTAGTTGTATTTACTAACTATTTCGTTTATTAAGTAATAAACATTTTCATGTTTAGCTGTTTTCTTATTATTTATTTTTTTATCAAGCATGATAATATTTTTTTGTTCAACTAATAAATAATAATTATCAATTAACCATTCATTACTAATACCAACATATTCAAACTTTTTAGTTAAATCAACTAAATAATTATAGTATTCTGTAATATCATCAAAGTTATCAATAAATTTTTTTAAAAATTTTTCCATTAACATCACCTTCTAAAAAATATTCCTTCAAATTTATTATATCATAAAAATTACGACTTCTTTTGGAAAATTTATTATCAAATTATTAAAATCATAATATAGTTTTCCCTTAAATATAAAAAATACTAATTTTTTCAATTAGTACTTTTATTTTTTAATAATTTTAAAAAGTTAGTATCTTCTTCAGTTATTTTTCTGTTCAAAATTAAACCTACTGATTTATTTACTTTTTCTCCAAATTTATAATGGGCATCACTTCCGGCACTAACATATAAATTGTTCTTTTTACAAAATGAAAGTAATTCTTTTTCATCTGGCAAAGTTTGTCTATTATTAATAGCTTCAACTACTCTTAAGTTATATTTTTCTTTTAAGTTTAAAATTATTTGTTCAACATATTTTATATCACTACTGTATCTTAAAGGATGAGCTATAGCTACGATTCCTTTAGAATCTTTTTCTAGTTTGAATAATTCTTTCATAGTAATACTTTTTCTTTTATGTTCTTTAATATCTTTAGTATAACTATAAAAAGCACTTTCTGGATCTTTTGAAAGTCCACATTCTACAAGTAAATTATTTAATCTTACTCTATCAAAATAATTATTTGTTTTGATGAATTTTTTAACTTTTTTGGAATCTAACTTGATATTATTTTTCTTTTCTACTTCTCTAATCATAGAATTAAAACATCTTATTTCATATCTTCTATTATTTTTATAATATTTCTTTAATAATTTAGAATTTAAATTAAAGTCATATAAAAGCATATGTAAAGTTAGGTTTTTATTATATTTTACATCTAATTCTATTCCTTTAAGAATTTTAATATCGGAATCAAACTTTCTTTTATATACTTTGAAAGTATTATGATCGGTAATAGAAATATAACCAATATTATTTTCTTTGCATAAAGATATTATTTCTTCAAATGTTTTACCACCATCTGAATAAGTTGTATGAATATGAAAATCTACATACATTTTATTTCTCCTTTTTATTATTTTCTAAATACCATTTAGCAAAGTCATGAAAATAATTATCAGTATCTTGCCACCATTTTAATTTTTCTTCTAGGGTTAGACTACCATAATTACTTTTTTGACCTTCTATTTCCATTAGTTGATCCATGACACTGCCACTTCCTTGAGGACTAGTTCTAAAAGTTAGTGGTGTATCCATTCTAAAGGTTTTACATGTACCATTAGGTTCGGCATAAGCTAGAACTTCTATGGCTTTACCTTTTCTATTTTCTTTTCCTTCTAAAAGTTTTAATATTCCTTCTGTACCTAATTGTTTAAAAACATATTTTCCAAAAGCTCCTGGGAAACCATTTAGGGCTTCTATTTCAAAACCTACATCAGTTTTTATGACGGGTTTATTTAAAATTTGGGCTGCGAGTAAAGCACTTTTAGAAGCAATAGTTTCAATATTCGTTTCTTGAATTTCATCTACATCTAAATCAATATTTTCAACATTAAGACCATATAAGTCTAAAACTGATTTGGCAATCTCTAATTTATGTTTATTACCTGTTACTAAAATAATATTTTTCATAATGCACCTCTATTTCTTTTATAATATCATTTTTTATAGTCAAAAAAAAGAAAGAACTTATTCTTTCTTACTTTTCTAAATAGTCTGCTCCTTTATGGGGTTCAACTCTAAGTAAATCATTATAATCTTGTTGGCGAAGAGCTTCATAAATAACTATTGCTGCCGCATTAGAAACATTTAAAGCTCTAACATTAGCAGTCATGGGAATACGCATGCAATGTTCTAAATCATGTTGTAAGATTTCTTTTGGTATTCCTGTAGACTCTTTACCAAAGATAAAATATAATTCTTTACCTTCTTCATTTTTATAATTAAAACTAGTATGAGGTTTTTTACCATATCTTGTAAAGTAATAATAAATACCCTCATTTTTACTTTTAAAATCATCAAAATTTTCATAAACATAATATTCTAATTTGTCTATGTAGTTAACTCCACTTCTTTTTAGGTATTTATCTTCTAAAGAAAAACCTAAGGGTTTTATTAAATGGAGTTTAGTATTAGTCGCAACACAAGTTCGCATGATATTTCCAGTATTACCTGGAATTTCTGGTTCATATAAAACTATATTATTCAAGTTCTTTTCCTACTTCATAATAATCAAAGAAATCTTCTGTTCTACTAATACTTAATGGTTTATCTTTACTTCCTTGTAATATAGCTTCTACTTTATTATCTTCCATAATTACAAAAGCTGGATATGTGGTAGTTAATTCTTTACTATATGGGAATTTATTATTAAATTCATCAACAAATTGATTAACATCAACATCACTTAAATTAACATAAATAATATCATCTGTTAAATCTTTATCTATAACAAATTTCTTTAGTTTTTTTTCATAACTACGACATACATCATCACTAGAAGTACACATATACATAACAGTTGTTGGATTTTCTGTAACATAATGTTCTACTTCGGTAGGTGTAATTTCGTGTAATGTATCACTTATTACTGGGGTTTGTTTTTCAAATTCTATTATTTGTTCATATTTATTTGTTATGAACATTAAAAGTAAAATTGTTCCTAGAAAAAGACATGCTAAGATAACATAGTTTTTTGCTGGGATTGTTCTAGTTTTTTCGTTTTTACTCACAATAACCACTCCTCATATATAGTGTAACACTAATCTTAATTATTTGTAACAATTATTTGTTGATTAGTGCCAAATTAAGTAAACTTTCTAAAATAAAGATAATTGATTAGATTCAGGCATACCATCAAAGATTCCCATTTCTGTCATTTTCTCTATTAAAGTTTTTGATACTTTAGCACGAGATGAAACATCTTCTATACTTAAGAAGGTTTGTTTGTTTCTCTCTTCTACTATTTTATTCGCAACGGTATCACCAAGACCATCAATTGAATTAAATGGTGGATAAATTTCTGTATCTGATGCGGCTACCCAAACAGTAGCTTCGCTTTTATATAAATCTACTGGTAAAAATTTAATACCTCTAGCCGTTGCTTCTAGAGCTACCTTTAAACTTTCAGCTTGACCATTTTCTTTATTGGAAGCTTCATAACCTTTACCTAAAATATCTTCAAGTCGTGTCTTAATCGCATTATAACCATTGTTCATAGCGATTACATCAACATCTGTCGCTTTGGAAGTATACCAAGAAGCATAAAAGTACACAGGCATATGAACTTTGTACCAAGCTATTCTAAAAGCACTAATAACATAAGCGGCAGCATGGGCTTTAGGGAACATGTATTTTATTTTGGCACAAGAATCAATAAACCATTCAGGAATATTAGCTTCTTTCATTGTTTTTACATGCTCTTTCCAAGTTTCTGGATCTTTGGATGCTTTACCTTTACGAACAAACTCCATAATCTTGAAGGCTTTGATTGGTTCAAGTCCATTATACATTAAATTAACCATGATATCATCACGACAGCCAATGGTATCTTTAAATGGGACGATATTATTTTGTATTAATTCTTGGGCATTACCTAGCCAAACATCAGTACCATGTGATAATCCTGAAATTTTGATTAGTTCGGCAAAAGTTGTTGGTTTAGTATCTTCGACAAGTTTAATTGTAAATGGTGTTCCAAATTCTGGGATACCAAGTGTTCCGGTGTTACACATTATTTGTTCTTTAGTTACACCTAATGCATCTGTAGAGGTAAAAATACTCATAGTTTCTTTATCATCAAGTGGTACTTTCATAATATCTGTTTTTGATTGTAATTGAATTAATCTTAATTGTGTTGGATCAGAATGTCCTAAGATATCTAGTTTTAATAAACATTGATCAATTGAATGGTAATCAAAGTGGGTGGTCATCCATTCAGCAGTAGCATCTTCGGCTGGATATTGGTATGGTGTAAAATCAGATACTTCCATATAATCTGGAATAACAACTATACCACCAGGATGTTGTCCGGTTGTTCTTTTAACTCCGGTACAGCCCATGGCTAATCTTTCTATTTCGGCAGTTCTCATATCCATAATACCATTATCTTCACAATAGCCTTTAACAAATCCAAAGGCTGTTTTATCAGCAACAGTACCAATAGTTCCGGCACGATATACATTATGTTCTCCAAATAAAACTTTCGTATAAGCATGAGCACTAGCTTGATTTAAATCTGAAAAGTTTAAGTCTATATCTGGTACTTTATCTGCATTAAATCCTAAGAAAGTAGCAAACGGCATATCTTGACCATCTTTAATCATTGGAATATGACAATTAGGACATTCTTTATCTGGTAAATCAAATCCTGATGAATATTCTGCTCCTAAAGGGTTTCCTTCATCATCATCAAAAATACTTAATTTACATTTTTCACAACGATAATGAGCTGCCAGTGGATTAACTTCTGTTATTCCCATAAGGGTTGCGACAAAAGAAGAACCAACGGAACCACGAGATCCAACTAAATATCCTTCATCGTTTGAGTGTTTAACAAGTCTTTGAGCAATCAAGTAAATTGGATCGAATCCCCCACCTATTACTCCTCCGAGTTTCTTTTTAACAGCTTTTTCTAAAGCTTCTCCATTTAAATCTTCTTCACTAGTTTTCTTTACATAACTAGCTACTAATTCTTTAATATTATTTGATCCTTTTAATATTTCATCATGAAGTCTTTGATGCGTTTCTTTTTCAAATTCTTCTGGGGATAAGTTCTTTTCTTCGGCTTCTTTTTTGATTATTTTATAAACAATATCTCCATATAATTCCGTAGCAATTCTTTCTTCGATAGAATATGGAAGATTTTCTCCATACCATTCTTTAGCTTTAGTATAAACTAAGTCTGTTACGACTACAGGGCAATCTAGATAATGACTACCATCATCACTTTTAACTCTTGGTGAGAATGGTATTCCACCTGTATCGATAATAACTTCAACGATATCTATCATATCAGCAATTTTATTTGGATTAGTTACAACTATTTCTTTGGCTAATTCATCATCACCTAAAAATTTAAAATCATGAAGCATTTCACTTGTAGTTCTAAAATGGTTAGAAGGAATCTCTTTTATATTTTTACGTGCTAAAGGATGACGTCCTCCTCCTGGTACTTTTTGATTAACAATAACTTCACGATAGATTTTATCTTCTCTAGTAATATGATGAACATCTCCTGTTGCTACCATGATTTTACCTGCTTCACGAGTTACTCTAATTATTTTTTTCAAATGTTCTGAAAGTTCTAATTCATTAGCAAAGTCTCCTGATTGTATTAAGTGATTATAACATTCCATTGGTTGAACTTCTACATAATCATAAAATCTAATAATATCTGATAACTCTTCTTCTGTTTTACTTTTAGCCATATTGAAGACTTCACTTTCGTAGCAGCCACTACCAATTAAAAGTCCTTCACGATGTTTTTCTATTTCACTTCTAAGTATTCTAGGTGTTTTATATAAATAAGTTGTATTAGCAAGAGATACTATCTTGAATAAATTCTTAAGTCCTGTTTTATTTTTTACTAAAATGTTAATATGGTGCATACGTCCAAATTTATGGATTTCATCTTTAGAAACCATTTCTAATAATTGATTCATATAATCTATATTACGATTAGATAATTTTTTTAACATTCTATAAAATACTAAGGCTGTCCCTTCGGCATCATAATCTCCTCTATGGTGTTTACTTTCATCCCAAGGTACTTCATAACGTTTAACAAGGGCTGATAAAGAGTGTCTAGCAAAATTAGTATCTAGAGTTCTAGAAAGTTCTAAAGTATCGATAATAGGATTAGTTAATTCTCCTAGATTATATTTTTTATAAGCCATCTCTAAAAAGGAAGTATCGAATTTAGCATTATGGGCGACTAAAGGTAAATCACCAATGAATTCTTTAAATCTTTTAACGGCATTTTCTTCGTTGTCTTTTCCTTCTAGCATAGCATCAGTAATACTAGTTACGTCAATAATCTTTTGGGGTAATGGACGTCCTGGATTAATAAGTTCATCATAATTTTCTAAGATTACGCCATCTTTCATTTTAACAGCACCAATTTCAATAATAGAATCAGCACCACCGGCATTAAAACCTGTAGTTTCTAAGTCGAATACTACATAAGTTTCCTCTAACATATTTTTATCATTAGGACGAATTACTACATCAACATTATCATCAATCATCGGAATTTCTGTTCCATATATAACTTTAAATGGTTCTTGTCCTTCTTTTAATTTTTTATTATAACCTGTTACAAAGTTAAAAACATGAGGGAAAGCTTGAACTCCATTATGATCGGTAATAGCAATGGCTTTATGTCCCCAATCAATAGCTTGTTTAACAAGAGCAACATCATCACATATTCCATCCATCGCACTCATCTTGGTATGTGTATGTAATTCTACTCTCTTTTCTTTTTCTAAATCAACTATTTTTTCTTCTTCTACTTCTAAATTTTCTATATCTCGAGCATTTAAAACTAATTCACGAGCAAAAGTATCATTTTTAGAATAACCTTGAATTTTATACCAATTACCTACTTTTAATTCTTTCTTTAACCTACTGTATTCTTCATCATCTCTAACGAATACTTTACAATAAATACTATCAGTATTATCAGTTATTTTTAAAGTAATAATCTTAAAATCTGTTTTAGCTGATTCAAAATAATCTATTCCAAAAATAAGTCCTTCTACTACGACGTTATTATCTTCTCCTAGTAAAGTTTTGATAGGAATAGCATTTCCTCTTATTTTTCTTCCTAAAACTGTATCGGCATCTTTACCTCTTTCTCTTCTAGGATATTTAGTTGTTGATTTTGTTTCTACTTTAGGTTCTTCTTTATTAACTTCAACAGTTCCAAAATCATATTTAGTTTTTTCTATTTCATCTTGAATGTTATTTTCTTCTCTTAATTTTATAGTTATTTCTTTATCATAACCAAAGGTTTTATAAAAGTCATTTATATCTTCTAATACTTCACTTAATCTAGCTTCTTCTCTTTTATGATGCGCTACTAAAACTAAAGAATCATCTTCTTTTTCTAAAGAGTCTTGGTATAAACTAGTTATAGTTAATTTGGATTCTAATTTTGTTAATAAAAAAGGAAAATAACTAATAAGAGTATCTATATTTAAATCTTCTACATTAAAGAAAAATTTTATATCTTTAATATTATTATCAATATTTGTTTTTTTACTATCTAACTCTTTTAATATATCTATGCTGGGAAGTGTCTTTTTATTAATAATTACTTTCCAAAAATCATGTTTTTTATTTATAATTATCTTTTCAAGTTTAGCATCCAAAAAGGAAGAGTAATACTCTTCTTCTATTTTTAATTTATCTAATAATAATTTTATTTTATCATCCATTGTTACTACCTCCCTGAAAAGAAAAAGTTCCAAATGAAACTTTAGATTATTTCTAACTCATTAATTTTTAAAATATGTTTTTGATTAGTAATACAGAATTCTATAAATGTAAGTAAATCAACTTTTCTAAGTTGTCTTTCATAAGTATATTTAGACACATCAAAAACGATTTTATCACGTTTCATGAATTTTACTAAGTCATCTTTTTTTACACCAAGATACATAAGCCAATAAGGATATATTTGTCTTTTTAAGAAACTAAGGGAATCACTTCCTGACAAATATTGACTTTTACCAGTAATACGTGTCGCAAACTCATTTAAAACTACTAATTCAACTACCGCTTGAACAATATCTTTATATTCTCTTTTAAAACTTTCTAATTCACGTTTAACAATTTCGAAAACAATATGAATTAAAGTTTCACTATCTAGACGGTGATTTTTACCCCATGTTAAAGTATTAACTTTAGCACGTGGTGGTCTCACAATACTAGAGCATTTTAATTTTGGAGATACTACAAAGACTTGATAAGGATCAATTTCTAACCTCATAATATCTTTTAATTCTTTAATAGTTTGTTTTTTATATTTATCCCACATTTTTACTAAATGCATTCTAAACTTTTCAGTTTCTTTTTTTAAAGTTTGATAACCACTATATTCTATCATTAAGTTATATACGGTATCATCTGTTGGAATAAAGTTTTTAGGATCTTTCATCATTGTTTCATTATCACGATAAGTTAAATTGTATTCTTTTTTATAGTTTTTCCACAATTTTTGTTTATATCTTTGAATGTTTTCAGAAATAGATGCTTGAAATAATAAATTCCATATTAATACATAATCATTAACCATAAATTTTAAGTTCAATGAAATCACATCCTGACTTTTCTTCTTATATTTAATATATCATAATAGAAATAGTTTGAAAAGAAAAAGACCTAGATTTCACAAAAAAATTAGCCGAAGCTAATCTTTAATTTAAAATGTTTTAATTAAGAAATATATAGCAGTTAAAATTCCTACTACTAAAAGAATTAATAGTCCATATTTTAAACAAGCCAGTAAGACAGATGGTTTATCTTCATCATAAAAATTAAAGTCTTTATCTGATAAATCCATTGATCTGGTATAGAAAGATTTATCCATATCTTTTAAAAGTTCGGCTGTTTCTTCTTGTTTCTTTTCTTTTGGTTTTAGTTGTTCTGCTTTCTTAATTGTTTCTTTATCTAAAATATCTTTACTAATATTTAGTTTAGCATCACTACTTGGAAGTTGATCTTCTAAATTACTAGTCATTAATTCACTAAGTAAGTCGACACTTGTAGCTTGGTCAATTTCTCCTTTTAAAGTTTTAGAGGTTATTGTATCAATTAAATCTCTAAGTTCTTCTTCATCAGGTTGAATTTTACCATCTTTTTCTTTTCGATATTTTTCTAGTTCTTCTGGATTTAGACTCGCTAAAATATTATAATTAGTATTTTTTAATTTTCTTTTTTTATCAAGTTCATCATACTCACTTCGACTATCTCTAGCTTGTCTTAAAACTTTGTTGATATCGTATACTCTATTTTCATGATCTTGATATAAATAATTAAAATCATCTAATTCTTTTTTTACTTTTGGAGGTGGTGCAAATTCACTGTAGTCTTTATATTGATGATAACCTTCTCTAGTCCTATAATTTTGTTTAGCCACGTTTAAATCTATCGCATCAACTTTACTAATATCAGTAAAATTAGTATATTTGGTATTCTTTCCAATATTACTATATAGCTCTTGATTACGTCTTGAACGACTAGAATTAATTCTAGGTTTACTTTTATCAACATATCTATCCATACGACTAGCCATACTAACAACCTCCAATCTTACTACAAGTGTATCACATATTGTCGAAAAACACAAAAGAAAGTAATTATCTCTTTACGTAAATATTTTTTTAGTTTATACTTAAATATGTAAAGGAGAATTATTATGAAAGTAAAAGTTAATGAAGACGCTTGTATCGGTTGCGGAGCTTGTACTGCTATTGCACCAGATGTTTTTGAACTTAATGACGAAGGTTTATCTACTGTAACTTGCGATACAGTAAGTGATGAAAACACTGAAGCAACAAAAGAAGCTGTTGAAGCTTGTCCAACTGGAGCAATTGAAGAAATGTAAAAAAAGATTCCAAATAGGAATCTTTTTTAGTCTCTAATTGCTTTATCAGCAATTTCTTTTTTGATGATTTCTAAAAATTCTTCACGAGAAACAGTTTTTGTTTCTTGTTTACTGTAAAGACGATAACTTATAGTATTATCGCTTTTCTCTTGGTCTCCTAAAATTAAAGTATATGGTATTTTAGAAATTTGAGATTCTCTTAAACGATAACCTAATTTTTCATTTCTATCATCTATCTTAACACGAATATCATTTTCTCTTAGGAAGTCAGTAACTTCTCTAGCATAATCTCCTTGATGTTCACTTGATACAGGCATTACAGCTACTTGGATTGGAGCAAGCCATGTTGGGAAAGCTCCTTTTGTTTCTTCAATTAAGAAAGCTGTAAATCTATCAAATGTTCCAAATATAGCTCTATGAATAACAACAGGTATTTGTTTTTCTCCTTTGTTATCAATGTATGATAAGTCAAATCTTCTTGGAAGTAAGAAGTCTAATTGACAAGTAGAAAGTGTAACTTCTGGTCCGACAGCTGGTTTTACTTCAACATCTAATTTTGGTCCATAGAAAGCAGCTTCTCCTTCAGCTTCAAAATATTCTACTCCTAAACTATTAAGAACTTCTCTTAATTTATTTTCAGCTTCATTCCACATTTCATCATCATCGAAGTATTTTTCTTTATCTTCTGGATCTCTTAAAGATAATCTAAATTTATAATCTTTAATTCCAAAATCTTTATAAACATCTAAAATTAAGTTTACAACTTTTTCGAATTCTTCTCCAATTTGATCAGCACGTACGAATAAGTGAGCATCATTTTGACACATACAACGAACTCTTTCTAATCCTTTTACAGCTCCACTAGCTTCATATCTAAAGTCAGTAGCGAACTCGCCAATACGTATTGGTAAATCACGATATGAGTGTAAAGCATTTTTGTAAATTAACATATGATGTGGACAGTTCATTGGACGAAGTACAAATTCTTCATCGTCAACTTTCATAACTGGGAACATATTTTCTTTATAGTGATCCCAATGTCCTGATGTTTTATATAAATCAGTAGTACCAACACAAGGTGTATATACATGGTCATAACCTAGTTTTCTTTCTTTTTCATAAATATAATTTTCTAATTGTTTTTTGATTAAAGCTCCATTTGGTAACCATAAAGGCATACCTGCTCCCACTAGTTTATGACTCATAAATAATTCTTGTTCTTTACCTATTTTTCGATGATCTCTTAATTTACATTCTTCTAAATAATTTAAATGATTTTGTAAATCTTCTTCTGTTTCAAAGCAAATACCATAAATTCTTTGTAACATTTTATTTTTAGAATCACCTTTAAAATAAGCTCCTGATGATTTTAATAATTTAAAATGTTTTAGTAATTTTACACTTTCAACATGAGGTCCACGACAAAGATCAGTGAAATCTCCTTGTGTGTAACAAGAAATTACTTGTTCATCTTCGTTCATTCTTTCAATTAAATCAATTTTATAAGGATCATCTTTAAATTTTTCTAAAGCTTCACTTTTAGAGATTTCTTCTCTGACAATTCTTTTACCATCTTTGGCAATTTTTTTCATTTCTTTTTCAATTTTAGGTAAATCGTCATCGGTTAAAGTAACATCTCCTAAATCAATGTCATAATAGAATCCTTCTTCAATAACTGGACCTACCCAAAATTTTGCATTTGGATACAAATGCTTTACTGCTTGAGCTAGTAGATGTGCACATGAATGGTTTAATACACTAAGTTTTTCATCTTCTTTGATATTTATCATAAATTTCCCTCCTTTATCAAATACGAAAAGAAAAAACCGCACATTTGCAGGAGCAAATAATGCGGTACCATCCTTGGTTTTACTTAATTTAATTAACGAGTATTACCCGGAATTACTTTTCATAATTCTACTAAAAAGGTAGTAACTAGTCTACTCTTTCCTTGTTTTCACCACCCACAAGGTCTCTTTGTAAAGATATAGAAAAGTCGTGTCCTTTCTCTTTGTATTTGATTAATTTAAGAATATCACAATTTTAAAAAATGTCAATATTATTTTTTTATTATCTTCCATTCCAATTGTTAGGTATTCTTAAAACAGTTCCTGCTCCATTGATTATATCTTACTTTTAAATAACGATAATAAGCACTTAAATTGTAACAATTGGCATCATTTCGATCAAACAAAGCACAGTCAGCAATTTCTATATGAAGATGTACTCCTGTAGAACGTCCTGTTGTTCCCATTTGTCCTATTGGAGTATTTGTATTAACTATTTGTCCGGCGGCAATTCCAGGAGCAAAGCTACTTAAGTGAGCATAAAGTGAAGTATAGTTTACTCCATTTATCAAGTGTCTAACTGTAACAATGTTAGCTCCAGCATTATCATAAAATACTCCTGATACAATTCCATCAGCGATAGGATAAATTGTTTCATTTTTACCATAAGGACTAGTTAAATCAAAACCATAATGGAAACCATCGTAATTATTGTAACCCATACCTCTACTTATTTTTCCATGATTAATAGGATAATACCAAAGTTTTGGTGGAGTTACAGCAACGGGTACTACTTGTTCCTTTGGTTCTTCTTTTGGTTCTTCTTTTATTTCATTCGTGGTTGATTCTTCTATTTGATTTAAATTTATTTTGGCATTTTTATAATTTTTATTAATTGTTTGTTTACTATAAAATAAGACTCTTCCATTAACATTATTATCGTGTTGTATTTTCATGCCTAGGGATAAAGATGAGCATCCTAACAAAAGAAAAATTAGCGCTATTTTCTGACCTGTTTTTTTACTGATTGTGATAAATTTCTTTTTGTTAGAAATTTTATTAGAAATTTTCTTCAATAATTTCATTTCAACCCACTTCCCCGAAACAAACTTTAAAAACGAGGCTTATTATAACAAAAAACTATGATTTTGTCAAAAATCACAGTTTTCGATGACATTCCGAAAGAAATCTTTTTATCTTCTCATTTTGTTTATTTATATTATGAGCAATAGTAGGAAGACTATCTTCAAACTTATATTGTTCTCTTTCAGTACCTAAATGATGATAAAACAAATCTAAACCTCTTTGAACTACTATATCGGCTCCTCTTCTCAGTGGAGAAGAACAATGAGTATAATGTTCTAATCCTAAACCTTCATGTCTTCCTGAAAGAGCATATTGAGCATTTTGACTATAGTGTAAAATTTTATTAAGAAGAGCTGTTGAATTACTCTTTTGACAAATAATAGCTAGTTCTCTTAATTTTTGTTCTAACCCTTTATCAACATCTGTTTTTTGTTCTTGAACTCTGTAAATAATGGGATATTTATTGTCAGCAAAGAAGTTGGCAACTGTTTCATTGTGTAACATATTACATAGTAAGACTATTTCATTAGAGAAACTTCTGCTTGTATCACCTTCTTGATAAGGTGTTATATTATATCTTTTACTTAAAGCATTAGTTATTTCTACTAAAGTTTTAACGGTACTATTAAATTGAAGATCAGGAGAACCGTATTTTATTACTTCATCTACTTTATCATAAGTAGTTCTTTTATTGTTAACAATAACGGTCTTTAGAATACTTTCATTGACAATTTCTCCATCTTTAGCGATTTCAAAATAATGAGATTCAGCATATTTAGGAACTCCTTCAATTAAGGAACCATAGTTAGCACTGTATTCTAATGGGAAGATAGGATTAATAGCTCCTACTCCATAAATGGTTTCACTTTTGGCAATTGCTTGTTGAACTATTTCCGAATTATAATCAAAGAAACTAGTTACTGAAGCAATATGAACACCAAGTAAATAATTACCGTTGGCAAGTACTCTTGCCGAAAAGGCATCATCTAATTCAATGGAACCTTCTCCATCAATAGAAATGATATAATCGTGAAGCATAGCTTTAGGATTTTGTCTATCAATTATACGGGCTTTCATCATTTCTAAAATGTGATTATCAAAGCCTACTTGAATATTATATTTTTTTTCAATATCAACAAGAGTTGTTTTTTGTTTTTTCTTATCACTTAAAACTTCTTTTAAATCAACAAGAATTCTTTTTTTATCTTGATAATTTTCATCATCAACATCAAGTTTGATTAAACTTTTTAAAACTTCCCCTAAACATTCTTTCTTATCTTTTTCAGAAAAGACAAAACGACTATTATTCATAATGACGTCCATAACATCTTGATAAAAGAAAGTATCATCACTATTGATATCTAATTCAGCTGAATTTAAATAAGCACAAATAACATCATATATTAGGGGTTTACCATCTTCGTTCGTTGTATTAATTGATTCAGGAAAATACTCAAGGGTATTTTTTAAGAAATAGAGATTTTTATGTTCAAACACAATTTCTTTTAAGAAAGTATTTTGTTTCTCATTCTTATCACCGAAGACTTCTACAATGTCAGCTAGTTCTCCAACAGTATGCATAAGTCTTCTTAAGTCTTTATAATTTCTTTTAGCTTGTTTTTTACTTCTACCTGGTACTGCTTTTTTATCAGAGGATTTCTCTGACAGTCTAAAATACAATTCTTGAAAATTATCTTTTACTTTGTCAGCATCAACATCGTTATTATAGTGTGTAAAGTCCATAATAAAATCTATTCGCTTTTTAATAGCTTGTGAACTATTATGATTTTGATAATTTTCTAATTCGTCAAAAGTATCTTTGAACAATAAAGAAATCATTTCATTAACATCTTTTGAACTATATTCTGAACATAAATCTTCAATACTCTTTGCATTTTGAACAATTATTTTTATATCTCTATTTCTTCCCATATACCTCTATTCCCTTCTATTCTTACTAATTAACTCCATAGTTTCAGTTAATTGTTTAACACGCTCAATAATCCTTCGCCCTTTAACTTGCGAGGCGGCAGTGTTTGTTTCTGATAGATTAACTTCTAATTCTTCAAGTGTTAAATTAGAAGTAAAGAATGTTGGTAAATGTTGTTCCATACGATATTGTAAAATGGGACCTAAAATTTCATCTCTAGCCCAACTAGTAGAATTTTCCGCACCAATATCATCTAATAATAAAAGTGGAACTTTTTTTACATATTCAAACTTTTCTTTAAAGTCTGAAGAAAATGACGCTTTTAAATCTCTTAAAAATTCTGGATAATACACAGTGGCACTGCGAACATTTTGTTTTGCCATTTCATTAAATAAAGCTGAAATCAAATAAGTTTTACCGCTCCCAAAAGATCCTACCAAATATATTCCTTTTGGAGACGCACCATTCTTGTATTCATCCATAAATTTTTTAAAGTATTTTATAATAGGCAGTCTAGCCTTATCATCTTTATAAATATTTTTAAAAGAGGCTTCTGATACTTCTTTAGAAATATCAAATAATTTTAAGTTGTTTTTATATTTGTTCTGTTCTAAAATTTTTAAAGTTTTCTGACACGCTACATAAGAAAAAGTTATTTTTTCTTTTCCTACGATTGGAGTCAAAATATAGCCACTAATTTTATTTTTACAGAAAGCTTGTCCTGGACAGTTAGCACAATTTTTCTTTTCTCCTAAGCATTCCTGCAACCTGGTGGTGTATTTCATAAGTATTGCATCTGAAAGATCTAGCGTTTGCATAAAATCATAAAAATCTTGATCACGACAAGCGCTATAATAAGAGTTTTTCAAAGTGTCGGTATTCAAATTTTTAACTACTCGTTTTAATTCCTGCATACCTTCACCTCTTCCTAATTTAATAATACGAAATCTAATGAAAAAAAGCAATAGAATATCTTATTTTTTTAGTTATAATTCTTGAATCAGAACATATTTTTATTTTTAATTGATAAAAAGCAAACAATTTAATTAGCATTTTATAATATTTTCCTATTATGTCTTTTTATGATAGACAAGTCTCTATTTTAAAGCCATTATTTTTAAAGTTGACTTTAATACTTCCATTTAAATCTGTTCTATAAATTTTGGATTTATCTAAAATCTTTAACACTTTATTATGCGGATGACCATATTTATTATTCTTCCCTACGGAAATAAGAGAATAAGTAGGATTAATACTCTTTATAAAGTCTTTACTGCTGCTGGTATCTGATCCATGATGTCCAACTTTAAGGATATCTATTTTACCTAAATCATAAGTTTTTAAAATTTCTTTTTCACTTCTACTTGAAGCATCTCCCATCATTAATAAACTAATATCAAAATATTTAATATATAATACTAAACTACTATCATTTTCATTATATAAATTTTTATTTAAGGAAAACACTTCAAAAGAAGATACATTAAAACTATCATCTTGTTTTAAAACTTTTACTTTATGTACTTTATTTATTTGTCTTTCTAAATAATTTTTTTCACCTTCATTTATATAAATATTATCCACTTTAAAATTTTGAAGTAAAGTTAAGGCTTCTCCCAAATGATCATAATCTCCATGAGTTAAAACTAAATAATTAATTTTCTTAATACCCAAAGATTTTAAATATGGAATAGTTTTAGATTTAACAATAGAATAATTATTTTTCTTTTTCCATTTTTCACTTACAAAATTCATTTTGCCACCAGTATCTACAAGCATTGTTTTACCTTTAGAATAAAATAAGATACTATCTCCTTGTCCAACATCTAACATCACCATAAATTCAGGTTTTAAAATATTCATATAAAAATAATGAAATACTAAAATAATTAAAAGTATAAAATATAATATTTTTTTATTTAAAGATAAACTACCAATTATAAAAATAAATAAACCAATATAATATATTAAATTAAGTTTAGGAAATATTAAAATACCAAACTTAATATTCTGTAAAGTAGTGGCACTCCATTCTAAAATATTAGTAATTAACAAAAATATAGAATCTAAAAATGGTATAAAAGTTGTAACTATTGAAAGAGGAAAAACAATTATAGTTACAAAAGGAACATAAAATAAATTATAAATAATACTCATAAAATTTATTTGATAAAAGTTATAAAGACTTATAGGTATACTAATTAAAAAAGATATTAAAGAAGTTAAAAATAATTTTGAGAAATAGTATTTAGGTTTATTTAAAAAGTCACTAAACAATATTAAAGAAAAACTTATACCAAAAGAATATAAGAAGGCAACATCATATATAAAGTATGGTGATATAAATAAACAAATAGCTAAAGTTAAAATAAAGATATTGATAGGTTTTATATAAAAGTAATATATTTGATTAATAGAAAATAAAATGAAGAATAATACCGCTCTTAAAATTGATGGTGAAAATCCTACTAAAAATAAATAACTAATTAAAAATATAATTACTATTAAATATCTTTTTACTTCTTCTACTTTCATCTTTTTTAAAAGTTTTAATAATATTCCACTTAATAAAGTAATATGCATACCACTAATCGCAAATAAATGAGATATTCCTAATTGTCTATAACTTTCTAAAACGTTGTCTTTAAGTTCTTTTTTATCTCCTAGTAAAAAGGTTTTTAAATAAGATGAAGTCTTATAATTATCAAGATGTTTTATAATATTATTTTTTACTTTAAAGTATAAAGATTCTTGATTACTTATAATCTTATATTTAGAAATAGATATTAAATAAAATGTATCTTGTCTATATAAATAATTTTTATAAGAAAAACTATTTTCAATAGTATTATCATCAGGTATTTTAAAATCTCCATAACATTTCATCTTGATACCTAATTTAATTTTCTTTAAAAAACTATCTTTTTCTTGTTTTGTTTTAAAATAATAATTACCAACTACTCTTTCTTTATTTTCTAAAGTAACAGTTAACTTATCTCCATCTATTTTATAACTTTCGACGATACCAGTTATAGAATTAGTATTTTCATTATATTTACTTACTTTAGGTATTTGAAGATAAATAAAAACATAAAGTAAGGAAATTAAACATATTATTAGATAAAGATAATTAGAGAGTAAGACGGTTCTTAATTTTATCAAATATACTATCTCCTATACCTTTAATATTTTTTATTTCTTCAATATTTTTAAAACCTCCATTACTAGTTCTATAATCAATAATATCTAAAGCTTTAGCTTCTCCTATCCCACTTAAAGTCATTAATTCTTCTTTAGTAGCTTTATTTAAAGAAATAGTTGTAGATGTATCACTTTCATTATTTTGACTTTTATTTCCATCAATACAAGCATCATTTTGTAATTGATAATTTTCTGAATATTTACAAGCTTCTATAGCTGCGGTTTCTTGTTCCTTAGTTTTAATAAAATTACTTACTTCCCATTTACTATAGATAATAATAACCATTTCATCTTCTACTTTTTTACTTAAATTAACAACAGAAGTATCAGCTTTATCAGTAAGTCCTCCTGCCATATCGATAACATCTTTAACACGACTATTACTTTTAATTAAATAAGTACCAGGTAAATTTACTTCTCCTTTAATATCAACATAGATTTCTTCCTCATCAGTTATAGTAGTAATATTATTACTTTCAGTTTTCTTTAAAGCCATAATTGTTGTTTTCTTTTTAGGTTTTTCTTTCGTTAGACTTTTAGTTAAAACAACACCTCCTGTCATTAATAAAAACAAAAGAAAAATAGAACCAATTATGATTTGTTTACGATAACGATATTTAAATGTCATTTTCCCACCTCCACTTATATTATTATAAAAAAAAAGAAAGTTGCCCAACTTTCTTTATTTACTTTTTGATTTTCTTTTTTTCTTAGCTTCTCCTCTAATACCTGTTTCTACACTAACTCTTTGGACAAAGGTTAAAGCAATAATTAGACACCAAGTAAAACTTCCTCCATAACTCATAAATGGAAGTGGTACTCCTGTCATAGGCATTAATCCAAAAAGTCCCATTAAGTTAACTGCTATATGGCAGAAAATATAGATGGCTACTCCATAACAGATTAAAGCTCCCCTATCGGTATAACTATTTTTACCAATAATTAATATTTTAGTTAAAGTTAAGAAATACGCAATGAGTAAAGCTATACCACCAACTAAACCAACTTCTTCGACAATAACAGCAAAAATAAAGTCTGTATAAGGTTCTGGTAAATACAAATATTTTTGAGTAGAATTACCTAGCCCTACTCCTCTAAGTCCACCATTGTTCATCGCAATATAACCATTACAAACTTGCGAACCTGTTGAAAATAATCTATCACATGGTCGTGTAAAGTTAAAACGTTCTAATTGTCTTGATTGCAGTAAATTCATACCACTAAACAAAGCAAATACAACTAGTAAAACAGCCATTACTATTCCTGCAGATATGGTATTAAATTTTATTTTACGAGGTACAGTTGACGCTAAAAACATACAACCTACTATAACCATAAATATAATAGCGGTACCAAGATCTGGTTGTAGTAAAATTAAAAACGTAATTACTCCTGCGACAGCAATTGGAAAAAGACTATACCAATAACTATTCAACTTTTTCTCATTAACTTCATAATATCTAGCCATCCAAATAATAAATATAACTTTAATAAACTCACTGGGTTGAACACTAAAGAAACCAAAATCAAACCAACTCTTAGCTTGATTATGAACTTGTCCAATGATAAGTAATGATATCAATATCGCACCAAGTACAATAATTCCTAACCACGAGACTATTCCATAAAACTTAGTATTAAAATTTATCATTATTAGAAAAAGTATTAAACCTGATCCTAAAAAAACAGCTTGTTTTAAGAAATAATTATAAGGACTTACAGCATGAGACATATAAGCAGTTACATTACTAGATGAAAAGACCATTATCAAACCTGCAATAAATAAAATGATGGTTATTAAAAATAATGGTTTATCTATATATTTAATTACCTTTCGCATTTTACCACGTCCCTATCTTTAAATAATTTTATCATATTTTAATAATTTGATAAAGCAAAATTATATCATAGGCAACTTGTATTAACACATTTTACATAAAGTCATATCTTATATTAGATTAGAAAAGGAGGCATTGGTTATGTATTATTATGGTGGCGGATCTTGTGGTTGTGGAAACAATAACTATCAATCATACTATCCAACTTGCGGATATCAACAAAACAACAATAACTCTATATACGCAATTATCTTAGTACTATTCATCTTACTGGTAATCGTGCTTGGAACTAGATTTGCAAATTAAAAGGTAAAAACTTTCTTTTTACCTTTTTTTTTGATATAATATACGCAGTTGGGGTGATAATATGTTAAAAACAAAGGATATATTAGATGAAAAAGATAAGAGACTTCGTAATATAAGTAAAGATGTAGTTTTCCCTTTAACAAAGCAAGATAAAAAAGTTATAGATGAGATGATTGAATATTTAGTTAATAGTCAAATTGAAGAACTTGCTGAAAAATATGACTTACGTCCTGGTATGGGAATGAGTGCTATTCAATTAGGTATTGCTAAACGTTATTTTGTAATTGTTTATGAAGTTGATCCTGAAGCAAAAGATAATAATGATAGATTTGATACTTATATAGTAGTAAATCCAAGAATTATTAGTAACTCTATGGAAAAGATTTATGTTGATTTAGGTGAAGGTTGTTTAAGTGTTAATCGTGATGTTGATGGTATTGTACCAAGATATGCCCGTGTAACTGTGGAATATTATGATGAAAACGGAAATAAGAAAACAACTAGAGCTCGTGAAGAGTTAGCTATAGCTTTTCAACATGAAATAGATCATTTAAATGGAATATTATTCTTCGATCATATTGATAAGAAAAATCCATTTAAAGGACAAGATGAATATAGAGCAATCTAAAAGAAGTATGTTATTCATACTTCTTTTTTCATATTTTTTAATTATTAAATTGATTACATTTCTCTTCAAGTAAAATAAAATTACAACATCTTTGCTTTACATTATCTGGCAACTTATTATCTTTATATTTATTATATAATTTAATTGCTTTACCTTTAACAGATTTAATATTTTTATTTAACCATCTTAACTGATTTTTTAATAAATTTTGTCTTTGTAGCTCTGAAGTTGTTTTAGGTTTACTATTAAGATCAAATAATTCATAATTACCTGCTTTTACCGGAATCATGTTATTAAAATTAATAACACCCAATCTTCCACCATCAATTTTAATTAAATCAATGTTGTTTCTCATGTTTAAATGCTTTACTTTTGGACTGGATAAAGGAGCAAAATATTCACAGTCATTTACAAAAAATAAAATTCCTATAAAGGGTCTTAGTTCTTTTCTACCTGCATTATAAGGTACTTTATTATCAAAGTTTCTTAAGTAATCACAATAATTATAATCAACTTTTACTATTTTGAAATTTCTTATCATATTAATCACTATATTAGACCCTCCTTTCTTCAATATTTTTTTATTACATCTGAAATCAGATATAATATTTAAGCACTGTGGATTTGTTGCTATTTAATTACAGTCATTTTCATAGACTGGTTCTAGGTGACTCAAACCACAGATTTTTAATTTAATCGTTAATTAGTTAGTTAACACGCTAGTTCTTACTAAGTGATGTTTTATTAAATTACATGATTACATAATTAGAAGCCTTGTAGCAAACTATCAGCGCAATTAAACTAATTAAAGAAGTGCTTATAATTGATATATTTTATTGGTATTGATATATCAAAATACAAACACGATTTATGCATTATCTCACCTCACACAATTATATAACATTTCTAAAAAAAACAAAAGACTAGAGTTTGCTCTCTAGTCTACTTTTTTTATTTCACATTTAATGGCTGGAATCACCGCTTTTTTAATTACCATTTTTGGCTGGCATCACCGCTTTTTTCATTTCCACTTTAGGCTGGAATCACCTGCTTTTTTGTGCTACATAGTAGCATTATTATTATATGCAAATTTGCACAACATAATAATATTTGTGCTTATAATATAACATATTATAACAAATAAGTCAATCAATTGTTCATATTTCTTTTTTATACTTTCTTAAACCATTCCAAATAAATATCTAAATCCTCTTTATGATATACATAACATCTACTTAATCTAATAAATAAAACTATTATCATTAGACTTCTTTTATAATTTTTATCTGCCTCAAAGAAACTTAAGATATAATCTTTATCTAATTTATTAAATAAATTTACATTAGAGAATAAAGCAAAGTAAAAGTCATATATCCTATCTCCTACTACAGGCATAGGATCTATTACTAATATTTCATTGTTGTTAATTAAAAAATTGTGAGTACCAAAATCTCCATGTATTAGGTATTTATCAATCTTATAATTATCAACATTATCTAAAGCTCTAGATACTTTATCAAAATTTAAATTAAGAGATTCTATGGCTTTTTTAGAATAATCTACTTCACTTTTTAAAAAAGCACTCCAAGATAAAATATCTTCATATAAATAACCAAAACCAGCATATTCATACTTTTTATAAGAACTAGTTATTTCATATATTTGTTTTACTATATCAATAACAGAAATATCTTCTTTACCTGTATATTTTTCTCCCTCTAAAAATTCAAAACAAATATATTTTAATTTTTCATTATAAGTAACAAGCTTTTGAAACTTATTATTATCTTGATAAAACTTTAAAAATTCTACTTGTGTCTTTAGAGTATTTTCATCTACTGTCTTAATTAAATATTTATTATCTAAACTAAAAACAATAGATTCAGTTGCTCCTTCTGTATAATATTTGATTTTAGGATTATGAAAATTTATTTTAGTTTTTAAATCTTCTAATATGTTTTCTATCATAATATCACTTTTTCTTTGTTATTTTTTCTAATTTTTTAAGAACATTTTTAAAATTATCTGCCTCTATAATTTTAATATCATAGTTCTTCTTTTTAGCGAAAGCTACTGCTTCTTTATAATTATTACCAGATGGGGCAATAAAAATATCGGCATTACCATTAACTGCACCCATTAACTTATATTCAATACCACCTATTTCGCCAATACTACCATCACTTTCCATAGTACCAGTACCAACAATTTTTAAACCACCAGTTATATCTTTCTTCGTAAGTTTATTATAAATATCTAAAGCTAATAATAATCCCCCACTTGGTCCACTTTCAGCTTTAGTAAATTTAAGTTCTATTTTAGGATCAGTTTCATAATCATCTAATTTTTCAACATATATTCCGATTAGAGGTTCACCTTTTTCAACAAAGACTTCTACTTCTTCTTCAACAACTTTATTATTTCTTTTTACTTTGATAGGAATTTTTTCTTTATCAACACAACTACTTATAACTTCTTTTAACTTTTCAAAAGAAGTAACTTTAGTATTTTTTATTTCTAGTAGTTCATCTCCAACTTTTATTTTATCTTTATTATTATCAGATACTAATATTACATAAAGATGACTACCAGTTATTTTAAAATCCTTACCTGCTAAAGTATAAGCCTGTTTAATAGCGTTCTCATTAGAAACAGACATACTTAAATCATCTCTAAATTCTATTTCTTTTACACTCTCATCTTCTACTCTATAATTATCCATACTATTTCTTTCCCAAGAAGGTATGATATAAGATAAAGCATAAGTAAAGATAGTTCCCTTTAATTCTGAAACATAAGCCATATTTAAAGTTCCTTTACTCTTATAACTTTTCTTTATTTCAACTCTATCATTAACATCCATTATCCCACCACCAGTAATAATATAATAATCTAGTGGGAATAACACTATAAAGTATAGTATAGAAAATAAAATAATAGTCTTATAGTTTTCCTTAATAAAATTTTTTATTTTGTCATAAGCTTTAGTAAACATTAAAATCAACCTTTCATTCTAATTATAACAAAAAGTAGGTGAAATATGTTAAAAAAGTATAAAGATTTTTTTATGATTGTAAATTTTATTATAGTTATTGTCTCATTATTCTTATTTCCTAATATTATTAAAGAACAAATATTAATGTCTGTATATGTTTTTGTTAAAATATTGTTCCCTACTTTTTTTCCAATGTTTTTATTTACAAATCTTTTAATTGAATATAATGCAGTAGTTATATTTGGAAAATTTATTAAGGGTTTTATTGAGAAAGTATTTCATGTAAGTGGTAATTGTGGATATGTTATTTTAGTTAGTTTAATATCTGGTTTTCCTAGTGGTGCGAAAAATATTATGAGTCTCTTAAATAAAAACTTAATAACCGTAGAAGAAGCTAATTACTTAATAACTTTTACGCATTTTTCTAATCCCCTATTTATTTTAAACGTTGTTAATATTATTATCCAAAATAGAAGTATTTCTTTCAAAATATTAATAGCGCACTTTTTATCTAATTTTATTTTAGCTTTAATATTAAGACCAAAAGAACTACCTAAAGACAATAATTTTTCTTTTCAATTAAAATCTACTAGCTTTTCAGAAAGTTTAAATACTTCATTAAAAAATACTTTTGATATCTTAACTATTATCTTTGGAAGTACTATATTTTGTTTTTTAATATCTGCCCTTCTGACAACTTATTTTCCACTTAATACTTTCTTCAAAATTATGATTAATGGTTTATTTGATTTAACACTTGGTGTTACTACATTAAAAAATATAAGTATACCTATTTTATCTAAAAGTATACTTATATTATCATTTATTTCTTTTGGTTCTATTTCTGTACATTTACAAGTTTCTAGTATTTTAGAAAAAAGAGTAAAATATAAAAACTTTTTGTTAGCTAGAATATCTAGTATTGGAATTGCCTTAATTATATTTTTACTTATGAGAAATTTATAGGCGCTACTATATGAATACTATATTTATTTTCTAAAGCTATTTTATTATGATATAAATTAACATCTAAAATAAAGAAATTATTTTCTTCTTTTACTTGAATTTCATTAATTCTTAAAGCATCAACATCTAAACATTTATATCTACCTACTTTTTCTTTACCTGATTGTCCTAAATCTGGTACTTCATACATTACTTCTTTTCCATTTTCAGTATAAGAAATATAATTAGCTAAACGATCAATTACTAAAGTTTTTTCTTCATCAGTTAGAAGAAAAGTTAACTTATATTCTACATGATTTAAAGATTGTTCTTTGGCACCACTCTCTTCTGATTCACTATCAAAATGATTACATAAAGGTCCATATTCTTCTCTAATTGGAGTTATAGATTTTAAGACATATTTAGTCATATCATCTTGAATATCTTTAGTAACTGTATTTTTATAAGTTAATATTTCTTTTTTATAACTTTCAGTTTCTTCCCTATCTTTATAACTCATAACTACATTAAGTAAAGAAATAGATATTATTGCTACTAAAGAAAAAGAAATAATTATTTCAATAACGGTCATACCTTTATCGTTTAACTTTTGTAACATCTCTATTCACCTCAACAGTCGCATAACTCTTATAATAATCATCTGATTCTTTTAAATTAATATTATGTTCAGCTTCGACTAGTATTCTATAGTTACCTACATTATCATAATTATAATCAGGTAAACTTAAAACATAATTCTGAAAACCAGGACTATTAGTAATCGCAGAATCAGTACGAGCTATTTTTTTAAATTGTTGTAAATTAAATTTAGTTATATATAATTGGGTTACATTAAATTCTTTAAAAAATCTTGTACACTCTTCTGGGTTAGTAAAAAAGGAATTACAATTATTAGAGGTTAACTTAAGATAATTAATATTGGCAGTTCTAAGAACACCTTCCATATTATTATAGAGATTAGTATTACCTCTTTTTATTATTAACATTCTCATCCAATGAGCTATGTATTTGGTGTCTAAATCATCATAAGATTCTACCTTTTCGTATTCTCCAAGAACAGGTATGAGATTTACATAAATAGAAGTAAAAATAGCGGCAATTGCGACAGATACAATTAACGTTTCTACTAAAACAAACCCCTTATTATTTTTTTTCATTATATAAAAACACCTTCTTGATATTATTCTAAAGTTATTATATAATATATTATAGTAAATTACCATAGTAAAAACAATAAAAAAGGGGTTGAAATTATGGTCACATTTGATTTTGTCAAGACACCAATTACTCAAATTGCTGACTTTATTATTGTGCAATCAGCTAAAAGTAATGCCAGTGATATACATTTCGATCCTCGTGATAACGGACTCATTGTTAGAATGAGAGTTGATGGTGAATTAAGAGATTATACTTTTATACCTAAAGTTTATGAAAGAAATTTAATAACACGTTTAAAATTATTAGCTAGTATGAATATTACAGAAAGTAGACTTCCTCAAGATGGAGCGATTAAGGGAAATATCGGTGGAATAGATTTAGATATGCGTGTTTCCTGTTTACCAACTAATGAAGGAGAAAAAATAGTTATCCGTATTCTTGATTATTCCCGAAGTTTTGGAGGTCTTGAATCTTTAGGATTTTCAGAAGAAAACTTTAAAAAGTTACATAAAATGATTCATGTTCCTAATGGAATTATTTTAGTTACTGGTGCGACTGGTACTGGTAAGAGTACAACTACTTATGCTATTTTACAAGAATTAAATACAGAAGAAACTAATATTATTACTGTAGAAGATCCGATAGAAATGAATATCGAAGGAATGAATCAAGTACAAGTTAATAGTGATATCGGTTTAGATTTTGCCACTGTACTTAGATCTATTTTACGTCAGGACCCTAATATAATTCTAATTGGAGAAATTCGTGATTCAGAAACAGCCCAAATTGCTGTACGTGCATCTATTACCGGACATTTAGTATTATCTACAATCCATACTAATAACTCATTATCAACTATTGAAAGACTTGTAGATATGGATGTAGAAAGATACCTACTCTCTTCAGCTTTGACAGGTATTATTTCACAGAAATTAGCGAAAAAGTTATGTCCTAAATGTCGTGTACAAAGAGAGACTAATCCTTATGAAAAAAAGGTCTTTAAAATAGCTTTAAATAAAGATGTTGATAAAATATATGCGGCTCATGAAGCTGGATGTCCAGAGTGTAATCATGGTTATAAAGGAAGAATTGCTGTACATGAAGTTTTAGAAATTGATGATTATATACGTGAGGCTTTAGCGGACGCTACTGTTAAAAAAGAAAGTTTACGTGAAGTTGTTTATACTTCAAATGTTATTACCATGCTTCAAGATGCTTTATTAAAAGTATTAAGTGGTTTAACTACTTTTGAAGAAATCTATAGAATTATTGATATAGATGATGATATTGAAACAGTATTTAGAGATGAACAACAAGCCTTTGAAGAAAATATAAAAAATGAAAGTAAAGATAAAAAACTAAAATTAGAAGATAATATTTTAAATCAAAGTATTGCTTCTTCTAACGGTGAAAAGAAAGAAGAAAATCAAGAAGTAGTAAATAATGAAGTGGAAAGTCCAAGTAATTCACAGATAACTTTACCTGTGGATAATACTAAAACAGAAGATACTACAAATAATAATATCCAAGTAAATGAGAATACAGTATCTTTACCTACTGCTAAGACTGAACAGCCAGTAGTAAATACCACTACTACAGAGGCAAACAATAAAGATAATATTCCAAATCAGGATACAGTATCTTTACCTACTGCTAAGACTGAACAACCAGTAGTAAATACAACTACTACAGAGACAAATAGTAAAGATAATATTCCAAATCAGGATACAGTATCTTTACCTAGTGAAAACACTTTACAACAAGTTAATAATACTGATACAAGTGTTAATACTCAAACTAATGAAAATGTTACTATACCAGCTATTACAGCAGCTAATGATAACACCATAGATAATAATACACCAGATAATGGTTTAAATGATAGTGTTGTATCTTTACCTATTATTCCAACTGTTGACTTACCTGAAAAGGTTTTAGAACAACCTACTGGTGAAATAAAACAAATAGCTATACCTAATTTAGATTTCAATATTCCAAATACTAAACCGGATAATAATAGTAATGAAAATATCGAAACAGGTAATATAAAAATAGTACCTCCAACTGATAATCAAGTTGTTGATAAAGAAGATATATTTGATAATATGAATGATATAGCTGAAGAAAAGTTAACAGTTGAAGATAAAGAAGAAGAAAAATATTATGATAGTTTAGGTGTTAAACCAGTTATGACCCCTACTGTTGATACAAACAAGAAAATAGATGCTACTGTTGAAAAAACAGCTGTAGATAAGAGTACAGCCCTTACACCCAATAAAAATATAGTTAATATGTCAGTACCAAGTGATGTACCTATTGCACAACCAAAACAAACTTAAGAAAAAATAAAAGGAAAGCACATAATTAAAAATGTGCTTTCTTTTTTATTGATTTTTATAAACCAAAAAAGAGTTCAAATATGAACTCTTTACAATCAAAACTATTTATTTAAAACTAAGCTGCTTTTCCGTAAACGTTAATTCTAGCAACGAATGTTTCTACTTGATTTTTTACTACATATTGATCAGAAAGCCACATTCTTAATCTATATTTATGTGTACCACTTTCAGTAAATGTTCCACTTGCTAAAACTAGTGAACCTACTGGAGATCCAGCAGAAGTAGCTTTTTCTTTAACTAAACTATCATCATCATAAGTTTTTACATCATCAACAGCTGAATAATCACTTCCACCTGCTTCATCTTTTTCTAGATAAAATTTAACATATTGTCCATCAATTTGATTTTCAATAGGAGTTCCTCCTGTTAGTTCACTTCCACTTACTTCCATACCTTGATTATCTTGTTTTACAGCAGCAACTTCATAGTTAATAGTTGCAGTACCAGCAATGTCAGCTTTTACTGTAAAATCAAATAAACCTTGAGTTACAGTTCCTGCAGCACTTTGTTCTGGTGTAGCTTCTAGAACTTTACCAACTTCATCAGACACAGGCATTGCATTACTGATTGAAATAGCATTAGTATCTTCAGTATAACTCATACTAATAGTACCAGTACTGATTACGTTTTCTTTTTGTCCTAATCCTACATAAGTAAATGCAGCGAATGATACTCCTACTACTGCAACAACTAAAATAGCTACAGCAAGTACAGATAATAAAATTTGTTTTGATTGATTGTCATTTTTTTGGTTATGATCAAAATTATTATTTTGATTATTTTGTTCCATCATATTTCTATCTCCTCCGTATAATAAAAATATACCATAACAATTTTGATAATGCAAGTTATTATTTAAACATTGTCATATTTTTTACACTTAAAAAAAATTACAAAAAAAAGAAACTTAAAAGTTTCTTTATTTTATCTTATTATTCAGCTCCATCAGCTTTTACATTAACTTTCATAGCAAAAGTTTTTTGTCCATTCTCACTAGCTGAGTAACCAGTGTCTGATCCTATCCACATTCTTAATCTGAATTTTTTAGAACCAGTGTCTGAGAAAGAACCTAAATATAATTTTTTGCTTGATGGGTCTGCTGTTGCATTATCTAATGAACTAAATGTTGGTACTAAACCAGTATAACCATCTTGAGCTTCATCAGATTGATCAGTTAAATAAATTTTAACATATTTATTATCTAATTTACTGTCAGGTGATGAAGTTTCTGTACCATAAATTTCATAGTTAATAGTTTGTGGACTTGACATTGAAGCAGATACTTCAAAATCAAATACTCCTGCATAACTTAAAGAACTTCCTGCTGGGTTAGCAGCAATATTTCCAGCTCCTTTAACATCTGTTGAAGTAATTTGTTTACCAATTTCATCACTGATTGGTTGAGCATCAACTATATTAATTGAAGCTGTTCCTTCACTGTAAGAGAATGTAAGTGTTCCAGTACTGATTTTATTTTCTTTTGTACCGTTACCTACATAAGTAAATACAGCGAATGACACTCCGATTACTGCAACAACTAGGATAGCCACAGCAAGTACAGATAATAAAATCTGTTTTGAATTATTTTCATTTTTTTCTTTTTCTTCCATCTTAATTCTATCTCCTCTCTAGTATAAAATATATCATAACAAAATTAATAATACAAGTTGTTATTTGAAATTTGTCATATTTTTTACGTTTGTAAAATTAGATAAAAAAAGAAACTTTTTTCAAGTTTCTTTATATTCTGTTATTAATTAAGCTCCTGTTGCTTTTACATTAACTTTCATAGCGAAAGTTTTTGAATCGCCTGATGCTACATAACCAGTATCAGAACCGATCCACATTCTTAATCTGAATTTTTTAGAACCAGTATTTGAGAAAGATCCCATATATAATGTTTTTCCTGTTTCTGGTTCTGCTGTTGAAGCGTCTAATGTACTATATGTTGGTACTGAACTTTGATATTTTTCACTAGCTGGTGAATCACTATCTTGATCAGTTAAATAAATCTTAACATATTGATTTTCTAACTTGTTTTCCATTGGTGAAGTTTCTGTACCATAGATTTCATAGTTAATTTCTTGTGGACTTGACATTGAAGCAGCTACTTCAAAATCAAATACTCCTGCATAACTTAAAGAACTTCCTTGTGGGTTAGCAGCAATACTTCCAGCTCCTTTAATGTCTTGTGCTTCAATTGTTTTTCCAACCTCATCACTAATTGGATGAGCATCAACTATATTAATTGAAGCTGAACCTTCACTGTATGAGAATGTAAGAGTTCCAGTACTGATTTTATTTTCTTTTGTACCGTTACCTACATAAGTAAATACAGCGTAAGATACACCAATTACCATTAACACTAGAACTATAACAGCAAGAATTGATAAAATTACTTTTTTCTTTTCATCAGATTGATTGTTTTGTTTGTTCATTATATTTCCCTCCTATAATAAAATAATATCATTTAATTTTTCTTTAGACAAGATGTTTTTTTATAATTTTTTATTTTTATATAAAAATAAAAAAAATACTCTTTTTTGTTTAAGAGTATCTTTTTTTATATTATTTATTATATTCATTGATTAAACTTACAAATTCAGCTTCTATTTCTGCTAAACGTTCTTTAGTATCTGCTTCAAATCTTGCTGTGATATTTGGTCCTGTATTAGACACACGAACTAAAGCCCAACTATCATCAAATAATACTTTTACACCATCTATTGTTAAAGTATTATAACCTTTATCACTTGCATACATAGCTATTTTATCTACTACTTCAAATTTCTTATCATCATCTGATGAGAATTTTAATTCTTCTGTAGAATAATATTCTTTGACACCATCTAGTAATTCGCTAACGTTTTTATTAGTTAAAGATAATATTTCAACTAATCTAAGTCCAGCATATATTCCACTATCAAATCCTGGGAATTTATCTCTAAAGTAAACGTGTCCAGAAAGTTCTCCACCAAATGGTAAGTCTTCTTCTGCTACTTTAGCTTTAGTATAAGAGTTACCAGTTCTATAACAAATACCCTTTCCTCCTAATTTATCAATTTCATCTTGAACTGCTTTAGTACATTTTACATCATAAAGGAAAGTTTTATTACGTACTTTATTAATCATATCTCTAATCATAATAATCATGTATTTATCTGTAGGAATGAATTCTCCTTTTTCACTAATTACTCCTACTCTATCTCCATCTCCATCAAAAGAAAGACCTACATCAGCATGATTTTTAAGTACAGTTTCTTTTAAAACGGTAAGGTTTTCTTCAATAGATGGATCTGGATGATGGTTTGGAAAATTACCATCACTTTCACTAAAGATATCTATTAATTCAATATTAAATAATGAAAATAATTCTTTAGCAATAATACTAGTTGTTCCATTTCCACAATCAATTACTACTTTTACTTTTCTATTTCCAAAATCTAATGATTTTTTGAATAATTCAATATAATCTGGTCGAATATCATAAGTAGATAGTTTACCTTCTCCTTTAAAGAAATTTTCTTTTTTAATATATTTATAAAAATCTTGTATTTCTTGTCCTTTAGCATTTCCACTTTCATCAAAGGCTATTTTGAATCCATTTTCATCTTTAGGATTATGACTTGCTGTTATCATAATTCCTGATGGAACACCAAGTTTAATAGCAGCATAATAGTACATTGGGGTAGTTACTAGTCCTAATGATATTACTTCTACTCCTGTTTCTAATAAACCTTTAATTAAGGCATCATGTAAAGCAGGACTTGATAGACGATTATCATGTCCTATGACACATTTTTTCTTTCCTATTTCTTGAATATAGCTACCAAATCCAAGTCCGATTGTATAAGCTACATTTTCAGTTATATTTTTTCCATATACTCCACGAATATCATATCCACGAAATATATGGTTATCAATTTGTTTTTCTATTTCCATATTTTTTCCTCCGTATCTTAATTATAGCATAAATATTATTTAATATACAAAAAAAGTAATCATCAAATGATGACTACTTTAATTACATTTTTTCTGGTTGTTCTATTCCTAAAATATCTAGAAGTGATGAGCAAACATTATAAACACATTCTGTAAGTCCTAACCAAGATTTTCTAACTTCTTCATCTTCTTCTGATAATACTTTATTAGCTGTATAGAAGTTATTGTAAAGATTAGCAAGTTGGAATAAGTATTCTGCAATTTCATTAAGTGATTTATCTGCTAAGGCTTTATCTAATACTGCTGGTTCTTCTAATAGTTTTAGGGCAATATTTCTATCACTTTCTCCTACTATTTTACTAATTGGTCCAACAGTTATATTTTGTTCTTGTGCTTTTTTTAGAAGTGATTTCATTCTTACTACTGAGTATAATAAGTAAACTCCTGTTTTTCCATTAAAATCACTAAATTTTTCAGGATCAAAAATATAATCAGTAGTTACGTTAGGTAATAAATCTGCATATTTTAATGTTCCTGTTCCTACGATATCAGCTATTTTTTTCTTTTCTTCTTCAGAAAGATTTGGATTTACTTTCTTTAAAGTTTCTCCTTGAACAAGATTAATTAATCCTTCAAGGGTCATTACTCCACCATCACGTGTTTTGAATGGTTTACCATCTTTACCATTGACAGTTCCGAATCCGACATGACTTAAAACAGTATCTTCTTTTACTATTCCAGATTTACGAACTGCTCTAAAGACTTGTTCAAAATGTAATGATTGTCTTTTATCAGCAACATACCAAATCTCATCTGGATTATAGTCTTCCATTCTTTGCCAAATAGTAGCTATATCAGTTGTTTGATAAGATACAGACCCATTTGATTTAACAACTAGAACTGGTGGTACTTCAAAGGTATCATCAGGATTACTAACATCCATGATTAATGCTCCTTGGCTTTCATGTACTAATTGTTTATCTTTTAAATAGTTGATGACATCTTCCATATAATCATCAGCATCACTTTCACCTTTCCAAAGGTCAAAGGAAACATTTAAAGTATCATATAATTTTTTTATTTCATTAGTAGATATTTGAACTATTTTTTTCCATAAGGCATAGTATCCTCTTTGTTTTTGTTGTAATTTAGTAGTAATTTCTTTAGCTTCTTCTAGATATGCTGGATCTTCTTTTGCTTTTGTACTTGCTAAAGGATAAATCTTTTCTAAATCTTCATTTGTTATTGGGCAATCATCAGGATATTCTCCTTCATAATTTTCATCAAAATATGCCCAGTCTGGATAACGTTGTTTTAATTCAAGCATGACAAGACCCATTGGTCTACCCCAATCTCCTAAATGAACATCTCCGATAATTTCATATCCTAATTTTTTAGCTAAACGTTTTAAAGCTTCTCCGATATTGGCACTTCTTAAATGTCCTACGTGTAATACTTTAGCAACGTTAGGTCCACCGTAATCCATAACAACTTTTTTCTTTGGATGAATATTAATATTTTTATCTGCATCTTCTCTAATACTATCAATATATTCTGTTAATAATTCATCTGCAAAAGTAAAATTAATAAATCCTGGTCCTGCTACATTAATATCTGCATAATCCGGATCATCTTTTAATTTTTCTACTATAGCTTCAGCAATATTTCTAGGATTAGTTCTATTTTCTTTGGCAAGTCCCATAACTCCATTATATTGAAATTGTCCTAAATCGGGTCTTGCTGATGGAACAATAGTAACTGATTCTACTGAATATCCACAATCACTTATAACCTTTTGTAATTTTTCTTCTTGGTTTTTGATAAAGTTTCCCATATTATCACTCCTGTTTTTATTTTTCTTATGTATAGATTCTTCCTGTAATTTCATCACTTATTATTTTACCACCTACTTTTAATAAATCAAAGAAATTATTGTATTTTATACGTTATTATTCGTTATTATGGCTTAAAAAACTATATTTTTTTAATTTTTGGTGATAAATAAAAAAGCACAAGGTGCTTTTTCTAATCTCTAGTTATTGATTCTGTAATATCATCTAACATGAAGTTATTAAATGGTATGTTGAAATTATTCATATCCATATTTTGGTTCATATTCATATTTTGATCCATATTCATATTATTTAAGTTAGGATTATTATCTACCATATCTTGTTTTTTATCTAATTTTTTTTGATAATATTCAAATAATTCTTTAAATCTATTATAATGAACTATTTCACGTTGTCTTAACCATAGAAGTGGTCCGATAACATCAGGATCATCTGTTAAATCAATTAAATTTTCATAAACAGCACGAGCTTTTTGTTCTGCGGCCATATCTTCTGAGATATCTGCTAAAGGATCTCCTGTTGTAGAAATATAGGTTATGGTAAATGGAACTCCATTGGCATCAGTTGGATATAAAGCTTTATTGTGTTCAGCATAATGTCCTTCTAGACCTGCTTTTTTTATTTCTTCTATAGTGGCATCTTTTAGTAATTGATATACCATAGTAGAAATAATTTCAACATGAGCTAGTTCTTCTGTACCAATATCGGTAAGTAAGGCTTTACCATGATTATCAGGCATTGTATATCTTTGGTTTAAATAACGAAGAGCTGCGGCTAATTCACCTTGTGAACCACCATATTGATCCACTAGTATTTTCGCAAGTCTTACATCTTTACTTTTTATATTTACGGGATATTGTAATCTTTTTTGATATTTAAACATTACTAACGCCTCCTTTATCAAATGGAAAATTTTGTTCTTCCCATAAGAATGGAGTTGCATTTAAGGCATCACTACTAATAGTAAGTGGTCCATATTCATTTTCATATTTTTCTAATAATTCATTAGATTTCATTCGATATTGATTAAATAATTTTAAAGCTTCTTTATCTTCTGGATGTAAATCTAAATATAAGTTTAACTCATGAGCAGCAAAACTAATTTGATTAAGTTGTAAATATAATTTTTGTCTTTCGTTAGTTGGCTCTAATTTTGCAGGTTTATAATTTTTATATTGATTATATAAATCTGCAAATAAATTTCCTTTCATATAACCTTCTTTAGGGGAATATAAATTCATATTACCTATATTTCTATTTAATTCTACTATTTCGTTTTGATCATTTTGATAAAACAAATTATTTTGATAGATATTTCTATCATTATTTAATTGTGTATTCTCATAGCTGAAATTATCGTAATTAGGAACATAAGAATTATTATTCATCATGTTTCTTGGATTATAATTATTTAAATAATTATACATAACTGCCTCCTTCTTTGTACTTTATGTCTTTTGACTATTTAAGTATAGGTATAAGTCTAGTTATAAAATAAAAAAAGAAAAAAATGGTTGCAAAAGTATTAATTTATTGGTAAAATATATTTGTATTTTTGAAATGGCGATATTGGTGAAGTGGTTAACACGCTGGTTTGTGGCACCAGTATGCATCGGTTCGATTCCGATATATCGCCCCATATGAATGCAAATTACGATAACGTTGTTATCGTAATTTTTCTTTTATATAGAAAATAAAGTTTTTCTTGTTAAATTTCATTTTAGAAGAACGAATTAAACCAACCAAAGAAATGACCTACTCAAAAAATTAATTATAAGGTCATTAATGGTGCTATAAATGTTCTTGAAGGAGTTCATCCTTCTAGAGCATCGTTTGGATATCTTAGAAATAAAGAAATTGGGTATTTGGAAATTGATTCAATATCTTCTAGTTATGTTAGAAGAATATTTGATTTGTGAAGCTAGAAAACTATTAGACAAATCGCTCACATTTTGAATAAAGAACATGCTTATTTAAATACCATTGCTGGAATTTGGTATGGTATTCGAGTTAAACTTATTCTTGAAAATAAAATCTATATTGGTGTTTTTGAATTTAGTAAAACGAAAAAAAGAAGAAAATTCTACTTCCAAATCTCTTCTTTTTTAATTTTCTTAATATCGTCATATGTTTCTAGCAAATAATTGCCATCTATATCAATTAATGGTTCATACATAAAAGCATTGCCATGAATAAATTCAGGAGTTGATATTTGAACTCTATCGATTAACTCGATTGTTTTATTTGTTAATAAATCTTGATTATAATCTTTTAATTTAGCTAATTGATTGGATTTTATATCCTTAATTAATTCAAAATCATCATCAATAATTTTACTTTCTAAAAGAAGTCTACAAGCAATAGATAAAATTGTTTTGGCTTCTATATCATAATGATTATCGATTTTTATCTTATCAGCTAATTCAAAAAGCAATTCATAATACTTCTTAGTATCATCAGAAGTAACTACTATTGGTTTTTTATATTCTTTTTTTAAATCTCTGATTGTTATACTTTTTGTATCTTCTTTATAATGTAGACAGGAGTCCAGTATCTTAGTATCTTCCGTTAGCATAGTTTTAACTTCCCTTAAATATGGAATTGAAAGAATCAGTTCCTCATCTTTACTTATTTTGAATATGTTTTCTATTTTTCTATTTAGTTTTTTATTTTTTTCAATTGATACAATGCCATTTTTCGAATAAGCGGATAGTTTATCCAATTCTGGAATTCTTCTTCCTAAATTTCTATAAAATTCATAGTTATGAGTTAAAATTATAATTGTTCTTTTTTCAGAAACTATATCCTTAACATACTCTATAAATGCATGTCTGTTTGCATAATCAAACGTTTCTACTAAGTCATCCAAAATTATAATCGGGTTATTATCTTTTTTTGCTTCATAGTTAACAATAAAACTAATAATATTTAATGCTGTTTTTTCACCAGTAGATAGTATCTTTCTAATATCATCTTCATTTAGTTCCACTTTTTCTTGACTTTTATGTTTAAACACAATTGAAGGAATTTTTTCTCCAAGTATAGATTCCTCTTTATTTTTTATTTCTATATCAAATATTGGATTAAATCTATTTTTATAAATTTTAATTGCCTTTTCAAATTGACTTTGTTTTGTTTTAACTTCCAAAAGTAAGTTTGCATAATCCTTTTTTATATTTTTAATTTCTTCTAAAAATATTTCAGTTTCCAATCCTTGGTTCTTTAACGAAATTAAAATAATTTTCTTTCTTCCAAGTGAAAGTTGATTAATAAGTAATGGATCTTTTTGAAATTTCTTTTTAAGAGCGGTAGCTTCTTGAGAATTTCCCATTGCTTTAATTAATTCTCTATTTGCAGCAAGTATTCGTGGTTCATCAGATATTTTTTTAATAGCTTCATTAAATATTTCTTCAATCTTATCAATATTGTAATAGATGTTATCTTTTAAGTATAAACCTCTTTGCTTTTCTTCACTTAAAAAAGATGACTTTTTTATTTCTTCTAAAAATGACATACAATTACTATCATTAAAGTTTCCATCAAACAACTCTTCAGAAAGTCTATTTTCATAAATAGTGACATAATTATTAGCTGCTTCTAAAAATTCTTCAGTATCAATCGGATTATATGCTTTTTGAAATAGTTTTTTATTGTCTACTTTCGAAATATCTTTGACTTCAATATCTTTAACACTTCTAAATATTTCTTCTAAATCTTTTAATTCTAAATCATCAATACTTTTTGTAGTAAGTATTTCTATAGATTTATCTTCTTTAAGTTTAGCCGCTTTTAATTTATTATTTATAGATATTTTCATTTTATCAGTTGCTTCTGATATTATTCTATCTAGTTTATCTTTACTTTCTTTGTCGGTTGTTAAAAATTGTAATTCATTAGAGTATGAATTCAATTTTAAATCATTAGAAGAATTATATAATTCCCTAGAGAAAACTATTACCTTATTAGATAAATCTTTTGTTATGATATTTCCGTTCTCGTCAACTAAATCTAAATCAATAGTTGCTTTAGTATGAGTTATTCTATCTTCAATATCTTCCAAATTATTAGAAGATATATTATACATTGCTCTAGAGAAAGAAGTTTTAAAAATTCCATTTGGCGAATAAATAGCTGCTTGAAAAAAAAGACTATCTCCACTAAAATTAGTTCTTAATGACCTTATTCCATATGCATTCTCCATTTTATTTACTTTTAGTTTTACCATATAATCAACTCCTTTGTATTTTAATAAAGGTAAAAAATAGTATCCATCTTAAAAAAGAAAGATACTATTTATTGTCTACCTATATTTTATCAAATAATTATAAATAAAAAAAGGATAATTAAAAGAAATTATTATATAATAAATCCCGAGTAGAATTTATTCAAAGAAAGATAATATGAAAGAAATTAAATTATCCAATGGAACTACATCTTTTAAAGAAATAGAAAAGTATTTTAGCAAAAAACAAAAAGTATATTATACATTATCCCTATATGATGAAATTAGTTAATTAACTGATGAAATAATTTGTTCATTTGATCAAATACTTAGTGTTATTATGTTAGTTACTAATCCCAGACTGAATAGGAATTAATGAATTAACAAATTCTATATTGTTGAAATGAATTGTGTAAGAGGAAATCTTCATACTCCCGTGTTTATGAATACAAAGATGAAAATTTAATAGAAAAAAGTGGCTTGATAAATATTTGTAATCAGTATATAACTAAATCATAAAGAAGAACTACTTCGTAACTTGTATGGTTAGAACTCCATATTGACAATTACCCTTGATAAACAAGGTTTTTTATTTTGTTAGGACATTTTTATATTTAAGATTATTATAGTTATATATAAAAAATCTAGAAATTAATCTAGATTTTTCTTTTTTTAGCCTTTTTCATTTTATCAATTTTCTTTTTACTATGTGGATATATAGTTGATATGAAGGCTTCTTTTTTATTAAATTTTACTACTACACAAACATACTGACATTGGTATACTTTTCCATAATATTTTAGCGACTTCTTTTTTTCATCATACTCTACATAATATGGATTATTAATAATTTTATCTGTATTTAATAAAGTACTATGATAGCTATCTATTGTAAAAAATTGATCTGCATGTTTATTAGTGTGTATATCCAATTTTGATGATTGTACAATATCCTTGTTAGCATATTCAAAAATATTATTATCTCGGGCTACTTTTTCTGTTATCTTTCCAACTATTTTTGAAGTATAACTTCTTTGCTTTTTAGCCATCAAATACCTCCTGAAATAAATAAAGCCTACACTCGAAAGTGTAGGCAAAGAGTAATGAGGTAGGCCTCCCAGACCCTACATGTATTCTTTCGACAAAGTCTACTCCAACTTACTAGCTAGTAGTAAGTGTCAGTGCAAGAAGAAATTTTACACCCTCATCATTACTCAAATATAATATACAATACAACTGAATTAAATTTTGTCAGAAATTGCATTGTAATTATCAATATTTTGAGAAATTATATTCCCTCAATATATGTGGCTTATTATACCACACATCCCAAAAAAAGTCAAATTTGTAACATGATAGAAACTTAACTCCCTATGACTTATATGTTATCACATTATAGTGTGAATTTTCAATATTTTTGTGTATTTTTTATATTATATAAAATGTAAAAAAAACAAGATAAATTTAATTATCTTGTTTTGTTATAAACTCTTTTCTTGAAATAGATACCTACTAATACTAATCCAATTATAGATATTAATTCAAGTCCAACATAGAATAAGATATTATCATAAGTTTCTGGACTTTCTACAATATCATCATCTACAGTAGTTTCAGGTATTTTTTCAAATTCAATATCAATATTCATATCTTTAGTAATATTTTCTAAAGTTAATTTACCATTAATTACGTCTTTGGTTCTATCTTCACCATTAACTATAACAGATTTTACTTTATAACCTTTATTAGGTACAATATCAAAAGTTTGACTCTTACCATGTTCTACTGTAAAAGATTTATTTGGATTTACAGTACCACCATCACCTGCATTAACAGTAACATCATGTGATATAATTTCAACATCATGTCCACTAACATTTTCGATATCAGTCGTTGAAGTAATATTACCTTTTGTATTATCTATTGTTCCTTCGTTATTTTGTAAAGTACCATTGTTAGTAATATTACCTTCATTTACTATACTTACGTTATTAGTTACAGTAACATTTTCAGGAATAGTTAGGCTAGCACCCTCTTCAACAGTTAAAACAGTACCGGGTTCTATATTCAAATCATGATTAAGGGTTACATTACCTTTAACAGTTCCATTTTCATCTTCATCAAAAACTATTCCATTAAATTCATTAGAATCTATATCTAATCTATCAGTATATACAGTAGCATTACCATTTCCTTTTAAGTGAACTTTATCTTTATCTCTGGAACTACCTAATACATCTGTGTGGATATTACCACCATTCAAAGTAATACTACCACTCATTTCTTCTGTAGGTCTTGCATTAGGATTACCTCCATCATTTCCAGAACCTATTCCTGTTGTATTTCCTCCTCCACTATAATGTGTATAAATATTACCACCATTGATAGTAATATCACCAAATGGATCACTATATTTACCACCGATTACTGCACAAGAAGCACCACTACCTCCATTTCTTACTTCGGCATTTAAAGTTCCAACTCCATCAATGACTAAGGATGTATTTTTAGGAACTCTAATAGCAGATGCTTCTGGTCCTGCGATTAATCTATTGTCTCCCATTAATGTTACTCTTACACTACTACCATTTTGTAATTCTATTGTATTTATACCCCAACCACGATTTACTAATGCTTGATAGTTATTTAAAGTAATAGATACATTGGTAGCATTTGCTTCTACAACTATTCTATAATCATTAGTAATATTATTGTCAGCATCAAGACCTCCTGTTAATTCAACAGTAGCACCATCAGAAAGATAAATTACTTTATCATCTTTGTTGCTGTCATCAATTCTATAGTTAGTTCCTTTTATAGTAGCGTTTGTATCACCAAGATTATCAACCTTGATATCAGCAGCTTTTACATTAGCTATTGGAACTACTAATAACATTAAGATAACTAAACTTAAAATTCTTTTCAACCCATTCTTTATTTTCATTTTATTTTCCCCCTATTAGTTCAGTAACTTTCTAGCTTTAGGTAATATATTCTAAAATTTCAATAAAGTGTACCACTACAAATTTACAGTTCACTATTTACCACAAATAAGGCAAAAAGTCAATGTATTTTTTGGAAAGCAGAGGTTAAATAATGACCTAAAATTGACAAAAAAGAAAAATTATAATATACTATCGTTAGAAATCTTTGATGAGGACATAATAGATAATTATAGTTTTTAAAGAGAGTTATCGTTTGGTGGAAGATAATAAAACTACTTACCTATTCCTACCTCGGAGTGAAATGAAAACATTTTCGGTTAAACCCGTTATCAAATTAAGTTAAATTTAGGATGGTACCGTGCTTATGCACTCCTTGGGTACTATCCTTTTTTTATTATAAGGAGGTATTATTATGTATAGGTATAAACGACCGAATAATATAGTTATGGACTTTAATAATATAAATATGAGAAAGGAAGATAAAGATGAAATTAAGTAAATTAAATATTAAAAAAATAAATTTAAATGATGTAGATCAAGATTATTCTGGTCAAGATATTTTAATGAAATTAGGAGAATTATATCAATTTGAAAGTGGTATTTATGGTTTTGGTAATATCTGGAATAAACTACAAAGAAATGTGGAAAATATAATTATTGATGAACTTGATAAAGCTGATTGTATTCAAGTTACTTTCCCTACTCTACAACCTAAAAGTATTTGGGAAAAATCAGATAGATGGAAAGTTTATACTGATGAATCTGATATTATGTATACAATCAAAAATAATTTAGGAGAATATGGTCTTGCTCCTACAGCTGAAGAATGTGCAACTATATTTGGTTCAAATAGACTTAACTCTTATAAGAATTTACCTGCTATTTATTATCAAATAACTGATAAATTTAGAAAGGAAATGAGAACTAGAGGTTATTTATTTAGACCTAGAACATTTACAATGATGGATGCCTATTCTTTTGATAAAACAGAAGAAGATATGCATAAAACTTTTGATAAGATGCATGATGTTTATATGAATATTTTTAAGAGAATTGGTATTAATATTATCCCTGTTGTTAGTGATGGTGGAAATATGGGAGGAAGAGTTTCAGAAGAATTCCAAGCTATTACTAAATTAGGTGAAGATGTAATTGTTTATGATGATAAAAATAATGTTGGTTTAAATAAAGAAGTATTAGATTTTGAAGATAAAGATACTTTCTTAAAAGCTTTTGGAGTTTCTGATATTAATAATTTAAAGGAATATAACTCTGTAGAACTTGGAAATAATTTTGAACTTGGTACTAAATATTCAGAATCAATGAAACTTTATTATGTTAATGAAGATGGAGAAAATAAACCTTATTATATGGGTTGTTATGGAATTGGTCTTGGTAGAATTGTGGCTTGTTTAATTGAAAATAATATTGTTAAGAAGAATGATAAGCTTAAAGGTTTTGTTATTCCTAGTAATGTAGCGCCTTATAAAGTACAAATTATATATAATGAAAATAATAAGGAAAATGCTGAAAGTTTATATAACTATTTAACTGAAAATAATATAAATTGTATTATTGATGATAGAGAAAATTTAACTATTGGTAATAGAATAAATGATGTTTATGTTTTAGGAACACCAAAAATGATTATTTTAGGAAATCATTTTGATGGTACTACTTATGAAGTTGAAGATACTAAAACTGGTGAAAAAACAAACTTAAGTAAAGAAGAATTAATTAATTTCTTTAAGTAATAATAAGCAATAAAAAAGAATCATTAGTAAGAGAACACTAATGATTCTTTTATTTTATTTATATTTATAAACTAAAGTTTAAAGTAAAGAGTGAAATGTATTATTAAAAAATTATTAAAATGGTGAGAAACTTCCTAACTATCTTCTTATAAGCTCCATCTCCTTTCTACACCTTAATTATATAAAAGAAATGTTGTTAAAATATAAGAAGATTATGGGAAATTGTCAAATTATTCTACAGTAACACTCTTAGCTAAGTTCTTAGGTTTATCAATATCACATCCACGAAGTAATGCGATTTCGTATGCTAGAAGTTGTAAACCTGGAACTACTAATAATGGTTGCATAAACTCTGATACTGTTGGTACTACTATTTTATTTTCTTTATATTCGTGAATAGCATCAATATCTTCAGTTGTTACTAAAATTACATTAGCTCCACGTGCTGCTACTTCTTCTACGTTAGCATAAGTTTTATCTTTTAATTTTTTATCTGTAATAATAGCTATTACAGGAGTTCCTTCATCAATTAAAGAAATTGTTCCATGTTTTAATTCTCCAGCTTGGAATGTTTCACTATGAATATATGAAATTTCTTTTATTTTTAAACTTCCTTCCATACTCATTGAATAGTCAATTCCACGTCCTATGAAGAATACATCTTCTTGTTTATATATTTGTTGAGCTAAATTTCTGTATAAATCACGTTTTTCTAATACAGATTTAATTTGTTTTGGAACATTTTTATATGCTACTAATAATTGTTCATAAGAAGCTGTTGATAATAAGTTTTTCTTATGAGCTGTTTCTAAAGCTAGTAATGTTAATACTAAAGATTGTAAGATATAAGCTTTAGTTGTAGCAACGGCAATTTCTGGTCCTGCTTTAATAAATAATACTTTATCAGCATTTGTTGCTATTGTTGAGTATTCAGCATTAACGATAGCTAAAGTATCAATACCTAATTCTTTAACTTTATTCATAGCAGCAATTGTATCAGCTGTTTCTCCTGATTGAGAAATTAAGATAACTAAAGTCTTTCTAGTATATAAAACTTCTTGATATCTGTATTCACTAGCTACTTCTACTACAGTTGGGATATGAGCATATTTTTCAATTAAACTCTTTCCTATCATACCAGCATACATAGCAGATCCACAAGCTACTATATGAATTTCCTCATATTTAGATAAATCTAATTCATCTTTTTTATCTTCATAATATTTGATTAAGTTTTCTACAACAATTGGTTCTTCCATCATTTCTTTTAACATGAAATGTGGATAACCATTTTTTCCTGCTTCTTCTTTTAATAAGTCTGTTTCTTTAACAGGTTTTTCAATTTTGTTTCCTGTGGCATCATAAACTTCAACTTTATTTTGTTCAATTACAGCAACATCATAAGTATCAAGTAACATATATTTATTTGTATAATCTAAGATAGCTGGGATATCAGATGCCATAACCATTTCATCTTCTCCAAGACCAATGATAAATGGACTATCTTTACGAGTTGCATATAACTTATCTTTTTCTCCATCAATCATAATAACTAAAGCGAAACTTCCTGTTAATTGTTTAGTTGTTTCTGTGATAGCTTTGATTACATCATTACTTTTTAGTTCTTTATCTAATAAAGCAGCTATTACTTCTGTATCAGTTTCTGAGGCAAAGTTATATCCTTCTTCTTTTAATTTATCTCTTAATAAATTAGCATTTTCAATAATTCCATTATGAACTAATGTAACACGTCCTACATTATGAGGATGAGCATTTTCATCACTTACTCCTCCATTTGTAGCCCATCTTGTATGCGCAATTCCATAATGAGCATTAATTAAATCAGTTTTTTTTATTTTATTTTCTAACTCTTTTACACGTCCTACTTTCTTAATGATCTGTAATTTTTCTCCATCATTTAAAGCAATTCCTGCAGAGTCATATCCACGATACTCTAATTGTGAAAGTCCTTTTAATAAAACTTCACTTACATTTTTCTTTCCTAAATAACCTACTATTCCACACATATTAATATACCTCCTAATCGTTGCATGTGATTTTATATAGAATAGAATTTCCTATAACTCCAAATAGAGCACAAGACAAAATAATAAAATTCGTCTTACAATATTCAATGCTTACTTCACTTAAAAGATACCTTTTAAAATCTATAGCATCAAAAATTCTATAATATATTATAAAAAAATATAGGGTAATGACTAATATTAAAACATTATACATAGCCATTTTAGTTAAGCCTCTATTTTCTGGCAAGTAAAAGTATAGTCTAACCATCAAGAAGATTGTTAACGTAACTATAAAAATGATTCCTTGCCATGATGATTTAAATATTAATGGTAGTAATTGAATTACTAAAAATAGAATGATTAAAACACATATTTGTCCAGTGTAGTATAAACCTTTTTGGAATTTATTCATGTCTATCCTGTTTAATTTCTTTTAATTGTTCTATTTCATCCTTAAATATTTCATCAAATCTAGGCAACTCCTTTTTTATTACATCTTGATAAACATTTTTAGTGTTTTCTACTGCTTTTCTTACATCTAAAATATTTATAACTTTCCTATTATCAAACACAGCATATGAAAAAGATTCTTGCATTAGTGTTAAAACTATATCAGGGTAACGAGATCCTATTTCATAAATTCTTCTAAACTCACTTGTTAAGTCAGTTAGGAATTCAGCTATTTTTTGTCTGACAAAAGGACCATATTTCATTTTTACTCCAGTTCTCTTCTCTATCTTTGGAATGGTTCCAACAACTATACGAACAGTCTCATTACGATCAGGCTCTGGTACGTCAACTTTTTGGAAACGTCTAGTAAAGGCTTTATCTCTTAAAATATATCTTTCATATTCTTCAGAGGTAGTTGCTCCAATTACTTTGATATCCCCACGATCAAGTCCTGGCTTAAACATATTAGCAAAATCAAGGGCTTCACCTTTAGATCCCATTAGGGTATGAATTTCATCTATAAATAAAATTAAATTATCATATCTTTTTAATTCATCAATAAGGTTTTGAATTTTAGATTCACCTGTAACAGGATCGATTCCAAGCAATGCAGATGTATTGATTTTAATTACTCTGTAGTCCTTCAGAGCATCAGGAATATTACCAATTTGAATACGATAGGCAATTCCTTCAACAATAGCTGTTTTTCCTACACCGGGTTTACCAGTTAGGATGACAGACTTATCTGGCGTTAATAATACTAATACGGCTTCCTTGATCTGTTGTTCTCTACCAATAGCAGGATTAGTAATAAATTCTTTATTTGTAAAATCCTCTCCATAAGTTTCTAGGATACTAATTCTTTTCTTTCGAATATCAAAATTTTCATCCATTCCTCTCATCGAAAACCTCCTCTCTACATAGTTATTATAGCACAATTACTTATAGTTTTATTAAACTTTACATCCTACTTTACACAAAAAGAATAGATAATTAAATATCTACTCTTTTAATAGTCTCCATATTTATATAAAATTTTATCAATTGTTATTTTACAATTAGGATTACTTATATATATTTTTACTCTACCAAAGTCAGATGTTTCTATTTCGGCAGTAGTTCCTCCATCTCTATAAGAATATATATAATATGTTAAGCCTCCAAATTTTTTAGGATTTAATTTTCCTTTGGCATTTTTCGCTACAGGTTTAACATTTATATCATATACACGCCAACTAGAAACATTAGGAGATAAATTGGCATAGTTTTTACCAGGAGCTCCTTCTACTTTGACATCTGTTATATATTTCCAAGCTCTATTACCGTTTAGAATATTAGTATTATCCATGAAGAAAGCTTCTTCAAAGTCTATTTCGTTGTTAAAAGTATAAACTCCATAATTATTAAGTCTAAAGGTTGTATCTTTTCCTCTGGATACTTCTATATGACAGTGTACTCCTGTAGCATTACCTTTAGTTCCCATATTTCCTAATTGATTTCCTTGTTCTACTACTTGCCCAATAAAAGAGTCCATAGAATCATCATGAGCAGTCATAATGGTAATATAATCAACTATTCCGTTAGCAAAACGTACTTTAGAAACTGATTGCCACATAACTTGACCACTTGAGGGATAAGTCTTAATACATCTTACTCTACAAGGAGCATAATAAGGATATTTTACTCCTCTATTTATACCTCTAACATCAATAGACTTTGTTCCTCTATGACTTACTCCTTCACTTCCTTGTGTAATATACATATCAGTAAATGGGCATAATAAATCTTCAATACCTAATCTAATACTTTTTTGTCCTTTTAGCATCAGACCACTTCCTCTTTCATATTCATAACGGCACTTACACCAGCAGCAACACTAGAGGAAACTAAACTGAACAAAGCAGCTTTTAACATTGTATTAGGTTTACTCCAATCTATCATTGGTATGGCAACTACTACATTGGCTAAAAAGGTCTGTATAAAAGTTCTTATAGCTCTGTATATATAAGTTTTAGATTTTATTAAATCCATGTTATCACTCCTTTACTATCTAATATAGTATAAGCAGTAATAACTTTTTGATATAGCAAATATAACTAAAAAAAAGAAAAGACAAAATCTTTTCTGAAGTGATAAAGTAAAAGTAGACACATAAAAAGAATGTGATCTACTTTTATTTTGTTATAATTAAATAAGAAAGGA
>CANRDQ010000005.1 GCA_947629395.1 uncultured Bacilli bacterium
CTTGTCCATTTTATACTTATAATGAAGCCACTGCCACTTATACCGAAGGTGAAAGTGGTTGTGGTGGAACTTGTGGTGAAAAAAGTCAAAAAAGAATTGTTAAAGTTCAAAAACAAGGTAAAACTATAGAAGTTTATATTAGAGTATTATTTAGTAATTTAGGTGATCTAGATGATGTTAAATATTATAAAGATTATCAAAAAACACAACTAGCAAATCTTGAAAAGGATTATGATGGACAATATGTATTTAATGATAAGGATTTCCGAGAAGGAACATTATACAAAGTAACACTTACCGAAGAAGATGGAAATTACGTCTTTACTTCAAGTGAAATAGCTAATAATTAAATAAAAGAAAATACCTAACATTTTTAGGTATTTTTTATGTGGAAAAGTCTAAATCAAAATAAACTTTTTTCAACAATTTCTGTGGAAAAGAAATTTTATAATATCTTTGGTGATAACATGAAAGTAAAAATCTTTGATGAAGAAAGTGAGGAAGAACTACAAGATAAAATGAATAATTTTTTAGAAGAATTAGAAAAAGAAGTTATTGATATAAAATATCAAGTAAGCGCTTGTGTTTTTGGAGATGAACAAATATATTGTTTTTCAGCTATGGTTATCTATTATTAATATTTAAAAACTTTAAAAATTATGCTATGATTAAGTAGTAACCAAGATACTTAATAATTATTAAGGAGATAACAATATGATATTTAGAGAGTTAACAGAAACAGAATTTTCTAGTTTTTCCCAAAAACATGAATTAAAAAATTTTATTCAAACTACTAATATGGCCGAATTACGTCAAAAATTAGGTTGTACTATTTATTATGTTGGTGTAGAAAAAGACCACGATATAGTCGCAGGAACTTTCTTATCCGCTCGTAAAACCCATTTTGGACAAACTGACTTTTATGCTCCAAGAGGTTTACTTGTGGATTATAAAGATAAAGAGTTATTAACATTTTTTGTGGAAAACCTAAAAAAATTTATTAAAGATAAAAAAGGTTATAATTTAAGAATTGACCCCTACTATATAAGAAAAGAAAGAGATATTAATGGAGATGTTGTAGAAGGTGGTATCGATAATACTGAAGGTGTAAATAATTTAATATCTTTAGGATTTGAAAAATCTCCTGTTGCGGAACAAGTAGTAACTTGGACTTTTGTCTTAGATTTAGATAAAGATGAAAATGAATTACTTAAGAGTATGCGTTCCTTTACAAGAAGAAATATTCAAAAAGGTATCAAAAATAAAATAGTAATTAGAGATGTTGAATATGATGAATTACCTCTTGTTAAAGAATTATTAGATGCTACTGGCGATAGAAAAAATTTTCATAATCGAAGTTTAGAATATTTTCAAAAAATGTATAACTGTTTTCATAAAGATAAATTAGTAAAATTTGTAGTCGCAGAGATTCATACTAAGACCCTACTTGCAGACTTAAGAAAAGAAAAAGAAGATGCTCAAGTTACAATAAAAAGAATGGAAGAACAAAAATCTAAAGAAGAGAAGATTAAAAAACACCGAGATAATCTTGAAAAAATAGAAAAACAAATTCAAGAAGTAGAAGCATTACAAAAAGAAAAAGGAGATGTTATTCCCGCTTCCACAGGAGTATTTATGCTTTTTGGAGATGATCTTGTTTACCTATTTGGCGGTAACAAAAAAGAATATATGCACTTTGGAACACCATATATAATTCAATGGGAAATGATTAAATATGGAATGCAACATCACTTTAAAAGATATAACTTTTATGGAATAAGTGGTAACTTTGATAAAAATGATAAAGAATACGGTGTATATGACTTTAAAAAAGGTTTCACAGGTTATGTTGAAGAATTAATTGGAGAATATCACTTACCAATTAATAAGTTTTACTATAATTTGTTTAAATTAATTCATAAAGTTAGAGGTTAGTTGACGTTAAGAAGCAATTGTTTTGTTGCTTCTTTTATTTATATGATATAATGAAGTAGAATAGGAAACTATAAAGAAAGAGTGAATTGTATGGAAGGTAATAATAATGTTGAAGTAGTACCAATTATGACTGTACCACTTTCCGAGAAAAAAGATGATAATGCTCAAGTATGTCCTAAATGCGGAACTGCCAATCTTTCCCTAGATGAAACAACAGGACATTATACTTGTAACTATTGTCAACATGAATTTAAACCCGTAAAACCTTTAACTTCTGAAGAATTACAAAAAGTACAAAATACAACCCCACCAACTATAGATTATAGTAATATTGTAACTATTAGCTGTAAGAACTGTAAAACAGAAGTAATTATAGATAAAGAATTTCTAGGTCAAACTAAATGCCCTTGGTGTAAATGTCCTTTAACAACGACAGATGTTATGCAAACAAAAAGTGCTCCGAGTTTAGTCTTACCATTTTCTGTTACTAGAGAAGAGGCTAAACAAAAAGTAGAAGAGTTTATTAATCAAAAGAAATTATTAATAGAACCAGAATTACTTGATAATATTAAAATAGAAAATATAACTCCAGTATATCTTCCTTATGCTTTAGTAGATATATATTCACATGGTAAATTTATCGGTGAAGGAGAACATCAAGTTAAAAAATATTATAATGTTCATGAAAATGGTGTTACTTATTATGATGCCGATACCTATACCATAGAACGTGAATTTGATTTATTAATTGATGGCTTAGAAATCGAAAAAGGAATCAAAAGTAATGATAGAGCTAGAACAATTATAGATGGTCTTAAACCTTTTGATATTGAAAATGCTTGTACTTGGGATGCTAATTACTTAAGAGGTTGTACTTCACTTAATCGTAATATAGACTTTAATTATTTACAATCTATTATAGATGATAAAGCTAAATTAGAAACTAAATTTGCTGCCAATGAAACATTAGAAGAATATGATCGAGGTATTGCCTGGTCAACTCAAGATATAAATATTTATAGGGCCAATTGGGAAATTATTTATTTACCTATTTGGTTATATAGTTATCCCCAACCCATTAAAAATAAAGAAACTTTAAATTATATAGCTGTCAATGGAAGAACTAAAGAAGTAGTAGGAACACTACCAATCCATACTGCCAAACTAATAGGCTTATCTATAGGAGTAGAGTTATTAGGAATATTCTTAATGTTTTTCTTAAGCTTTTTACCATTTAGTTTTATCTTTGCCTTTTCAGGTTTAGTATTTTTCTATGTTATTAAAAGAATGTATCAACAAGTACCAGCTAAACAAGAAGAGGAAGAATCTAAACCTCATAACATACTTTATAATGTTAGACAACTCGATAAATTATTACAGAGAAAAACAGGTCTTAAAACTACCAATATGATTGGTGCGAATAACACAGAACCTTTAAATGTAAATACAGATGTTATTTATGATGAAAGAGATAACACTAGTCAAAGTAATAAAGAATTTACTAAACAAAAATAAAAACCACTATTTCTTAGTGGTTTTATTTTGTTTATTAGTGAACTTTTCATAAAAAGGAAAAAGCTTTTTATATAAAGTATAACCAAATTTATCTGTAATAAGTTGAAACTCTCCAATTAGTTCAACAACTTCTCCTCCAAAGCCTTTTTTAAATTGATATAAACCATATAATGGATTACTTTGAGAAAAATCTCCTGTAATAGCATTAAAATTATATCTTTTATAACCATGTTCAAGAGCATATTTAATACTTTCATAATGAAGTGTATATAATGGTTTAAAAGTTCTAAACTTCTCGATAGTACCATCAAATAATGCCAATACTTCATTACCATGAGTTAAAAGTAGAATAGCTCCTAAATTTACTCTATGACCATATTCATATTGATAATGTTTAATCTCCTCAATCTCTTTATTAAGTCTATCTATTTCACTTTTATCAATATTTTGTTTCTTCTCATATTTCTTTTCATTAACATTAATACTATTAGTATTTTTCTTATCCATTCTGTCAACTAATTCATTTTCATATTTATCACGTTCTTTAATAGTATTTTCTAAATATTCATCAAAGTCAATATAAGCTAATTTTACTTTTAAAATATCTTCAGAATTTAAAGCATTCCACATATTTTCATAGTATGAAAGAGGTTCATCTGTTAAGTGTCTTCTCTCATTACTTTGCTTCATAATCTCTTTAAATACAGGTAGTTCTTCTTTTGATAAATCTCTAACATGGATACCATTTCTTTCATTTTTTCTAATAATTTGTCTAGTTTTAGAATCCATATTAGTCATTACATCTTCTAAATTTTTATTTTCTAGATTTAACATATACATCCATCTAGGTTTTTCTGTTTCTAAATTAGTATTAAAACCATAATGAACAAATCCTAATTGTGTTAAGTTATCTACTATTTTACTATTATCAATACCATTTTCTACAACTTGACCATTAATATCTCTTTGTTTATATATAACATAAGGATCAATCTTTATATACATAGCATTTTTACCTTCAGCAAATATCTTCATTTCTTTAGTAAAAATTTTCAGTAATTCAATATCTTTATAATTAATAATAAAACCTCTAGGACAATAGAAAATTCTTTTTTTAATTAATGGAACTTCTTTAGAAAGAATTAAAGTAGCAGCTTTTATTTTACCTTTATCATCAAGTCCAACATAATATGTATGCCAACCATTAGATTTCTCAAAAATTCCCCAACTTCTAGTTTGATAAACATTATTTTGTTCACTATTTTTTGTAAACTCTTCAAACTCTTTTTTATTTAGTTCTACTAACTTCATTTTTAATCTCCTTTTTAGCTTTCTTTTTAACTATATTTCTATAAATAGGTATTAGTTTTGTAAATAGAAAATACATAATAGGCTTAACTACATAATCAAATTCTCCAATGAATTCAGTATATTCTCCACCTAAACGTTTCTTAAAGGAATGAATTCCATAAATAGGATTACTCTTATCTGGATTAGCTGTACCACAAGTTCCAAAACAATCCATTACTTTATAACCGTTGTCATAAGCATCTTTCATAATAGTATAATAAAGCAAGTAATTAGCATTCAAATTCATAAGACATGAGTTATTTCCACCATGAACTGTCCATACTTTATTACCATATTTAACAGTAATTATAGATGATAATACAATTTCTTCTTCCTTAATTTGTTGTATTTCTTTAATCTCTTTATTTAATTTATTTAATTGATTTTCTAATTCTTTAATTTTATTTTGAACTTTTCCTTTATTTTTATATTTATCACTTTGAAAACTCTCAATTTTATCTTCAATATCTTTAATTTTATTATTAAAGACTTCAGTTAATTTCTTTATATTAGCTTTTACTACATATAAATCACTTAAATTATCTTTATTAAAAGTTTTATAAAAATCTAAATAATATTTTATAGGAGCTTGAACTATACCTTCTCTTTTAGAAGTTTCCTTCATCGTAATATAGAAATCATCTATATCTTTTTCATCTCCAATGTAAACATCTAAATCATATTGATTTCCCTTATTAAGAATCTTTTTAGTAGTAGGATGCATACTTTGATATACTTGATCCCAATCTTTATCTAAATCAATTCTAAAAGTAAAACGTGGTTGTTCGTGTTCAAATCCAATGTTATAACCTAAATGTTTATATTTTAATTTCTTTAAATAGTCAACTAAATCATAGTTATTTAAAGTGTTTAAGTCATTACCGTTTATATCAATATTATGTAATTTAACCCCAGGATCAACTTTTATAAAAATAGCTTTTAATTTACGAGCATATTTATCTAAATAAGAAGTAAAAGTCTTCACTAGTTCTCTATCATTAAAGTCAATAACAAATCCCCTAGGAGAATATAAATAACAATAATTTAGAGGTAATTTCTTTTCTAAAAGTAAAGCTGTACAAACTAACTTATCTTTATCTTTTAAGCCTACATAATGTGGAATAAAACCTTTATCTTTTCTTATTTGCCCAAAATCATAACTTTGCATAAAATGAGTATTTTCATTATTTTGGACAAACTCTTCATATTCATTTTTATCAAGATTTTCTATAAATTCCATCTTATTCACCTCAAGTCTATCTACTCCATTATTAGTATATCACAAAAAAATAATTTAAAAAATAAATATATACAAAATAAAAAGACTCTTTCAAAGAGTCATTAAACCATATATAATCCATCATCATCTTTAATATATTCTTTAGAAAGAGAATTAAGTTCCTGTTTGTTTTCTTCTTCTAATTTAAAAATACGACTTTCAAGTCTTTTTAGTTGCCTTTCAAGTCTTTCAATTCTAATATTAAGATCATTATTTGGATTATTAGTTCCTGAATAATAGTTTTGATTTACTGGTACAAATGGCATATATGGATTTGGATAAGATGTTTGATTCATAACAATTCCCCTTACTTATAATTATTTTATGCATTAACAGAAGAATTGTGATAGAATATATAAACAGAGGTGAAGGTATTGAGAACTCGAAATTTAAAGAATAAAGCAGAAATATTAAATAACGCTACTAAATTTATAACTAATCCTGAAGATTATAAGGGTAAATGGCAAAAATTATTTCAAAATAATAATCCTATATATATAGAAATAGGTATGGGAAAAGGACAATTTATTAAAGAACAAGCTAAAGCTAATCCTAATATTAATTTTATTGGTATTGAAAAATTTGATAATATTTTAGCCAAAGCTATTAAAAAGATTGATTCCGAGAATTTAGATAATCTTTATATCATTAGAGCCGATGCGAAGAATATTGATAATATTTTTGATAAAGAAATATCTAGAATTTATTTAAATTTTTCAGATCCATGGCCAAAAAATCGTCATCATAAAAGAAGACTTACCCATAGTAACTTTTTAGATAAATATCATTTATGTTTTAAACAAGATGAAGAAATATTTCTTCGTACTGATAATGAAGACTTATTTTGTTTCTCCATAGAGAGTTTAAGTTCTAATGGTTATAGTTTACAAGATGTAACCTTAGATTTACATAAAGACGAAGAGAATTTTATAACTACAGAATATGAAGATAAATTCGTCGAAAAAGGGATGCGTATTTATGAGCTTAAAGCTTATAGAAAAGTCTAAAAACGTAAAAAAAAGTAGAAAACGTTTTTATTTTATAAAAAGTCTGATATAATATAGAAAGAGTAGGTGAATATATGAAAAAGTTAATTTCGTTACTCTCTATTTTAGTGTTCATTGTAACTGGATGTAGTGCCTATGTAGTAAATGGTAAAGATTTAGATACAACTATTGAAACAATTTTATATAAATCTAAAAGACTTTATAATGTTAACTACGAAGGATATAAATATTATGTTCCTAAAGGTATGAAGTTTATCAACAAAGAAGAGTACAATGCCATATTTAAAGACCGTTATAACAATTATTATTATATATATGTTGATGCGGTTAGTTATTATCATAAGATAAAGAGCAAATATAAAGTTAATTCTAGTAAGTATTTATCCAAAGAATTAAAAAATGGTAAGAAAAACGGTTACTTTGAAATTACCGAAAAAGAAGATTCATATTTTATAGAGGCAATGTACAACTACGCTAAAGTTGAAGCTTATGTTGATAAAAATAGTTTAGAAAGTGCAGTTATTAATATCTGTTATATGTTGTCTAATGTAAGTTATAATCGTGAAGTATTAGGTACTTTAATTGGAAATAAGAAACTAAGTTATAAAGAAGAAAAGTTTAGTATTTTTCAGCCTAATGAAAAGTCAACAAACTTTTTAGATTATGTCAAAGAATATGAAAAAGATGCAGAGAAAGATACTAAACAGGCAAGCGATGAAGAAAACTTAAATATTGATAGTGTCGAATAACAAGGAAGAGGTGCTTGTATGAAATTAATGGAAAAGTTAAAAAATGCTCTTTTTGAAGAAGAGTATGTAGAAGTGGAAGAGAAGCCAGTAAAAGAAAAGAAAAAAATATTCCACAAAGATAAAGAAAAAGATATAGAACAAATAAAAAATAAAGGTAGAGCGAGAGCTAAAGAAGATTTCTTTGAAGAAAAACCATTAGTTAAGAAGATTGCTAATCCTATAGAAAAAGAGGAAAAGCATGAATTACTAGATGATTTTGAAGAAGATAGAAGTCTTCTAAAAGGAAATAATGATTTTAAATTCCAAGAAATTTTAGAAGATGATTTTTCTTATCAACAACGTTCTGTACAACCTAAACCCCAACCACAACCACAGCCAAAACCAGAACCTGTTTATCAAGAAAGAAAACCAGTTGTTGAAGAAAAAGTACAAGATGAAGTTCCTTTATATCAAGGTGGTAAAAAAGAAGAAGTATTTGGCTTTGAAAAAGATTATAATACTATGCATACCTATGATAGTAAATCTAATAAAAGTACATTTAAACCTTCACCAATTATCTCACCAATATATGGAGTGTTAGATAAAAATTATCAAAAAGATGAGATAGTTACTAAAAAAGAAGTGAGAATGCCAACTTTTGCTAGTGAAAAACCAGATATCGATGAAGTTCGTAATAGAGCCTATGGTAATGCTAAACCAGAAAAAGATTTACTATTTGATGTAGAAGAAGAACAAAGTGAAGAGTCATATAATTATGCTCCTGAACCAACAGAAGATTTATTAGATTTAACTGATAAAGAACAAACACCATCTGTTTCACAAGTAACTGTTGGCGATGCAGAGGAATATTTTGAAGATTTAGGATTAGAATATAATAATGACTATATTGATTTAAGCAAAGAAAAAGCTACAGGCAGAAGAACTAGTTCTATGGATAAATATGATGAAGAACCAGATGATGAAGATGACAAAATGATTGAAGTAGAAAAATCTGATGATGAGAATTTATTTGATTTAATAGATTCAATGTACGAAAAAGAATAGAAAAGATAGGTGGAAGATATGGAGATTTTAAATGCAGTTTTACCTGTACTACTTTATACGTTTGGAATTATACTACTAATTGTATTAATAATTTTAGGAATTCGTATGATTCAATTACTTGATAAAGTAGATAAACTTACAGATGATGTAAGTAACAAAGTTAGTTCATTAGATAATTTGTTTACTATTATTGATAAGACAGCTGATGGAATTTCACAAATTAATGACAAAATAGTAAATTGTATTTCCAGTTTTTTATTAAGTTTATTTAGTAAAATAAGAAAGGTGATGAATGATGGAAAATAAGAAAAATGGAGCAGGAAAATTTGTATTAGGTGCTTTAGTAGGAGCAGGACTTGGTATTTTATTCGCACCAAAGAAAGGATCAGAAACTAGAAAAGAATTAAAAGAAAAACTATTAGATTTAAAAAAACAAATCGAAGGTATTGATACTGAACAAGTAAAAGAAGACATGATGGCTAGATTTGAAGAAATTAAATATGAACTTGAAAATTTAGATAAAGAAAAAGTTTTAGAAATAGCTCAAGAAAAAGCTCAACAATTAAAAGAAAATACCGAAGAGTTAGTTGAAATGGCTAAAGAAAAAGGAACACCATTGTTAAAACAAGCAGCTGAAGACTTAAGACAAAAAGCTCTTGAAGTAACAAAAGAAGTTGTTAAAAAATTAGAAAAAGCAGAAAAAAAGTAAAAAAACTTTACTTTTTTTTAGTCTATGTGGTATATTAAACACATAAATTACTTTTCATTGATTAATTATAAGTAGAAAAATATTTTTTAAGCAAGAGATTTAGTGGTTGGTGAAAACTAAAAGGAAATATTTTTTGAAATACAGATTAGGAGAAAAGTCGTTGTTGGCGTTAACAAATTGAGTGCATGTTCTTCATGAAATAAGGTGGTACCACGAGCAATTCGTCCTTATGATTGAAGAACTTTTATTTTTCAAAAATAAAGTATAGGAGGGATAAATATGACTTTTTTTGAAGAATTAAAATGGAGAGGATTAATCAAAGATATGGCAGGGAGTGATTTAGAAGATAAACTTAATAATGATCACTTAACATTTTACTGGGGAACAGACCCTACTGCTGATAGTTTACACTTAGGACATTATTCATCATTAGTTACTGCCAAGAGATTAGCAAAAGCAGGACATCATCCAATCTTATTAATTGGAGGAGCAACAGGATTAATAGGAGATCCACGTCCTACTTCTGAAAGAGAAATAATTTCTAAAGAAGCAGTAGAACAGAATCTAAGCGCTATTACTAAACAAGTAAAAAGTATTTTTGATGGTAATGTCGATGTAGTTAATAACTATGATTGGATGAAAGGTTATGAATTCTTAGAATTTTTAAGAGATGTTGGAAAATATATTAATGTTAATTATATGTTAGATAAAGATATCATCAATAGAAGATTAGAAACAGGAATTACTTTCGCAGAATTTTCTTATACCTTAATTCAAGGTTATGACTTTTTACATTTATTTAAAGAAAAGAATTGTGTTTTACAAGTAGAAGGTTCTGATCAATGGGGAAATATCACTACAGGACTTGAATTAATTAAGAAAAAACTTGGAAAAGAAGCTTATGGATTTACTATGCCATTAGTCTTAGATAAAGAAGGTAGAAAGTTCGGAAAAAGTGAAGGTAATGCTTTATGGCTAGATAAAAATAAAACTACTAGTTATGAATTATACCAATACCTAATTAATGTTGATGATGAAATGGTAATAGATTACTTAAAAATATTTACTTTCTTATCAAAAGAAGAAATCGATGAGTTAGAAATTAAAAATAAAGAAAATCCACATTTAAGAGAAGCACATAAAGTTTTAGCCCGTGAAATTATTACTGACATTCATGGAAAAGAAGCTTATGAAGACGCTGTTAAAATAAGTGAAACTTTATTTAGTGGTGATATAGAAAAACTAAATGGTAGTCAAATTGAAGAAGCATTTAAAGGAATTACTCCATATAGTATTAAGGAAGAAAAAAATATTGTTGATTTATTAGTAGAAGCTTCAGTAGTTTCTAGTAAGAGAGAAGCTCGTGAGTTTTTACATAACAATAGTATTAGTTTAAATGGTAAAAAGATAAATGATGAAACACTTCAAATTACAGAAAATGAATTTATAGAACATAAATATTTAGTAATTAGACGTGGAAAGAAAAAATATTTTCTAATAACATTAGATAAGTAGAAGTAGCTGTTGAAAAATACAGCTTTCTTTGTTACAATTTAGAAGAGGAAATAGGAAAGGAGGTATAATATGAATCCAAAATTAAAAAAACTTTTTATGATTATTGTAGTTATTAGTATCATAGTGTTATTACTTGATGGAATATTTGTTATTTTTACATATGTTAAAAAAGAAAATAATAAAGTATATGTAGATAGTGCTAATGCTTTTGAAAAACTAGATAACGGATATATTTTAGTTGGAAGTAATAATGATAATAATAAAGGCTATGAAAAAGCTAAAATAACTAGATATGATAATAATAAAAATAAAATTTGGGAAAAGTTTTATAACAAAGGTTATAATAGTACATTCTTTAATGTAAAAGCTGATGAAGATAGCTTTGTAGCCGTAGGTAGTTATGAAAAAACTAAAGCTGAGAAGAAGGATAAAACTAGAACTGCATTATTTGTAAAATATGATAAAAATGGAGAAGTTATTTTTGAAAAGACTTTTCAAATTTTAGGAAATTCTAAGTTTACCAATGTTGCCGTAGTTGATGACGGTTATATAGTTGTTGGTCAAAGTATATTTGAAAATTTAACATTAGGTATAGATTCCCGTGGTGGTGGAGTTATGATTAAATATGATAAGACTGGTAAAGAAGTTTGGAGAACTAATTACGGTGGAAGTAAATCAGGATTATTTAATGATTTAGTTGTAACTAAAGATTATATTTATGTTGTTGGAAAAGATGCTGCTAGAGTAGGTACTATTTCTAAATATACTCTAGATGGTGAAAGAATTGATACAACTAATTATAAAATAACTGATACTCTAGGTTTTTCTAGTATTGTCAAATATGGAAATCAACTTATAGTTGCTGGTGCCAAAAAACTAAGTGATAATGAAGATGATTATGATACTGATGCTGTTATTGTTAAATATGACTTGAACCTAAATCAAATCGATGAAGTAACATACAAAGGAAAAGGTATGGAAAGATTTAACAAAATCATCTTAGATTCTGATAAGAATTTAGTACTTATTGGACATACAGCTGTTAAAGATAAAGAAAAATCTACTAAGAGATTAAATGTTTTCAGATATGATGGTATAATTGCGAAATATAAAACTAATTTGAAAAAAGGTTATGTTGAAAACTATGGTGAACAAAAATTAGATGATTACTTCACTGATGTTAAAGAAGTAGATGGTAAATATTTAGTTAGTGGTTACTCAAGTTATAAAAAGGACGGATTCTTATCTAAATTTATTACTTATAGTAAACAAGGAAAGTCTTTGGAGGTTAAATAATGAGAGTATATTTAGTTCGTCATGGACAAACAGAATACAATGAACAAGGAATTGTTCAAGGTAATTTACCAGTACCTTTAAGTAAAAAAGGTGAATTTCAATGTAATGAAATAAGAAATAAATTAAAAGATGTAGATTTTGATATATGTCTATGTTCTCCTATCTTTAGAGCAATTCAAAGTGCTATGATAATTGTTGGAGATAGAGTTCATATTGAAAAAAATGATTTACTTAGAGAACGTGAAATTGAAATTTTACAAGGTAGAAGTAAAAAAGATATTGAAATAGATCCTGAAAATTATGGAGAAAAAGATGGTATTGAACAAAATAATCATGTCTTTGAAAGATGTGAAGAATTTGTTAAATATTTAAAAGAAAACTATCAAGATAAAACAGTATTAATTGTATCTCATGGTATTATTATTCAATGTTTACATACTATTTTACATGGTGGTAAATATAGTGAAGATCTTACAGCAGTAGATGTAGGTAACTGTTATCTTGAAGAAATTAACATATAAAAAAAGTTTGGAATTTCCAAACTTTTTTTATTACTTACTATAGAACTCAACGATTAATGCTTCGTTGATATCAGCATTAAGTTCTGCTCTTTCAGGATATCTTACATAAGTAGCTTCCATTTTCTTTTCATCATAATTGATAAATTCAACTCTTTTAGTTACTTTTGCAAGAGATTCAGTAACAACTTTTAATTCTTTATCTTTATCCTTTAAAGAGATAACATCACCGATTTTTACTTGATATGATGGAATATCAACTTTTTTACCATTAACAGTAACATGTCCATGGTTAACAAGTTGTCTTGCTCCACGTCTAGTAGAAGCAAATCCAATACGATAAACTAAATTATCTAAACGAGATTCAAGTAATTTTAAGAAGTTTTCACCATGAATACCAGTCATTTTACCAGCTCTTTCAAAAGTGCTTCTAAATTGTTTTTCACTTACACCATACATAAAACGTACTTTTTGTTTTTCTTTTAAGTGAACACCATAATCAGATAATTTACCTTTACGAGCATTACCATGTTGTCCAGGTCCATAAGGACGACGAGCTAATTCTTCACCAGTTTCTTTGATTGAAAAACCAACACGACGAGCTTGTTTACGAACAGGTCCAGTATATCTTGCCATCTTTGTTTCTCCTTTCCTTATATTACATATTTCTTGAAATGTATTATGCCTATCCTAGGGAGTCTTTCTAACTTTTTCACTCAACAGCAAAGTTACTAAATTATATTCGAAAAACACATTAAGATACACAAAATACTGCTGTTTCAAGTAAATTGCACCCCTAATTATAAAGGTAAATACCTTATAAGTCAAGTTTTATAACAAAATTTTGAGATTTTATATATTTTGTAGAAATTGTAGAAAAATTTCGGAAGTTGTGGTAAAATGAAAATGATATGATAGAGGTGGTAACATGCAAGGGCAAATATTGATTATATCTACCGTTTTATTTATCGCGATTGTAATTGTAGTTGTTACACTTCAATTCATTCGAAAAAAGAAATCAAATCGGTATTTAGAAGCAATTAGAGGTTTAGAAAGAGAAACTAATTTAGTTGCTAGTACCCCTGTTTTATTAGAGCTATCTAAAGTAGAAGCGATTATTAATAATGAAACAATGGAAGAAAAATATAATATTTGGCAAAAGAAATTTGAAGATTTAAAAGATAAGAGATTAGCAGAAATTAATGATCTTCTTATTGAACTAGAATCTTTAGTAGAAAGAAAAAAATATAATGAATATCAAAAATTATTTGCGAAAGCTGAATTAGAAATTTATAAAAGTAAAGAATTCGCCGATAATTTATTAGAACAAATAAAAGATATCTCTTCTAGTGAAGAAAAATATCGAAATATTATTACTAAATTAAAAACAAAATATCGTAAAATAAATAGTGAATTTGAACAACATAGAACTTTATATGAAGGAATGCAAGAGGCTATTGAATTACAACTTGAAAATATTGAAAAAAGATTTTTAGATTTTGAGAAAGTTATGGAAAAAAATGAATATGATGAAGTAGTGCATATTGTTAAAGCCTTAGACACTATGGTAGATCATATGAACATAATAGTTAAAGAAACACCTGATGTTTTATTAATGGCTAATGAATTAATTCCTAAAAGAATGAAAGAAATAAAAGAAACAGTAGACGATATGACTAAACAAGGTTATCCTCTTGATTATTTAAATATCGACTACAATATGGATGAATCTAAAAAGAATATTGAAAATATAATGGATAAAGTTAAAATGCTTAATCTAGAAGGTTGTATGTTTGATTTAAAAACTATTCTAGATTATTTAGATTCATTATTTGTTGATTTTGAAAAAGAGAGATTAAGTCGTAAAGTATATGAAGAAATAAATGGTGATTTCTCTAAAAAATTAAAAAAGATTAACAAAATGGTTAAAGAAATTTATAATCAATTAGATGATATTAAGAATATGTATGATTTAAGTGATGATGACGTTAAGATTATTGATGACGCTAATAAACTATTAGTAGAGATTAATGATGATTATAAGAAATTAACAGCTAAAGTAAAAAATCAATCTTCTCCATATTCAGCAGTTCATAAAGAAATAGAAGAATTAACAGTAAGACTTAAAAATATGGAAGAACAATTAGATATTTCTCTTAAATCACTTGGTAATATGTATGATGATGAAGTAAGAGCTCGTGAACAATTAGATGAAATACAAGAGTTCTTAAAGCAATGTAAAATAAAAATAAGAAGTTATAAATTACCTGTTATTACAGATAACTACTTTGTAGAATTATCGGAGGCTAATGAAGCTATTGCCGAAGTAATTAAAGAACTTGAGAAAAAACCTATCGTTATAAAAACCTTAAATACAAGAGTAGATACAGCTAGAGATTTAGTTTTAAAACTATATAAAACTACCAATGAAATGGTTAAAACAGCTATGATGGCTGAACAAGCTATAGTTTATGGAAATAGATATATTTCCAGTTATAAAGAAGTAGAAGAAGGTATTAAAGAAGCTACTGAAGCTTTCTATAAAGGAAAATATAGAGAATCCTTAGATATTTCAATTAAAGCAACATCAATTGTTGATGAAAATATTTATAAAAAACTATTGGCGGTGTATGATGACTAAAAAGAATAAAACTAAAAAGAATGAGTTTTACTTTGGTGGTGTTGAGTTCTTATCAATTTCCATATTATGTCTAGTGATTGCAGCAGTATTTCTAGTTATTTCTATGCAATCAAGTTATACAGATAAATATGAAGTAATGAGATCTGGAGCTTCCACTTTAGGGCTTAATGCCAACGTAGAAGAACTAAAAGCAGAAAAAAATACTATTTACTTAGTAGAACTTATTGATAGGGGTTTGATGTCTCCTATGAAAAATCCATTTCATGATACTAAATATTGTGATACCACTAGTTCTAGTGTAACATTCAAAGGAGAACAACCTATAGTTACTTTAAAATGTGGAGAATATCTAATAGATAAACAAAATTTAGCTGATAAAAAATATAACATTTATAGAGTAACAGAATGGGATACTACTAAAAATCATAATGATAATGAATCTAGAAAATTATTTAATTACAAAGTAAATGGAAAAAATGGTTTTTCTAGTTTCTATGAAGAAGATATGTTCTTATATGCTTTTAATTTAGAACATTCAACAAAATATAAGAAAGTCAGTAAAATTCCTGAAAAATATCATGTCTATAGTAAAAAATTCTATCGACATAAACAAAAAGTTGCTACAATTAATAAGAAATAGTATTAAAACATTTGTTAATACTATTTCTTTTTGGTATAATATAGCTGAAAACGAGGAGTGATACTATGAAAAAGTCATTTAAAATACTTCCATGTGTTTTTTTATTTGTAATTGTACTATTATGGAATTTATTAATATTTCCAACTGACTTAGAAGAAATTTGGAATTACGGCTTTGCTCATAACATATTTTCAGGATTAGTACCTTATAGAGATTTCAATATGATTACCACACCACTATATTCTATATTTATGAGTATACCATTTCATATATTTGAATCTAATATGTTAATATTTCATATTACCCAAGCTCTAATCATTACTGCGATTTTCTTTATAATATTTAAAATGTTTTCTAGACAAGGATGGTTAGTTATCTTATTATTTTTCTTACCACTCCCTAATTTATTACCAAACCCTAATTGGTTATTATTACTATTATTTGTAATAGTATTATATCTAGAAATGGAAAGTAAGAATGATGACAATGACATATTAATAGGATTCTTAATAGGACTTTCTATTTTAACTAATCAAATAGTAGGATTATTCTTAATCTTACCAAGTATATTATATTTAAAAAAACCTAAAAAACTAATTATGAGAGCTATTGGTTGTATAATACCGATAATTGTTTTTATAGTTTATTTATGTACTACAGGCGCTTTCAATTCATTTATGGAAATATGTGTAGGTAGTATTTCTAATTTAGTTAAAGATATGAACCTATTTAGTTTATTTACCTTATTTACAATAGGAATTATCTTACTAACAATACGTTTAATAAAAAACGATCCTAAAGATATCAAAAATTATTATGGACTTGCATTTTATACTATAATTTTTCCATTTTTTGATTATCAACACTTTCAATTATGTTTAATAGTTTTCGCATTAATTTTATTTTCTAACTTTACAAGTGAATCAAAAACATTTAAGTATGAATTCTTTACATCAGGAATAATTATTGCCATTACTATTTTAGGATTAGTATTGTTATTACCAAAAGATGGTTTCATCTATCCAAATAATATTAATCATTTTGAATTTAGACTTATCCCTAAAACCTCAATTGATCAAACAGAAGTTTTGAATAAATTCTTAGAAGACCATGATGGTGAAGATATCATGTTTATTAATTCTAATGCATATTATTTTAAACTTATTAATAATATGAAAATTAATCACTTAGATATTTTAAATAAAAACTATTGGGGTAAAAATGCTGATGAAAAAATCTTAAACAGTATTAAAGCTCGAAAGAATTCATTATTTATTATTAATAAAAAAGAAACTAATGATGATAAACAAATTGATAAAAAAGTTGTAGATTATATTTTAAATAATGGTACTAGAGTAGAAAAGATAGGAGTATTTGATATTTACATTATGAATTAAGGAGGACCATTCATGGGAAGAATAAAAAGATTAGTTCCATATATATTTTTATTTATGATATTTATATTATGGATATTATTTATCCTTCCTATGGATTTAGATGGAGTTTGGAGTTATGGTTTTGCCCATAATATCTATAATGGACTTATTCCCTATAAAGATTTTAATATGGTAATAACCCCATTATATCCCATCTTAATGAGTCTTCCTTTTTATTTGTTTAAATCTAGTTTTTTTGTAATTTCTTTAAGTCAAATATTCTTACTATTAATCATCGTTTATTTCTTATTTAAATTATTAGATCAGAAGGCTTGGTTAATTATTCTTTTATTTATTCTTTTTCCTCATTTCTTTCCTAATTATAATTGGTTATTATTTTTAGAATTTCTTATTGTCATTTATTTAGAACAACAATCTGATAAAGACTTTTATATTGGTTTAGTTCTGTCTTTAACAGTTTTAACTAAACAAAGTGTGGGAATATGTCTGTTATTACCATCACTTCTTTATATAAAAGATAAAACTAAAATCTTAAGTAGATTAAAAGGCTTTATAATCCCTATAATAGTATTTATAATTTATTTAATAACTACCAATTCACTTTATAATTTTTATGATTTATGTATCGCAGGATTATTTGATTTTGCGGGAAGTAATGGAAAATTCTTAAATATAAATTTATTGTTTGTAGTTTTAATGATGATCATAACAATATATTTTATTGTAAAAGATAACACAGATATAAAAAATTACTATGTTTTAGCTTTTTTATCTATTATGCTTCCACTCTTTGATATTTATCATTTTAAATATTGTTGGTACGTAATAGCGATTATGATTTTGTTAAATATTAAGATACCCAATATTCCCTATAAGTGGATCTCCATTTTTAGTATTACAGGAATTACTTTATTTAGTTTAATTTGTATAATTCAAACCCAAGAAATAATATACCCTAATAACATCAACCATTTTGAATATAAAAGAATGACTAAAAATAATTTAGTAATCACTAAAAAAGTAAATAAGTTTTTAAAAGATAATTCTGATAAAGAAATAATATTATTAAATTCTAACGCTTATTACTTTAAAATTATTAATGATTTAAAAATAGGTTATTTAGATTTAACAAATATGGGTAATTGGGGATATAATGGTACCAAGAAAATGCTTAAAGAAATAAAAAGTAAAAAAGGTTCTTTGTTTTTAATTAATAAAAATGATTTAACTGGTACTTATCAAACTGATAGAAGAGTAGTTAATTACGTTATTAATAATGGTAAAAAAATAGATAAAATTAGTATATTTGATGTATATGTTTTAACTTAGGAGGAATATCATGGCAAGAATAAAAAAACTATTTCCCTATATATTTTTATTTATTATCTTTATGATATGGAATATCTTTATTCTGCCATTAGATACTGACGGAGTTTGGAGTTATGGTTTTGCCCATAATATCTATAATGGACTTATTCCTTATAAAGATTTTAATATGGTAATAACTCCTCTATATCCCTTTTTAATAAGTCTTATTTTCCATTTAACAGGATCTAATTTTTTAATATTTTCCATTATAAATGTAATAATATTATTAGTAATTTATTATCTGTTATATAAAATATTAGGTAATAAAGCTTGGCTTATTATCTTAATAATGTTTTTCTTTCCACATTTTTTAGGAACTTATAATTGGTTATTATTTTTATTATTCTTATTAATTATACTTTTAGAAAAAGAAAATAAAGATTTTTATATAGGTTTAGTTCTGTCTTTAATAATTTTAACTAAACAAAGTGTAGGAATATGTATGTTATTACCATCACTTCTTTATATAAAAGATAAAACTAAGATCTTAAGTAGATTAAAAGGTTTTATAATACCTATAATAATATTTATAATCTATTTAATAACAACTAATTCCCTTTATAATTTTTATGATTTATGTATTGCGGGATTATTTGATTTTGCGGGAAGTAATAAAAACTTCTTAAATATAAATTTATTATTTATAGTTTTAATGATAATCATAACAATCTATTTTATTATAAAAAACAACAAAGATATTAATAATTATTATTTATTAACATTCTACAGTATAACTATACCTATCTTTGATTTATATCATTTTAAGTATTCTTTATTTGCATTTTTAGTAATTTTATTGTTAAATATTAAAAGTGTTCCCGAAAAACTACCATATAAAGTTATAACTATAATTGTAATATTGTGTATAACTTTAATTAGTTTTAAAAGTATAAATCTTCAACATATTAGTTATCCTAATAACATTAAACACTTTGAATATAAATATTTAAGTAACAATGTTATTAAATTAACTAATGATATCAATAAATTTATTAATGAAAAAGGTACACAGAAAATAGTATTTTTAAATTCTAATGCTTATTACTTTAAATTAGTAAATAATATACCTATAAAAAAGATTGACTTAATTAATATGGGTAATTGGGGATATAATGGTAGTAGTAAACTATTACAAGAAATAAAAAAATATAGAAATACCTATTTTATTATTAATAAACAAGAATTAAACAAAAAATATCAAACTGATAAAAAAGCACTTAACTATATAATAGAAAATGGACAAGAAATTCAAAAAATAGGAATTTATGATGTTTATTTTGTAAATTAAAGGAGTAGTAATATGAAAAAAATTATTTTAATCAAGTATGGAGAACTATTTACTAAAAAAGGAAATAGAAATTTCTTTGTAAATCAACTATGTAATAATATCAGTCATAAATTAAATGATTTAAATGTTAAAATTTATAAAAATAGATCTTTTATGCAAATAGAGTTTAATGAAGAAGAATTTGAAAAAATAAAAGAAAAATTATCTAAAATTTTTGGTATTCATTCGTATCAAGTTGCCAATGTGGTAGATACTAATATTGAATGTTTAGAAAAAGAAATTTTAAATGTTGCGAAAACTAAAAATTTTAAAACTTTTAAAGTAGAAACTAAAAGAAGTTATAAAAAGTTTCCTATGGATAGTATGCAGTTATCTAGACATTTAGGAGGAATTATTTTAAAGAATATTTATAATATCAAAGTTGATGTTCATAATCCTGAAATATTATTTAAAGTAGAAATAAAAGATAAAAATAGTTATATTTATACTGAAAATTATAAAGGTATTGGTGGTTATCCAGTTGGTAGTCAACCTAGAGGATTATTAATGTTAAGTGGCGGAATAGACTCTCCAGTCGCAGGATATTTATCATTAAAAAGAGGAATTATCGTGGATGCTGTTTATTTTGAAGCTATTCCTCATACTAGTATAGAAGCTAGAAATAAAGTAATTAAATTAGCCGAAAAGTTAGTTGCCTATACTAATGAAATTAAATTACACGTTGTTCCTTTTACTAATATTCAAGAAGAAATATATAAAAATTGTAATCCTAATTATACTATTACCATCATGAGAAGAATGATGTATCGTATTATGGAACAACTTGCGAAAAAGAATAAAGCTTTAGTTATAATCAATGGAGAAAGTATTGGTCAAGTTGCTAGTCAAACTTTAACGAGTATGAGTGTTATTAATGAAGTAACAAACTTTCCTGTTATTAGACCAGTAGCGTGTCTTGATAAATTAGAAATTATGGATATTGCTAAAAAGATAGATACTTATGAAACTAGTATTTTACCTTATGAAGATTGTTGTACTGTTTTTGTACCAAAACATCCAGTTATAAATCCTAAGTTAGAAATTGCTAAAGCTGAAGAAGAAAAATTTGATTATAATAGTTTAATTAATAAAGCTGTAGAAGAAACATTTACTATAAATATCAGTGATAAAAAAGAAGAAAAATTCCAAGATTTATTATAGGTATAATTTACCAATAAAAAAATGTATGAAATCTCATGTAAGTTCACAATCTATAAATGTATAGGAGGTGAAATCATGAGCAACTCAAATAATAGATCTTCAATGAAAATGAGAGTTCCAGGAGCTAAACAAGCTATTGATAAAATGAAATATGAAATAGCTAATGAATTTGGTGTTAATTTAGGACCAGATGCAACTAGTCGTGCTAACGGTAGTGTTGGTGGTGAAATCACTAAACGTCTAGTTCAAAATGGATTAAACCAAATGGGTGGAAGTTATAACAATAACAATAACCAATAATTATAACTTAAAAGATAGGTGATATATACCTATCTTTTTTTATAATTTATATTGACAAAATATACACTTATTAATACAATGTTAATAACAAATACATTTTGAAAGGTAGTACCCAATGAAAAGAAAAATAAATAAAATTAAATTATTTGTAAACAAAGATAAAAAATCTATTGAAGTAGGAGAAAACTTAAAAAAAGAATTAAATAAATATAATTTTGAAATAGTTACTGATGATTTTGATTTAGCCATATCCATAGGAGGAGATGGTTCATTTTTAAGAATGGTAAAAAACACTGAATTTAAAAATATTTATTATATTGGTGTTAATAGTGGAACTTTAGGATTTTTACAAGAAATAGATATTAAAGATTGTGTTGATTTTGTTAAAAGATTAAATTCTAATAATTATAAAGTAGAAGAGATAAGTATTCAAGAAACAGATGTAATTACTGATAATAAAACTTATAAATATAATTCTTTAAATGAAATAGTTATTAGAGATAAAAATTTAAATACTTGGAAATCCACTATTCTGGTGGATAATGAAATATTAGAAAATTTTACTGGTGATGGTGTATTAATCAGTACCGGTACAGGAAGTACAGCTTATAATATGAGTTATGGTGGAAGTATAGTTTATAATACTTTAAAAGCTCTATCCATTACTCCTATCGCTCCCCTTAATAGTAGAGCCTATAAAACTTTAGTTAACTCTGTAATTATTCCAGATAAAAAAATAATTACTTTAATACCAAAAGCTAAAAGTAAAAATATCTTCTTAATGGTAGATGGAGAAAATATTATGATAGATAATGTTTCTAAAATCGAAACTAAAATTGATCATAAAACAATTAAATGCCTAAGAATGAATGATTTTCATTTTATAAAAGTTATCAATAGTAAAATATTGGAGAAATAAAAAGTATCTATTAAACAGTAAAAGTGCTATTATATATTAAAGGAACGGGAGAAAAGTATGAAAGAGATAGAAATTTTAGTAGAGTTATATACAGATATTAATGAATGTAAAGAAAAGTTAAAAGATTATGAGTGTATAGGTACTAAAAATGTAACAGATGTTTATTATTTTGATCCTCTAAGAGATAATTTGAAACCTGATGATAATAATCAACTTAATGAATGTTTACGTGTTAGAATAAAAGGAGATAAGTACTATATAACATATAAAGTTGATCATTTTGATGATAATAATATTTGGTTATATTCTGATGAATATGAAACAGAAGTTAAAGACTTAACCCAAACAAAAAATATAATAAATGCTTTAGGTCTAAAAGAATTATTAACTATTGATAATAAGAAGACACTTTATAATACAGGTAAATATGAGATAGCTTTAGAAGAAGTAAAAGATTTAGGCAACTTTATGGAAGTGGAATATTGTACTGATGAGGATGTTAATGTTTTAGAAATAAAAAAAGAAATAGAAACATTTATTAATAATCTAAATTTTAAAGTATCTAAAGAACTTAATATGGGTAAACCAGAGATGATGTTGAAGAAGAAAAAGAAGTAAGCAAATAACTTCTTTTTTCGTTGTTTTAACAAATAAAGTATAGTATAATATAAACGTGAAGGAGATGTTACATATGAAAATAATTTCAATCAATGCAGGAAGTAGTTCTTTAAAATTTCAACTTTTCAATATGGAAAATGAAGAAGTTTTAGCAAGTGGACTATTTGAAAGATTAGGATTCGAAGGAAGTTGCTATACAATTGAGTATGGTGATAAGAAAGTTAAAGAAGAAATCGAAATGAAAGACCATTCTGATTCTGTAAAAATATTATTAGAAAAACTAATCAGTTTAAATATTATTTCTTCATATAATGAAATAGATGCAGTTGGACATAGAGTTGTTCATGGAAGAGATAAATATGTTGATTCAGTTTTAATTACAGATGAAGTAATTGAGGACATTGATAAATTTAAGGAATTTGCACCAATTCATAATCCAGCAAATTTACTTGGTATTAAAGCTTTTAAAGAGATTTTACCAGATGTTCCAATGGTAGCGGTATTTGATACATCTTTCCATCAAACTATAGATGAAGTAAACTACTTATATCCAGTACCTTATAAATGGTATACAGATTATCAAGTACGTAAATATGGATTTCACGGAACAAGTCATAAGTTTATTGCCAAAACTTTAGCTGAAAAACTAGGAAGAGATGATTTAAGAATTATTAGTTGTCATTTAGGACAAGGTGGAAGTTTAGCAGCTATCAAAGATGGTAAATGTGTAGATACTACAATGGGATTTACTCCACTTACAGGTGTAGTAATGGGAACTCGTTCTGGAGATGTTGATGCTTCTATCATTCCATTTATTATGGAAAAAGAAGGTAAAAATGTACACGAAGTTTTAGATGATTTAAATAAAAAATCTGGATTACTTGGAATTAGCCAATTAAGTAATGATGCTAGAGATATCGTTGAAGGTGTAGCTGAAGGTAATAAAAACTGTATGTTTGCTCAAGAAAAATTTGTAAGAAGTGTAGTAAATTATATTGCCCAATATTATGTACTATTAGGTGGTTGTGATGTAATTGCTTTCACTGCTGGAATTGGTGAAAACAGTATTGAAAACCGTTTAAAAATCATAGAAGAACTTGCTTGTCTAGGAATCAAAATGGATGTTGATGCTAATAATACACGTAAAGAATTTAAAAAGATTAGTGCTCCAGATTCTACAGTAGAAGTTTATATAGTTCCTACTAATGAAGAGTTAATGATTGCAAGAGATACAAAAGAAATAATCGAAAAAATGTAGATTGGAATATAGAATGTTTAAAAAGATATATAAAGAAATAAAAAAATATGACACTATAGTAATTGCTAGACATATTGGAGTTGATCCAGATGCTTTAGCCAGTCAACTTGCTTTAAGAGACTCAATTCGTTTAACTTTTCCTGAAAAAAAAGTATATGCAGTAGGAAATGGAAGTAGTAAATTTGCTCATATTGGAAAACTAGATAAACTAGAAAATGTAGATGAGAATACACTTCTTATTATTACTGATACTCCAGATAAAAGAAGAGTAGATATTCATAATATAGATCAATATAAACACAGAATCAAAATAGATCATCATCCATTTGTCGAAGAATTTTGTGATTTAGAATATATTGAAGATACTGCTTGTAGTGCATGTGAAATTATTATGGACTTAATAAAAAACACTAAACTACTATGTAACAAAGAAATTGCAGAAACACTTTATATAGGTTTAGTTGCCGATTCAAATCGTTTCCTATTTGATAGTTGTACTGCTAAAACCTTTTCTTTAGTAGCGTATTATCTAGAAAATTATAAATTTAGTATTAGTGATTTAAACCAAAAAGTTTATAAACGACCATTAAAAGAAGTTAGACTTGAAGGTTATATTGGTGAAAATATGACTGTAACTAAACATGGTGTAGGTTATATTAAAATAACTAATAAAATTATAGAAAAGTTTATGGCTGATACTGCTTCGCCAGGAAATATGATTAATAACTTTAACTTCATAGATGAAGTATTAGTATGGTTAACTATTACTGAAGATATCAAAAATGAACAAATTAGAGTTTCAATTAGATCACGTGGTCCAGTTATCAATAAAGTTGCTGAAAAATACAACGGTGGTGGACACATGTATGCCAGTGGAGCTAAAGTAAAAACATTTGATGAAGCAATGAAATTAGTAGAAGATTTAGATAAAGTTACAAAAGAATATTTGAAGAAAAAGGAAGATTAACATGGTAATAAAAGAATCGAAATTAGATATTATGGCATCACGCCGTAGTCAATATCCTACACTTGGTTACCCAGAGTTTTTATTAGTAGGAAGAAGTAATGTTGGAAAAAGTAGTTTCATTAATACAATGTTAATGCGAAAAGAACTTGCCTATACTTCTTCAAAGCCAGGAAAAACTCAAACTTTAAACTTTTATTTAATCAATCATGAATTTTATTTTATTGATGCTCCAGGTTATGGTTATGCAGCTGTTGATAAAAAAACACAAGCTAAATTTGGAAAACTTATTGAAGAATACTTAGAAAATAGAACAGAATTAAAAAGAGTTTTTATGTTAGTCGATATGAGACATAAACCAAGTGAAGATGATGTTTTGATGTATAATTTCCTAAAATACTATAATCTACCAGTAACTATAATTGTTACTAAATCAGATAAAGTTGGAAATAGTAAAAAAGATAAACAATTAAAACTTATTACTAATACCTTAGACTTAGTAGTAGGAGATGATTTAATAGTATTCTCTAGTGTTAATGGTACAGGTAGAGAAGAGTTATTAACTAAATTAGAAGACTTAGTTGTAGAAACAATCTAAGTCTTTTTTTCATACTATAATGTAGGTGATAGTATGAAAGTAGAAATAATTTCTAAAGACAAGTTAGTTATTTATATTAATAATATCTTTTTTAGGGGAGAAACTTGGGATAGTAAAGAAGATATTGTTAGAATAATTAAAAATTATATTATTAGACTTAAAAATAACTATCATATAGAATTAAAAGGTTTTTATAAAGTAAAAGTATTTCTTAATAAAAGAGTAGGAACTTTTGTAGAAATGGAAAGATTAGATGATGATTATGATAATATAGAACTTCGTATTATAGTAGATTTAAAAGAAAAGTTATATTTTAAGTTTGATGACTTTGATGATATTCCAGATGATACCAATTATATATATTATGATAATTATTATTATGTAGATATAGATGATATTAAGGATAATATTTTATCTTTCGTTGAAAAAGGAGAAATAAAATATGAAAGAAGTATTTCCGATATATTATGGAATGGTAAAAAAAGAAAAAAGCTCATAGTTAAATAACTATGGCTATCATATTATTAGATCCTTTATTAACTACTTTAGCTAGAGTTTGTTGTAATTTATAACGAATATTTTCAGGCATTAAATTAATTTTAGATTGAATACCTTCTTGTACAATAACATCTAGACTACGACCAAATATTTCGCTTTTCCAAATACTATTATTATCCTTTTTATCATCTTTCATCAAATAATCAATTAATTCTTTACTTTGTGATTCGGTACCAATAATAGGCTCAAAAGTACTTTCCACATCTACTCTAATCATATGGATAGAAGGTGCAACAGCTTTTAATTTAACTCCATATTTTTGACCTTGTTTAATTACTTTAGGTTGATCTAGTTTCATATCATCTAAAGAAGGAGTAGCAACCCCATATCCTGTTTGTTTAACCATTTTTAAAGCATATTTAACCTGATCATATTCTTTTTTCGCAATATTTAAATCTTGGAACAAAGATAATAAATCAGCTTTGTTTTTAACATCAAAGTCTATAATTTCATTTAAAGTTTTACTATATAATTCACTAGGTGCAGTTAACTGAATAGTTACAGTTCCTGTCGCAGGATCAACTTCTGATAAATAGGCTTTTTCAATAATATCATCATTTAAAAATTTGGCAGTAATATTTTCTATATCCCTTAATTTATCTATTTCAATTACACTTTCTCTAATCTTTTCGATATAACTTATTTTTAAAGGATGTTTATGATTTAAAATAGTTATCCATTCAGGCATATTAACTCTTACTTCAACGATAGGAAATTCATATAAAGCTTCACGTAAAATATCATACATATCCTTTTCGTTCATAGCGTCAATATTTAAAGGCATTACTGGAACATTATGTTCCTCTTTTAATTTTTCAGCGATACGTTCTGTTTCAGGTAAAGTAGGATGTGTAGAGTTTAAAATTACAATAAATGGTTTACCAATACTTTTTAGCTCATTTATAACTCTTGTTTCTGCCTCTAAATAATCATTTCTGTTGAATTCTCCTATTGATCCATCAGTAGTAATTACAATACCAATTGTCGAATGGTCATTAATAACTTTTTCTGTACCTATTTCCGCAGCTTCTACAAATGGTATTTCTTCGTTATACCAGGATGAATAAAAAAAGTGATACCATTCCAAAAAATAACACATATAAATATTGTCAATGTAGTAAAAATATGTTAGAATAGAAGACAATTTAGCTAATATAAAAGTGGGAGGAAATTTGTATGAAAGAACAACTAAAGAAAATATTATTCTTAATAATATTATTTGGGGGAATGCTGTTCTCTCCATGCAATGTTTATGCAAAAGAATCTGTTAATTTAAAGGTTGACAAGACAGATTTAGAAATAGGAGATGAAATCACTGTAACAGCCACTATGTCTGGGAATAGTGAACTTTATGCTTTAACAGCAAAGTTAGTTTATGATAATGATGTATTCACAGAAATAGATGATAGTGATTTTGATGTTGATGATGAGACCTTAAATATTGTCTACAATAGTAAAAATCATAAATTTGGTATGATTAATACTAGTGGAGAAATATCTAAGAAATTATTTACTGTACATTTAAAAGTAAAGAAAAATGCTAAAGTTGGAGATACTAATATTGCTTTAACTGATATAAAAACTTCTGATGGAGAAAATGAAATCAAATTAAAGAAGAAATCTGCTAAAGTTTTAGTAACTCGTAAGGCAACAGAAGATGAAGTTATTCAACCTGAAAGACCAAATAAGGTAGAAGACACAGAAGAAGTTGTTATTAAAACCTTTACAACAAAACCTGTTATTTCTGTTGTTGTAATTGCACTTTTATTAATTATTGCTTATGTAATTTATAAAAAACGAAATGAAGAGAAAGTATCATTGTTTTATCCAATATTTATCTTGGTTTTAGCGGCAATTATTATTTCTTTATTAACTGTAGATTTTAGTAAAAAAGATGTTAATAAAGATGGTTATAGTGATTATCAAGATGCAGAAGATATTTTAGAGTATCTTATTGATATGCAAGGTACTAAAAATAAAGAAAAACTTTCAGATTTAGAAGAAAGTAATTGGTATTATTTCTTAACTGATAGTGGACATAGAAAGAGATTTTACCATGACTACAATAATGATGGACGTGTTAGTGTTAAAGATGCTGGAAAAGCAGCACAAAACCAAACTAAAAACATTCATTATGTAGTTCGCCTAACAGATAGAAAAGATACAGATGTTTATATTGAGAGAGGAAAAACTGTTATTAACTTTAATGCCACAGTTACACCATATCAAAATATTAAACAAGTTCAAGTAGATGGTAAATGGTATCCTGTTGTTAAAAACGGAGCTTATTATACAGTTGAAGTAGATACACCAGACAAAGCTGGAGTTCATAATTTTAATTTTTCTAAAGTTAAACTAAGTAATAATCGTGAAATTGATACTAGACTTACTATTACTAAAGAAATTTTAAAAGAGAAACCATCTATTTATATGGTACATACTGATCATGAGAATAATAAATTTAAGTTTACCTTAAAAGATGATGACAAAACTATAAAATCAGGATCATTTACTATTACTAATCCAAATGGTGATATACTTCTAAGTGGAGATTTACCAGCCAATGATAGTTATGATTTTAAATATGAAGAAGATGTTCAATATACATTTACAGTAACAGCAACTTATGATCTTGATAGTGATGAATTAAATGATTCTACAGGACAAAAAAATTACTATGAAAATGCTGAAATATATACTCATCAATTTGTAGTATCAAGTGATTATGATTTTAAAATAGAAAACTTTACAATTACTGATGCTATCCAAAAAGGTGAAAAATTAGTTGTTACTTTTGATAGTACTAACAATAAAGGTTATAAAGTAGATTATATCGTTGTTAATGGAGAAAAATATAATGTAACATCAGCAGATGGGAATCATTATATAGTAGAATTAGATGGTTATGATACATCTGTATTTGGTAAATATTCTATTAATATAGATGAAGTTGGTTTAGATAATTATGAAGAGTTTTACAGAGGAGAAGATTATGAAGCTAATTCATTAACTTATAATGTTCTACGAACAGCACCAACTGTTGATAACATTCATATTACTAATAATGACTCTGCTAAAAGTGTTACAGTAACTTATCAATTCCATGATGAGGAAAACACTTACAAGAAGTTAAAGGCTGTTTTAATAGACTCAACTGGAAAAATTCTTTCAGAACAAGTTATTACACCATCAGAACCAGTAACTTTATCTTATAATGGTAGTGTTGATGGAAAATATACTGTTAACTTTTTAGCTGATTATAATTTAGGTACAGATAAACATGATTATGAAAATAAAAATATTGGATCAGGGGAAATATTAGTTAATCAAGATATTTATATTGAAAGAGCTGAATTACTTGAACAATTCCCTGTCAAAGGAGAACCTAAATATACCATCACTTATTATTTACATAATCCAAGTGCTAATTATGTTACATCAAAAACTGGTTTTGCTCAGTTCGCAACAGTTACTATTAATGGTGTGGATTATGAAAGTATAGGTATAAATGGAACAGTATCTACTAAAATAAGTTTTAAAGTACCAGATGAAGCAGGACTATTAACTTTAAAAGCTAATAGAATAAAATTAAGAAATGAAAACTATCAAGGATTTACTCAAAAATATTTCTCAGTACCAACTTATGAGTCTCAAATAGATGTTTTAAGAGATAAACCAACCATTGATAATCTTGAAATTACTGAAGAAAATTATGATGAAGGAAAAGCAACTTTTGAATTTGATGTTATTGAAGATAAAGGTGGTTTTGAAACTGGAGAAATAGAATTAAATGGAAATATTCAAACAATCCATTCTGGTAAAAATACAGTAACTTTTGAAGATATTCAACAAGATCAATTATTTGATTTAAAATTTAGAGGAACTTATGATTTAGATACTGATACATTAGATGTAGATAAAGATCAAAATGTATATACTAATCAAGAAATTTATTCAGTTCCTTATGGACTTTTCAATGATGATACTTATAAAGATATAACCTTAACTAATGTTACTTCTCTAAGTAATCAAAATAATAAATATTATGAGAAGTTAGAAGATGTTAAATTAAAATTTGCTTTAGAAGGATTATCTGCTGATTTAAAAGTTGATATCAGTAAAATTGTTGTTAAGGGTGAAGAATATACTGTTGAAAAAAGAGAAGATGGATATTATGTAACTCTTCCTAGTTATAACAAGAGTGGAATAAAAACAATAAATATCACAGATGTAATCTTAACTAATGGTAAGAAAGTAACTCTAGAAGAACCTGCTAAAACAGAAATAGAAGTATTAAAAGATCCAGCTACTATAGAAGGCTTTAAATATGAAGTAGAAGACGATTCTATTAATATGGAAATGCAATTAAAGGATTTAGATGATTCTATCTCTTTATTAGGAAAAGCAGAAGATAAAGTTAGAGTTAAAATTTATGATGAAGATAATAAAGAATTATATGATTTACCATATAAAGATGAAATATCATTTGAACGTAAAGATAATGTTTATAATTATTTAGTAAGGGTATATGGAAGTTATGACCGTGATACAACTAAAGAAGAAGAAAATTATTATCCAGATACTTTACTATTAGATGAAAATATATCTGTTGAAAAGAATTATATTGAACTTAAAGATATAACTGATATTAATTTATTTACTGAACAAAATGGAAAAACTGAATCTTTAGAAGAAGTTCAAATAAGCGATTTAGATTCTCATAAAGAAAATTATTTTGTAGAAATAACTATGAAAAGTATGCCTACTACTTATGGTAGAATCAAAGAAGTAGTAAAAGAAGATAATCGATTAATTTTAGTTCTTGATTATGATTATACAACTCAAGAAAATGATGAAGCTCGTTCTTTAAGAATTGATTTTGGTACAATTCAAGGAGATAGTGTTACTAACGAATGTCATCCTGAAACATTTGAAGAATTTCTAAATAGACTTTCTGCTAATCCTAATGAAACTATTACTCTAAAAAATGATTTAGATGCTTCTTCTTATACTAGTAATGACAGTACTTATATTACTGATGTATTTACTGGTACCTTAGATGGTAATGGATATACTATTAGTAATTTAACTAAACCATTATTTAATACTATTAATAATGGTACAGTCAAAAACTTAAAGATTGAAAAAGTTACTTTAGATAGTAATGCACATGGAACAATTGCTAATACAGGAACATCTGCTCATTTAAAATATGTATTCGTAAATAATCATACTCACAATGGTAATGGTGGAAACGGTACATTAATAGGTAATGCTACTGGTGGAACAATTGAAAATTGTAAAGCCACAAACTTTACACAAGGTGGAGGTAATTACACTAATCAAAGAGTAGGAGGATTAGTCGGAGGAGCTACTGGATTAACAATTAAAAACAGTGCTGCGATAGGATCTATCCCCGGTGGATGGAACTTTAGAGGTGGATTAATCGGACAGGCAAGTAATTGTACAGTAGAAAATAACTATACTAATGTTAACTTTGGTTATGGATATGGAGATGATTCTCACTTAGTCAGTGGAATTTTAACGGGTTCAAATAATGTAATCAAAAATAATATAGTATTTGGAAAAAATGCAACAAATAAAGTTTCTAATGATAAATCACACATGGAAAACAACTATTATCTTGTTAATGATGGTGAAGATGATCCAGCTGAAGATACTGATGGAAATCATAAATTTACCGAAAAAGATATTAATGCTGATTTATTTGAGAAAGTTGATTTTGACAAGGCTATTTGGAACTTAAAAAATATATCTTTAAATTCCTTACCTGTATTTAAGTTAGAAGTTAAGAGTGATTTAGCTGACGAAGAAGGATATCAAGAAGAAAAGAATACATTATATAACAACTTATCATTATTAATGCCATTCTATTCAAAAGAAAAAATAATCGAAAGTGCTGAACTTATTCCTACATATAGTCCTTTATACAAAAAAGATATTTTACACTTAGTACCAGTAGATGAAACAGGAAATGTAGTAACATGGTTAACAAGTGATAATCCTAAAAAAGTTAAGAAGATTAAGATTGTTTTCAAAGATCAATCTAGAGCTGTATATGATGTTCGTTATATGGATACATATGATATGGTTGCGGCTTATAGAATTAGTGATTTGAAAATAGATTACACTTATAATCATTATGTAATTGATAGTGATTCACAACTTGTTAATAATATAACTAATTATGTAAGTGGTTTCACTTATCAAGATAATTTAGAGCCTTTAACACCTGCTGAAGATAGTAGAATTTTACGTGAATACTATAATGATGTTACTAGTAAAGAAATTCATGAATTTGTCTTAAAATTCTTATCTAATAGTAATTATACTAATGCTCTTACAGATGGTGTTATTGATGATTATCTAGAAAAAGAAATTAAGAAAGATCAAAAACTAGAAAAATTATTATACACATATAGTTACTTTAAACGTTTCTATAGTGTTGATGTAGATGGTATGATGTTAAATGATTTCATAATATTTAACTTCCAAGGATTTAATAAACAAATGACACCATCTAAAATTGCTGATGAATTCTTATTAAATAATGCTACTGCTAGTGATGCAAATATTAATATTTCAGCTACTAACACAGCTTATAATAGAGTTCTTGGTAATAATATTGGTTTAGTTAATATTCCAGTATTCCTTGATTATATGGTTAAAGGATTCAGTGATTTAGATACAGCAGATTGGTATGCTGGTCAATTTAAAGGATATCTTTTAGAATTAGGTATTGAGGGTAGAGAAGATATTCAATATAGATTATGGGATCATATTCGTCAAAGAGACACTGCGACAGGTGCTACTTGGTATAACTATGCTTTACCAATTATTACCTTACCAAAAGATGCAGGATATATTATTTCTATCCCTGGTCAGTTTGTAATAGGAGCTCAAAGAGTTTATATGGCTGATCCAACTAATCCAACAGAAAGAGCTGCTTTCCAAGAAAAAGTTGACGTATATATAAAGAAAATGCAAGATTACTATACTACAACTGCTAAGATAGTAGAAAAAGCTAAATACTTTAATGATATTCATACAATTCAAATAGATAGAAGAGTTGTTAAAGATGAGAATGGTACTGAAACTACTCCAAACCCATATTCAACTCAAGAACCATTTAGTAAAAACTTTAATGAAGTAGTTGGTCAATTTATTTTTGCCGATGGTAATGCCGCTACTGCTAATGGAGCTTATATCTTATGGAGAGCTTATGCTTGTTTAGACAGTGATTGGACTTTTGGTACTTGGTCTCATGAAACAGCCCATAACATGGATGCTAGACTTTTCTTAAAACAAAATGGAAGAAGATTTAATGGTTTTGGAGAAGATTATTCTGATAATATATTTGCTCAAAGACATTATAATGACTCTATTCACATGAACCTTTCTAAACATTATCCTAAACAAGAAGATAATACTAAAGATATCGGTTCAAACTTAGAGCCAAGTAGAATTGATAGCCCACAAAAAGTTTGGGATTTCTATAAAAAAGTATTTGAGACAATTTATATTATGGACTACTTAGAAGGTAAGGCATTCTTAAAACTAAAACCAGAAGAACAAACTAAATTAGTTGTTCAAGCAAGTTATCCTAATGAAAAATTGTATGAAATTGATGATGATGGTAATAACGAAGAATATAAGCAATTGTATTATGAAAATTATGGAACAACAGTTTATCAAACAATTGAAGAAGAAAAAGTTAGAGATATGAATTTAGATAGTATAGATGACTTATATGATAATCAATTAGTAATGTTCCCTTCAGTTATATATAGTACATATGGATATAGTAAATATGGTGGAGAAGGTATCTATAAAGTTCGTTGGTATCAACCTCATAATGACTATGGTAGACCAGATTCATATAGTATGAAATGGCTTGCTTATGAAATGTTAGGTTATGCTGGTTACGATGATGGATTTATTCAATACTTTAGTAATATTGATTCTATAAAGAAGAATTTCTATTCTATTGATAAAGATGGAAAGAGACACGAAAGTACAGTAGATTATAAAACTGATTTAATGGCTCTTAGAGCTATTACTAAAGATCCAACTATGACTTATGAAACATATAAGAAGAATAGATTCAAAGAAGTAGAAGAACATCTTGCAGATATTCAAGTTATAAATGTAAATGATATGTTTACAAAATTCTATGAAGCTCTTAAAAAAGATGCTCAAGCTGTAAAAGAGGCAGAAGAAAAAGCTTATCAACAATATCCTGATAGTTCTGATCCAAAAGTACAAGCTGCAAATGTTACGGCACGTAATAATATGATTTCTTCTGCTAGACAATATCCAGCAAGTACTGCTGTTAGAAGAGAAATTTACTATACTATGAAGAATACAACTGATGATTTCACTACCGAAGTATATAATAGTAATAATAAACAAGATATTAAACCATTTACTGTACCAGAAGATTTAGAAAAAGTTTCAACTATGGTTGATGATGCTCTTTCTAAAATCAAGGACATAACAGAAAATGATAGTAATGCTATTGTTGAAGAAGATAAAGATGATAAGGAAACTGATAATGAAAAAGCAGAAGAGGATAAGGATAAACCTGAAGTAAATACACCAGAACAACCAACACCAGAGAATCCTACACCACCAGAAAAAGTACCACCTCTTGTTCCAGATACTTCTAAAGACGTAGTTACGAACAAGAAAGAAAATGAAGGAACAGATGGTAAACAACAAGATGATCCTAAAACATCAACAGGTCCTATTCCTGATCCTAATCCTGATTCAGTACAGACTCCAGCAGTAGTATTACCTGTCTCATAGATTGTTGATTTTATCAACAATCTTTTTTTGTTTAAAAAAGTCTAAAGAGTATTGGCACAATTTCTTATTATAATTCATATATTTTTGTGGAGGGTAAATATGTACCAAACAACAGAAATATTTGCTGAAGATGGTTATGATTTAAAGTTAGTATTAGAAGATTGTATATATAATTATTATTTAAAATATAAAGAATCAAATATCTAAAAGGAGAAAAAATGTACTTAAATAACAATAATCAAAATTATAATATAGGACTTTATATCAGATTATCACGTGAAGATGGAGATGATATGGAAAGTGAAAGTGTTTCCAATCAGAGAAGTTTATTGTTAGGTTATTTAAAAGCTAATCACTTAAATTATATAGATGAATATGTAGATGATGGTTATAGTGGCGGTAATTTTAATAGACCATCATTTCAAAGATTAATAAGAGATATTGAAAATAAAAAAATTAATTGTGTTATTACTAAAGATTTATCTCGTTTAGGAAGAGACTACATAGATACAGGTCGTTATATAGAAAGATACTTTCCCGAACATAATATTAGATATATTGCCATTAATGATGATATAGATACTTTTTTAGAAACTAGTGGTAGTGATATGATGCCTTTTAGACTTGGAATCAATGATATTTATGCCAAAGATATCTCTAAAAAAGTTCGCTCTAATTTACTAGCTATGAAAAAAGAAGGAAAGTTTTGTGGAAGTCTTCCTGCTTATGGTTATATGCGATCAAAAGAAGATAAACATATTTTAGTACCTAATCCTAAAACTTCTAAAGTAGTTAAATATATTTTTGATTTATATATTTCTGGAGTAAGTACTAATAAAATAGCGGAAATATTAACTAAAAAAGAATATCCAACACCTATTATGTTAAAAGGTTGTGGAAAAAATCAAAATATAGATCATCCTGAAATATGGAAACATACATCAGTTGTCAATATCTTAAAAAATAGAGTTTATACAGGTTGTCTCATTCAACATAAAACTCAAAATATTAATTATAAAACTAAAAAACGTAAAATTATTCCTGAACAAGAATGGTGTATTAAAGAAAATGCCCATGAACCTATAATAGATTTAAAAACATTTGAACTTGCCCAAACTATCAGAAATAAAGCTAATAATTATAATCCTGATAGGAGAAATGTAGATTATCTTCTAGCGGGTATGGTTTATTGTAAAGACTGTGGTTCAACTATGTCCATTAGTTATGATAAAAAAAGAGATAGAATTTCTATGAATTGTAATAGGTATCGTAAGTTTAGTAAGTATGGTTTTTGTAATTCTCACTATATGAACTATCGTAAGTTAGAGAAGACTGTTTTAACTAAAATAAAACAATTATCTAATTCTTATCTTCATGAACAAAATGATTTTAAAAAGATTATCCAAAAAAATAATATTAATCCTAAAGATGAACTCATAAACAAAATAGAAAAAATAAATCGAAAAATAAGTTTTTTAGAAAAGAAACAAGATGCATTATATGATGATAAATTTCAAAATATAATTTCTTCAGAAACTTATAAAAGATTATTTAATAATACAGAATTAGAACTAAAAAAATTAAAAACTAAATTAGATAAATATAATATAGAATTAACTAAAATAAAAGATAATTATATAGACAGTATAAATTACTTAGAGATAATAGATAACTATTTAAATATGGTTAATCCAACTAAAGAAATGTTAAACAAAATAATAGATAAAATATATATCACTAAAGATAAAGAAGTTGAAATAAAATATAGAATCAAAGCATAGAAAAATGTTATCCTAAGATAACATTTTAGTTTTAAATAATAGGGTATCACTTTTAAATAACTTCCCATGGAGTTTTAACCATTCTAGGTCCATTTTCGTCTGTTGCCCCAATAGCGTTTTCAATCATATAACCAACACAATCAATCATTCTAATTTTACATTCAAAATCATCAATCTTTATTTTGGCGGCAGTATTAGGGACAAATTTTGGTTCAGTAGTCATAATTGTTTTACCTTGAGCACTCTGAGGTATTTCATCTAAAGCTCTTTTTCTTTCATACTCATCCTCAATATTTGGAACTACTAAAGTTTCAATCATTCTTTTGATAAAAGTACTTTTCCCTGTTCTAACTGCACCAACAACCCCTAAATAAATATCGCCTCCCGATCTTTCAGCAATGTTTTTAATAATTTCATGTTTTTCCATATATCATTCTCCTTTTATTCACTTAACTGTATGTTTATAAAAATAAAAGTATGTATAAAATAATGTGTAAAACATTTTGAATATTAATAGACTGTATAGAAATTTAATATTTATAGTGAAAAATAATTAGAAGTTAATACAACAAGTAAAAGACAAAACTTTAGAAGAAATGACTTTAATTACCGAATTTATTGAGACTTTAAATTTAGACAATACCTTATTTAAATAAAAAAAAGATTTAGAATTTAACATCTAAATCTTTTAATTTATAACTAATTGTTTTACTTTATTTCTATCTTTACCAGCTTCATCCCACATATCTTTTTGACCATATAGAATTTGTTCTGGTTTAAATAAGTGAATATTTCCTTCATCATCATAGTAAATATCTAAGAAATATCCTCCTACATAGTTAGCTAAACCTTGTTTTTGTTGGAATTGAGTTTTATCACATAAAGCGGGTACCTCAATGCCATGTACATTATGATATACAAAGGAATATCCTTTGTGATAATGTCCCATCAATAAGATATCAGGCTTACAAAGAGTTTCTAAGTTCTCAATTCTTTTTTGTGGTTTATAAGAAAGAGCTTGAGCAGAACCTCCACCAGGATGATCCATAATAATTTTTAAATTATCTATATCAACAGTACCTGTATCTTGTCCTAAGAAAATCATATCAGGTCTACATCTAGAAACCCAATTGTTAATAGTTGCTTGTCCATTTTTATAGTGAGTTTCATCATGACTTCCTAAAATATATTTAGTCGTAATACCTCTAACCTTAGGATACATATCAACAACATATCCAGCTTGTTCATCAAAACCATGAAGAAATTGTTGACGAGGATTTTCAGGTCTATTAGGATAATTTCCATCAACTACATCTCCACAGTGTAAAACAGTAGTTATTCCTCTTTTATAAGCTTCTTCATACATATTATTCAAAAGATGTAATTGTTGATGAATATTACCGAAATGAGTATCAGATACTACACATAATTCAGTATGATTAAGTTTATTTAAATCAACAAATCCATTTCCTGTATTAACTCTAGTTGGTAGTATTTTCTGTAATACAAAATTACCATTAGACTCAACTATATCAACTTGTTTTCCATACATTCTACAAATTTCTAACATACCATTAAGTTCATTATAATTACATCTAAATTTATCCATAAATTGTTCAATAGGCATTCCATTTTGTATGTAATGATAAAACTTATCAGCTAATTTCCTATATTCATCATTATGTTCAGATGTTGTAACAGGAGCATGACTAGTAATAATATGAGGTCCTTTTTGATAATCATTTTTAATAGTATCTTTATAAATAGCCTCAGTAGCATCAACTTTTAATAAGTTACCTTTTTCATCTGTTTTTACAGTAACAAAAACAGCTCCTACAGTATTTGCATATTTTTTATCACTCATTTCTTGAGTAGTAGCACAACAACTAGGTACAGATATACACTCAACATCTCTATAATTGAATTTCTCCATTTGTAGAAGTCCACCATAAAGGAAAACATCAGGCTTATCTTCAGAACGGAAAGCATCAATTTGTTTTTGAGGTCTATATGATACTGTATAAGTTTTAGATGCATCAGGACTAGATACTAATATGTTGGCATTATCAACTATAACATTACATTCCTTATCGCCTAAATAAATCATATCATCTCTAGCATCACTAATTCTTTTTCCAATATTGATTTTATTATTTTTCATGTGTTTAGAATCTTTACTACCAGTGATAAAATAAGTAGTAATTCCATCTACTTTTGGATAGTTTTCCGCAATATAATCAACTTGTCTTAAACTATCATCTAAAAAAGTTGTATCAGCATAAGCATTAGACATAGGATAAAGTCCTTCAGTAATATTTCCACAATGTATAACTTTATCATAACCCATTTCTTTAGCTTTTTTATAAATATCATTTAAAATACTAAGTTGTTGTGCCTTAGAACCGAATCTAGTATCAGAAATAGCTACAAACTTAAATTCATGAGTTTCATTAGTTTCAAAGTTAATAACATGATTCTCTTCTAAATCTTTTTCCCCTTGATTAAATAGATGTACACCATCATCATAAGTCTTTGTACTAATATTAATTCCTTGTTCCCTTAACTTACTTATTAAACCTAAAACTTCAAAGTCAGTTAATTCTAGTTTTTCACAAACTTTTTCTAAAGTAACTTCCCTGTTTGCTAGTTTTTTTAAGGCTTCAAGCTTTTCTTGTTCTTCCATAAATCCTCCTATTTTAATAAAAAAAGAGAAAAATAGCCCAACTATTCTCCCTTTTGTAATTCTTTTTTAGTAAATGTTAATTTTTTCATAAAAATCACATCCTAACCCTAACCTCATTTTAACATTACTTGATAGGGAAAGCAATTGTTTTTGAAAAATATTTTCATAAATTATTTAATAAAAAAAAGAAAAAGTGGTAAGACTTTTTCTTTAGAAAAACTTATCAATATTAGTAGGAACATTATCTTGAAGAATAGCGTTTACAATTTTATCTTCTTTCTCTTTAGAAACTGTTTTTCCTGATATATTTCCTACTTCTTGTACTACTTCACGAATAACTTTTTCATCTTTCATATTAGAATTCTGTAGTTTCTTAGCCAAAGACAAAATAGTTTCTTTATTAACATTAGTTTTATCTTCTACCTTCTTAAAAAAATTATCTTTAAACATAAAAACCTCCTCTTACATTATATGTAATAGGAGATTTTTGTTATTAGTCATATTTCTCTAGTTGCTTTAAAACTTTTTCTTTTTTCTTTCCCATCTCTTCACATTTCTTAGAAAATTCTTCCATAGAAATTGCTCCTGCATCAAGTCTCTGTGTTAAGAAATCTAGAGCTTTATCAAAATTTTCAAGTTGTTTAAGTAAAGCTTCTTTAGATGGAGTAGGTTTAGACCAAAAAAACATTATTCATCACCATTCCTATTTTTAAACTGTAAAATAATTGGAGTACCAACTAAATTAAAGTTTTCTCTAATTTTATTTTCTAAATATCTTTCATACGAAAAATGTACTAAGTTCTTATTATTAACTCTAAATGTAAATTTTGGAGGTTTTACACCTGATTGATTTACAAAATATATTTTTAAGCGATTACCTTTATATGTTGGTGGTAAATTTAAATCATAAGCATCTTCAATAACATCATTTAAGATACTAGTTTTAATTTCTTTTTTGATACTTTCAGCCACTTCGATAACAGTAGGCATTAAAGTATGAATACGTTTCTTAGTAAGAGCTGAAACAAAGACAATAGGGGCATAAGGTACAAATTGAAATTCAGCACGGATTAGTTTCGTAAAACTCTTAATAGTTTCGTCTTCATCAACAATATCCCATTTATTAACTACAATTATTAAACCTTTTCCTTTTTCAATAGCATATCCCGCAATATGTTTATCATGTTCCTTGATTCCATCATGAGCATCAATTACTAAAAGACAAATATCACTTCTATCAATAGCTTTCATTGAACGAAGTAAACTATATTTTTCAACTGATTCCCAAACTTTTCCTCTTTTTCTCATTCCAGCAGTATCAATCAAAATATATTCTTGTTTATCATAAGTCAAAATAGAATCTATTGAATCTCTAGTAGTTCCCGCAATATCACTAACTACCACTCTTTCTTCATTTAGTAGAGTATTCATTAAAGAACTTTTTCCCACATTAGGACGTCCAATCATAGATATTTTAAGTCTTGGATCTTCTTCAGTATGTTCTCTTTTTGGGAATGTTTCTACAATACTATCCATTAATTCAAGATATCCTGTATTATGAATTCCACTTATAGGAATATAAGTATCAAAACCTAATTCATAAAAATCATAAATATTCTCTTGAGCCTGTTTAGTATCTATTTTATTTATCGCTACAATAACACGTTTTTTTGTTTTCCTTAAAATATTTCTAACAGCTAAGTCATTAGAAGTAATACCTTCTTTTCCATCTACTATAAAGACTATTACATCAGCTTCTTCAATAGCAAGTTCAGCTTGCATTTTAATTTCTTGATTAAAAGTTTTATTTTCTTCATCAATACCACCAGTATCAATTAAATAGAACTTATAATCTTGGAAACTAACTTCTTGGTATAATCTATCTCTAGTAACACCAGGAATATCTTCTGTAATAGCAATTTGCTTACCAGCTATTTTATTGAATAATGTACTTTTTCCAACGTTAGGTCTTCCAACTAGCGCAACAGTAGGTAAAGCCATAAAAGCACCTCCTTCTAATCACATACATTATATCATAAAACCCCAGATTCACAAAGATTAGAGAAAAAAAGATATTTAATACTGTAAAAAACTGTTAGGCTTATCAAATAAGTGATATAATATTAAGTAAATATTTTGTAGAAAGGAAGTATAGTGAGTATTATGCAAAAAAAAGATATTGAGAAAGATTTGTTGACATATAGTGCCTCAATCGCTATTCCACTTACTTTAAGTGCTTTAGGAACTACAGTTTTATTAGTTGGTAGTCTACCTCTTAGTAGCTCTATTGTCGTAGGTGGTTTAGTATTCATAACAGGATTTCAAGCCGTTTCTGCCAGTATAAACTTTTGTAAAAATATTAAAAATCATTTAAAGGAACTTAATGATATCAAAGAAAAAGAAGAAATAGAAACACCTAAAGTGAGTGAAAGCACTAAAGAAAAAGAAGAATCTTTAACTTTAAATAAAGAATATAGTCAAACTATAAGTTATCCTAGAAGATTAGAAAAAGCTAAAGTTTTAGTAAAGAAAAAATACTAATTTTCCTAGATTGAATTTATGTAGTTCTATGTTATAATATAGATGTAAAAGATAGGAGGTATTTATGGTAGAAAAACAAAAACAAGAAGTGGAATGGTATGATAATCCAGGACTAATTATTACTATATTATTAGGTTTAACTTTATGTATTATCATATTATCACAGGCATTTGCAATTAAGAATAATTTTTCAAATGGAGAAATATTAAGAAATATTTTTACACATAACAGTATTTATATAGTTTTATTAGTATATTCTATATTTTTAAAGACAACAACAGGTAAGAAATATTTTAACTTTTTAAATGTATTTGTAATTATTTTTTATTCTTTACTTACTATTGCCTCATTACTTACTGTATTTCAATCTTTTGGAGTTTCATCACTAATTTATTTAATTCTTAATATTATTATCTTACTATATTTAGTAGGTACTTTCTTAAGAGAAACTAATTTATGGAATGAACTAGAATTAGGTAAAGTTCCATTTGATGAAGTAACTAATGATTGGTATTTTTATGCGATAGTTATTTTAGCTTCTATTTATTTAGCAGTTAACTTATATGCAGCCTCAACTTTTGATGGAGTAGTTTTATCAACTCTAGAAACTGTTTGTATTATATTATTTTCTAGATACATATATTTGTATAAAGTTTATTTAGAAAAAAAGAAAGAAAAACAAAAAGAGGTGAAGAAAGATTGAATTTATTTGAAGAAATAGACTCTTATAAAAAAGAATTACCAAAAGTTAACAAGATTGCTAAAGAAGTAAAAAAACAAAATTTAAATGCTTATCAAATAATGGCTGTAGTTATTATGATAATAGGATTCTTTGTAGGAATCATTTTGGGAAATTTATTTCCATCATGTGGTAGTACATCTACTCTATATGGTACAACTAGTTGTGTAAATACAGAATTTAATATTTCATTAACCTTATTCTTCTGGTTTATTTGTTTTGTATTTTGTATGTGGTTTTATGGTTTTGGACAAATGATAACTTTACTTACGTCAATTGACCAAAAGTTAACACCAAAAACTAAGAAGAAATAAAAAATAGTAAAAAAAGTGTTAAACTTATTGCATTTTGTTAGTTTGCATGATAAATTGAATATGTAAGCATCGTATGTGCTTAATAATTAAGGAGGTAAAAAAATAATGAAAAAAGTTGAATTAGTAGAAGCAGTTGCAGAAAAAACAGGGCTTACAAAAGCTGATGCAACAAGAGCTACAGATGCTGTAATAGCAACTATTACTGAAGCTTTAGTAAATGGAGATAAAGTACCATTAGTAGGTTTCGGAACTTTCGCTGTATCTGAAAGAGCAGCACGTGAAGGACGTAATCCAAGAACTGGTGAAACTGTTACAATTCCTGCTAGAAAAGCTGTTTCATTTAAAGCAGGTTCTGCATTAAAAGACGCAGTTAATAACTAAAAAATATTTGAATAGGAAGTTAGTCTGATAACTTCCTTTTTTTTTAATTTCTTGGTAAAATATAATTGTATAGGAGGGATGAAAATATGTTAGAACAAGCAATACGTGTTTTAAAAATGATCGAGGAACAAGGGTTTAAAGCCTATATAGTTGGAGGATTTGTTAGAGATTATCTTTTAGGTATAGACTCTAATGATGTTGATATAACTACTAATGCCACTCCTAAACAATTAAGAGAAATATTTAAAGATATTCTAATACTTAGTGATGATTATGGTTCTATTACTATTATGAAACAAAATGTTAGATTTGAAATTACAACATTTAGAAAAGAATTTAAATACGTCGATAATAGAAGACCAGAAAAAATAGAATATATTAATAGTTTAAAAGAAGATATTAATCGAAGAGACTTTACAATTAATACCATTTGTATGGATAGTAATAAAAAAATTATTGATTATTTAGATGGACAAAAAGATTTAGAGTCCAAAGTAATAAAAACAGTTGGAAATGCTAGTGAAAGATTTGAAGAAGACTGTCTTCGTATACTTAGAGCGGTACGTTTTGCTACTAATTTAAACTTTAAGTTAACAGATGATGTTGTTAATGCTATACTAGAAAAGAAAAATTTAATTAAGAATTTATCGTATCAAAGAAAGAAAGAAGAATTAGATAAAATCTTTACTAGTGATAGAGCTCTAGAAGGTATTAAATATCTCATTGATTTAGGACTTGATAAAGAGTTAGAGTTAGAAAACTTGAGTAAAGTAAAATGTACAGACTCTTTAATAGGTATATGGGCATTATTAGATGTTTTAGATATTTATCCTTTTTCTAATCATGAAAAAGAAATGATTCAAGATGTTCAAGAAACCTTAAAATTAGATAATAAAGATCCTTATACATTATATAAATATGGATTATATATAAATAGTGTCGCAGGTGTTATTAAAGGAATTTCTAAAAAAGAAATTGCCGCTATTTATGTTAGTTTACCTATTACTAAAAGAAGAGATATTAACATAAGTAGTGAAGAAATTATGCAAGAGTTAAATAAAGAACCAGGACCTTATTTATCAGATATTTATTTAGCTATTGAAAAAGCTATTTTATATAAAAAATTAAGAAATGATAAAGAAGAAATCTTAAAGTTCTGTAAAGAAAAATTTAGTTAATAGAAAAGGAGGGTTCACTATGAAAAGTTCAAAAATGATACATATTTTAAAACAAGGTAATATAGTAATACCCCTTTATTTAATCCAAAATATCCAAAATTTAAAATTATCATTAGATGAATTCCTAGTGTTAATGTACTTATATAATATTGGAAATAAATTTACTTTTAATCCTACTAAAATCGCCGAAGACTTAAATATGTCTTTACCTGAAGTTATGAATTATATTTCTGTTTTAAGTGATAAAAAGTTCTTAACATTAGAAACCTTTAAAAATGATAAAAATATCCTAGAAGAACAACTTAATTTAGAGAATTTCTATATGAAGCTTTCTCTTTTAATGAGTGAAGAAATAAACAAACCTGATGTTGATAGTAGTACTATCTTTGAAGTAGTAGAAAAAGAATTTGGAAGAACTCTTAGTCCTATGGAATATGAAATTATGAAAGCTTGGGTTGAAAATGGCTTTAGTGATGAAGTAATGAAAGAAGCTGTAAGAGAAGCTACTTATAATGGTGTATCAAACCTAAGATATATAGATAAGATTTTATATGAATGGGAAAAGAAAGGTATTAAGACTAAAGAAGATATTGAAAAAAATAGACAACAACATAAAGAAAGAAAGGCTCAAGAAGAAACTATTGAAGTAGAGGATTTTGATTGGTTTGAAGAAGATGAAGAATAATGTTTTAGAAATAGAAAAATATTTAGATGAATTAATACCAGATCCAAAATGTGAATTAAACTATAATAAAGATTATGAATTGTTGATGGCTGTAGTTTTAAGTGCTCAATCAACAGATAAAAGAGTTAATTCAGTAACTCCTATTCTGTTTAAGAAATATCCTACTTTAAAAGATTTAAAACAAGCCGATATTAAAGATATAGAAAATATTATTAGACCAGTCGGTACTTATAAAAAGAAATCTTTGTTTTTAAAAAATATTGCCACTATTTTAGATGAAGAATATAATGGTGTATTTCCCACTGATAGAGACATTTTAGAAAGTTTTCCAGGAGTAGGAAGAAAAACTGTTAATGTGGTTTTAAGTGAACTTTATGATGTTCCCGCTATTGCGGTAGATACTCATGTTGAAAGAGTTAGTAAAAGATTAAAACTAGCTTATAATAAAGATAGTGTCGAAGATGTTGAAAGAAAATTAATGAAGAAATTTGCTAAGAAAGACTGGGGAAAGCGACACAAACAATTAGTATTATTTGGAAGATATCATTGTAAGGCTGTAAAGCCAGAATGTGATACTTGTAAACTACAAGATTTATGTAGACATTATCATGGGACTTTTAAATAAGTCTTTTTTTATTGACTCTTCAGTCGACTGTAATGATATTATCTACGGTGAAGGAGGTTTATATTTAATTATTATTTGTAGTAAGGAGTGGTAGTATGGAAGAATTATTTAAAAATTTAAAATTTACATGGCAATACAGTAAAGGTCAAAAATATAAATTAATGGTCTTTATCTTTTCTAATATTTTAGATGTAATTATTAGTGTGGTTGTACCTATCTTAAGCGCTAAAGCTATAGTTAGTTTAACTGATAATTTATTTAAACAATTAATACTTATTAGTATAGTATTGTTTTTAGTAGAATGCTCAAGAAATGTAGTACATTATATAGAATCATATTGTGTTCAATTTATTTATAGAGAAACTTTTGTTAAAATACAAACTGATTTAGGACGAAAAATTTTACAATTAGAAAACAAAGTAGTTGATACCAACAATTCTGGTGTTTTTATTCATCGATTAACTAATGATACTAGTAGAATCTCTGATATTTTTGGATTATTAAGTTTTTATCTAAGAGATATTTTAACTAATTTAGGTATCTTCATTGCGGTATTTATTGTTAATAAGATAGCCTTTATTTATTTTAGTTTTGTCGTTTTAATTTTATTTATTTTAGAAAGATTCAGAGTTAATAATTATAATGAAAATGATAAAAAATTCCGTAAGAAAAGTGAAAAAGTTTCTGGCTTTGTAGGTGAATTAGTTAGAGGTTTACGTGATATAAAAATGTTAAATGCCGAAGATAGCTTTATTAAAGAATTGAATAAAAAGGTAGTAGATTTAAATCAAGAAAGATATAATATGTCTGATCTTAATCGTAAGTTTATGTTTGTAAGAGGTACCATTAATGATATAAGTGATTTAGTTCTAATATTTTTATTGATTTACTTAATTACCAATGGTTATATTGAAGTCGCAACAGCAATAGTTATTCATAATTACGCAGCTAGATTCTCTAATTTTGCTACTTCTGTTGGTACATTACTTGAAGGAGTTAAAGATTATAATTTATCCTCATCTAGAATATATGCCATAATGCACGGTGAAGAATTTAAAAAAGAAAAGTTTGGAAATAAACATCTAGCTAAAGTAGAAGGTAATTTTGAATTTAAAAACGTAACTTTCTCTTATGGAGAAAAAGATGTTTTAAAGAATCTTAACTTTAAGATAAAAGCTAATGAAACAGTAGCCTTTGTTGGTAAGAGTGGCGCAGGTAAGACTACAATTTTTAATTTATTATGTAAGATGTATGATAGTAAAAAAGGGGAAATTTTAATTGATGGAGTTAATATTCAAAAATTAGATAAAGATACCATTCGTGGTAATATCACGATTATTAATCAAAATCCCTATATCTTTAATTTAAGTGTTCGTGATAATTTTAGATTGGTAAAAGAAGATATGACCGAACAAGAAATGATAGAAGCTTGTAAACTAGCTTGTCTTGATGACTTTATAAAAACTTTACCTGATGGTTATGACACTATTATAGGAGAAGGTGGAGTAAACTTATCAGGAGGACAAAAACAAAGAGTGGCCATTGCGAGAGCTTTACTTCAAAAGACAGAAATTATTTTATTTGATGAAGCCACTAGTGCTTTAGATAATGAAACTCAAGAAAAAATACAAGAGGCCATTGATAATATTAAAAGAGAGTATACTATTTTAATAATAGCTCATAGATTATCAACAATTATTAATGCCGATAGAATTATGTACTTAGAACAAGGACACATTATAGCCGAAGGAACACATCAAGAATTATTAAAAAAATGTCCTGAATATAAAAAACTATATGAATCAGAATTAAATAAATAATAGTATAAATTATATTAAATTAAAGAAATAAAAATGTTTAACTAATAATTTCTTTGTTTTTTAGTAGTAGTTTGTTACAATAAATTAAAAATATATTTTAGAAATGAAGTGAAATATATGAAATTAGTTTTACCAAATAAGAAATACCAACAAAGTTTTGAAGAGCTTATTAACTCCGCTAAAAAACATGGTGATTACAACGAATTAGGAAATTCTTTAATTAGAGATAATGAAACATTTGATGAAATGTTAGAAAGATTAAATAATCGCCGAAAAGGGAAAAATATTTCTAAAAGAGACGTACCCGCTACTGTTTATTGGATTATAGTTAATAATGATGTAGTAGGAACCATTGATTTAAGACATAAACTAAATCAAGATTATTTTGAACGATTAGGTCATGTTGCCTATTACATAAAACCAGAAGAAAGAAAAAAAGGATATGCCACCAAAGCTTTAGAAAATGCGATTAAAAAGTATCGTGATAAACACATACCAAAAATATTAATAACTTGTTTTAAAGATAATGTAGCATCTTCAAAAGTTATAATAAAAAATGGTGGATTGTTAGAAAAAAATATTATTGATAATATCACTAAAAAAGAAATATCACGATATATAATAACTATTAGAGATAATGAAAATTCATAAAAAAATAAAAAAAATAAAATTAACATAAAATCTATATTAAATAATAAGATATTTTATAAAGACACTATAAAGTATCTTTTTTTGTGGGTTGAAAATATTTCTTGGGGTGTTATAATGAAAAAAGGTGATTCGATGGGAAGAATTTTTTATTTTGATAATATAAAAGGATTTCTAATACTATGTATAGTTTTAATTCATACAGTAACTACTTATGTAGATTTTGATAGCTTTAACTGTGATTGGTTAAAACTACTTTATTTTTTCGCTGTACCTCTTTTTATCTTTTTAACTGGAAAATTTGCCAAAAAAAGTAAAAAAGAACCTCTAAAAAGAGCTTTAAAAATGTTTATAATTTTTGTGATTGCGCAAACTTTAATTACTACATATTATAAATATGGTTTAAAAATAATTGATAAAGATACCAGTGTTTTTATTCCTAGATTTACTCTTTGGTATTTAGAGTCAGTAGGATGGTTATACTTGACGGAATATATCATTAGAAAGTTTGATTTTAAAAAAGTATTTATCGTTAGTATGTTAATAGCGATTTTATCAGGTTTCTTAACTGATTTTAGTAAATACTTTTCCATAATGAGAACTGCTACATCATTACCATTCTTTGTTTTAGGTTATTATTCTGAAGAAATGAAATTTATAGAATTATCTAAAAAATATAAATATGTACTTTTTGCTTTAGTAATAGGAATTACTATCTGGTTTATATTTAATCAAGGATTCTTTCTATTTAAAGATGTTTATTTAAAATATAATTATTATAAATATGATACAACTTTAGAATGTTTTATTAGAAGAAGTTTAATTTATTTAATATCTTTTGTATTCTGTGGTTTTATTTTAACTGTTACTTCTAAAGAAAAAAATTTATTTTCACATTTAGGAAATAAAACTTTGGTAATATATTTAGTACATGGTGTTTTATTAAAGACTATACTTTATTTTGATTTATGTTTAGATAATAGAGTATTAGGTATCGTCGTTACTTATATAACAGTACTTGTTTTTGGTACTGCCCTTGGAAGTGTAACCAATAGAATCAAAAGAAAACTTACAAGTAAAAAGAAAGCATACGGAACCTCATAAATTTAGTTTATATTTAAGAGAGATAACAAAACGAAAAGTTTTGTTTTTTTTATAAAAAACATGGTTATTATACTAGTCTTTATTTTCATTTTATGATATATTTATTATGAGTAAAATACATAATAGGAGAGGGTTTTATGATTTTATATATCGCAGATAATGATAGTATTCAAAAATATCATCTTTCAGATAATACAGATGAGAATTTTTTGTTTAAATATATTCCACGTACAAAAGAGGGACAATTCTTTTTTAATGTGTTTTTCCAAAATAATAAGTGGTATCTTAGAAATGATTCTAATTTCAGAGCTGTAACTAGTGATAACGCTGAAATTAGTGTTTTAGAGAATGATATATCTTATAAATTAAATATAGCTGGATGCACAAGTAACCCAATTCTATATTGTGGAGATACTATTAATAAAAATATATGGCCTTTATATTTGATTGATACGACCTCTATTATGATTGGTAAAACTGATGAATGTCAGATTTATGGACCACAAGCTTTTGATTTTTCAGGTTCTGTTAAAATCATTAAAGAGGGAACTAGATGGTATTTAAATATTAGTGATGATCCTAATTGTCGTGTTTACTTAAATAATAAAAGAGTATCTAGAGCTATTCTAAAAAGAGGAGATGTTATCTTTGTAAATGGAGTAAGAGTAGCTTGGATGCAAGAATTTATTAAAGTAATGGATTCCAGTAAAATTAAAGTTAGAAGATTAAAAGCCTTAAAACCTCCAGTTGTCGATAATAATGTAAAATTAGATGATGAAGGATATATACCTTTATATCAACCTAATGAATATTTTTATCATAAACCTAATTTAAAAAATATAGTATCAGCGCAATCTATAACTATTGATCCACCACCAAGAAAAGAAATGCGAGAAGAAATGCCAATGTGGATAATGTTAGGATCAAGAATAACGATGGTTGTCTTTGCCTTAGTAATGTGTTTATCAGCTTATAATACTTATTTAAATACTCAAGATTTTGGGGCAACATTACCATCTCTATTAACCGCTGTGGCAATGGTTATAGGTTGTTTCATTTTCCCAATTATACTTTCACGTTATCAAAAGAAACAAGCTAAAAAACGTGAAAAATTAAGAGAAGATAAATATTGTGCTTATCTTTCTAGTAAAGTAGATGAAATCCAACTTGCTCAACAAAAAGAAAAAGAAGCTTTATTTGATAATAATCCAACCTTAAAAAGGTGTTATGAAATAGTAACTCAAGATAGAGATAAACTTTGGAACAAAGTTATTACTGATAAAGATTTTCTTACTGTAAGAGTAGGAACAGGAGCTTTACCTACTAAAGTTGCAATTGATGCACCAAGAGAACATTTTGAATTATATGATGATAATTTATTAAAAACTCTACATGAGGCTGTTAATAATGCTAAAATCTTATATAATGTTCCTATTACTGCATCACTTGCTGAAAACAATATTGGCTGTATTTTAAGTTTTTCATTATTATATTTATCTATTTTTATAATGAATAATGTTAGAAATATAAAAAAATTTTTAATAACA